>JAJTCN010000136.1 GCA_021323335.1 Ramlibacter sp.
AACATGTCGCACGAGCTGCGCACGCCGCTGAACTCGCTGCTGATCCTGTCCGACCAGCTGTGCAAGAACCCGGAAGGCAACCTCACGCCCAAGCAGGTGGAATTCGCCAAGACGATCCACTCGTCCGGCAACGACCTGCTGATGCTGATCAACGACATCCTGGACCTGTCCAAGATCGAGTCCGGCACGGTGGTCGTGGACGTCAACGAGCTGCGCCTGTCCGACCTGCAGCTGTACGTGGAGCGCACCTTCCGCCACGTGGCCGAAGCCAAGAACGTGGACTTCACGGTCCGCACCGGGTTGAATCTCCCGGCGTCGATGGTCACGGACGCCAAGCGCCTGCAGCAGATCCTGAAGAACCTGCTGTCCAACGCCTTCAAGTTCACCCACCAGGGTCACGTCACGCTGCAGGTGGAGGAAGTCTTCGCCGGCTGGAGCTCGGACAACGAGGACCTCAACCGCGCCCAGCAGGTGCTGGCGTTCTCGGTGTCGGACACGGGTATCGGCATCTCGCCCGACAAGCAGCAGATCATCTTCGAGGCCTTCCAGCAGGCCGACGGCTCCACCAGCCGCAAGTACGGCGGCACCGGCCTGGGCCTGGCGATTTCGCGCGAGCTGTCCAAGCTGCTCGGCGGCGAGATCCGCCTGGTGTCCGCGCCGGGGCAGGGCTCGACCTTCACCCTGTTCCTGCCGCTGGTCTACATGGCCACGCGCACCGCGCGCCGCATCTCCACCGACTTCCGCGGGGACCAGACGGTGGCGCCGGTGCCCAAGCGCCTGCCGCCGCCGCAGCAGCCCTCCGCGCGGGCGGGCGCCGCCGGACCGATGGAGGTGCCGGACGAGGACGATGAAGTCGTCTCCGACAACGTCGCCAACGACGACCGCGACAACATCCAGCCGAGCGACCACGTGCTCCTGATCGTGGAGAACGACCTGGCCTTCGCCCGCTTCCTGCTGGATGCGGCGCGCGGCCAGGGCTTCAAGGGCCTGGTGACGACGATGGGCGCCGGCGCCCTGACGCTGGCCAACCAGCACAAGCCGTCCGCGGTGACGCTCGACATGCACCTGCCGGACATGGCGGGCTGGCGCGTGCTCGACCGCATCAAGCACGACCTGTCGCTGCGCCACGTGCCGGTGTGCGTGATCTCGACCGACGACAGCAAGGACCGCGCCTTCAAGTCCGGGGCGCTGGCCTTCCTGGAAAAGCCGATCCGCTCCAAGGAGGTGCTGGATGGCATGCTCGAGATGCTGCACGGCTACGTGTCGCGCGACGAGAAGAAGCTGCTGGTGGCGCTGGACGACCAGCGCGCCCGCGATGAACTGCTGGCGCAGCTGGAGGGCGAGCAGGTCGAAGTGACGCAGGTGGCGAGCTCGCAGCAGTTGCTGGAGGCGCTCGACAACGGCCGCTTCGACGCCGTGGTGCTGGAGGACGGCTTCGCCGGCGCCGACTCCAGGGACTTCCGCCGCGCCATCGGCGGCCAGGCCGGCATCGGGCCGCTGCCGCTGATCCTGTACCGCGGCGAGGGCGGCGCCCGCAATGCGTGGCATTCCGACGACACCATCACCGTCCACGAAGTGCAGGGGGAAGCGCGCCTGTTCGACGCGGCGCTGATCGCGCTGCATCGCAGCCTGGCCCGCCTGCCGGAGGCCAAGCGCGACCTCATCGACGACGTCTACGAGTCCGCCAAGCCGCTGGCGGGCAAGCGGGTGCTGATCGTGGACGACGACATGCGCAACATCTTCGCGCTGGCCACCGTGCTGGAGGAGCACGGCATGGACATCGTCTGGGCCGACAATGGGCGCGAGGCGATCAACCGGGTGGCCAACGATCCCGGCATCCAGGTTGTGCTGATGGACATCATGATGCCGGAGATGGACGGCATGGCCACGATGAAGGAGATCCGCAAGCTGCCGCAAGGCCGGAACCTCCCGATGATCGCGGTGACGGCCAAGGCGATGAAGGGCGACCGCGAGAAGTGCATCGAAGCGGGCGCCTGGGACTACCTGGCCAAGCCGGTGAACACGCCCGACCTGCTGGCGGTGCTGCGGGCCTGGCTGCAGCAGTGAGACGGCCAACCGATGACAAGGAATCCTGGTGCCGAGTAGTTCGAGCCGAGACGAAGCAGCCGAGAAGGTCAACATCCTGGTGGTGGACGACCTGCCGGAGAAGCACGTCGTCTTCACCACCATCCTCGAGGAGCTCGGCCAGAACATCGTGAGCGCCCGGTCCGGGCAGGAGGCGCTGAAGTTCATCCTGGAGATGGAGTTCGCCGTCATCCTGCTGGACGTCAACATGCCGGACATCGACGGCCTGGAGACGGCCAGCCTGATCCGGCAATACAAGAAGTCGGCCCAGACGCCGATCGTCTTCATCACCGCCTACGTCGACGAGCTGCAGGCGCGGCGCGGCTACGCGCTGGGCGCCGTCGACTACATCCCGTCGCCGGTGGTCCCGGAGGTGCTGCGTTCCAAGGTGCGGGTCTTCGTGGAGCTGTTCCGCATGAACCGCCAGCTGCAGAAGCAGGCGGCGCAGCGCGAGGAACTGGCGCGGTCCGAGGCGGCCCGGACGGCCGCCGAGGCCGCCAGCGAGCGCGCCGACTTCCTGGCGGAAGCCAGCCAGGTGCTGTCGCGCTCGCTCAACCTGGACGACACGATCGCCGCCGTGCTCGGCCTGTGCGTCCCGGCGCTGGCGGATCGTGCCATCCTGGGCATTCCGGACAAGGAAGGCGGCGTGCGCCGGCTGGAGATGCACCCCGCGCCGCGGGCGGACGACCCGGAGGTTTTCACGCCCGAGCTGAGGGGGGCGGCCGACGAAGTGATCCGCGAGAAGCAGTTGAAGGTCTGGCGCAAGGGCGACGGCCGGGCGGCCGCCATCTGCCCGCTGACGGCAGGGGACGAAATCCGCGGCGCGCTGGCGCTGCTCGGGCCGGAGTCCCGGTTCGATGCGACGCGCCTGGCGCTGATCCGGGAGTTCACCGGCCGCGCCTCCATCGCCATGGAGAACGCGCGCCTGTATTCGGCGGTGCAGGAAGCCGACCGGCGCAAGAACGAATTCCTGGCGATGCTGGCGCACGAGTTGCGCAATCCGCTCGCGCCGATCCGCAACGCCGTCCACATCCTGGCCAGCGCCGAGTCGCTGCCGCCGAAGCTGGGCTGGGCGCGCGACGTGATCGGCCGGCAGGCGGACCACATGGCGCGGCTGATCGACGACCTGCTGGACGTCTCCCGCATCGTGCAGGGCAAGGTTGCGGTGAAGCCGGAGGTGCTGCAACTGGCCGCCCTGATCGAGCGCTCGGTGGAGGCAAGCTCGCCGCGCCTGGGCGGACGCGAGCAGGTGCTCGACGTCGTGCTGCCGCCGGAGCCGGTGGAGCTGGATGGGGATCCCGACCGGCTGTCCCAGGTGCTGTCCAACCTGGTCAACAACGCCAGCAAGTTCTCGCCGCCGCGCAGCCGCATCCGGCTGGAGGCGACTTTCGAGGGCGGGGAACTGCAGATCGCCGTGCAGGACGAGGGCGCCGGCATCGAACCCGAGTTCCTGCCGCACATGTTCGACCTGTTCGCCCAGGCGGACCAGTCGCTCGACCGGTCCCAGGGCGGCCTGGGCATCGGCCTCACCCTGGTCAAGCACCTGGTCGAACTGCACGGCGGGCGCGTCTGGGCCACGAGCGAAGGGCTGGGCAAGGGCTCCCGGGTGACGGTGGCCCTGCCGGCGCGCATCGGCACGCAGTCGACCGGCACCGCGCCGGTGGTGACGCCAAGGCCGGCGGCGACGCGCGGCCTGGCGTCCCGCATCCTCGTGGTCGACGACCTCGCCGCCTCCGCGGAAACCTTGATGACGCTCCTGGAGATGGAAGGCTTCGAGGTGAAGGTGGCGCACGAGGGGCAGGCCGCCCTGGCGCTGGCGCGCGAGTTCCGGCCGCACGTCGTGCTGCTGGACATCGGGCTGCCGGGCATGAACGGCTTCGAAGTGGCGCACGGGTTGCGGGCCCAGCCCGAATCGCGCGATGCGCTGCTGATCGCCCTGACCGGTTATGGCGAGGCGGAGAGCCGGTCGCGCTCGGCCCAGGCCGGGTTCGACTTCCACATGGTCAAGCCCGCGGACGTGAACCTGCTGCTCACGATGATCGCCGACCCGAACGAGGCGCGGAAGGCGGTGGCCACGGCGTGACGACGAGGGCGGGGCAGGGCGGACTGGCCCGGATGCGCTGCTACAATCGCTGGCTCCGGAGAGGTGGATGAGCGGTTTAAGTCGCACGCCTGGAAAGCGTGTGAGGGTTAATAGCCCTCCGCGGGTTCGAATCTCATGGCGGCTGCCTTGCAGGGCTTCCCGCTTCATTTCGGGCGGGCTACAGAACGAAATCTGCCGCTGTCAGCGATTGCCCTGGCTGGACCAGGCGGATGACCATTTCTGCGTCGGCGTCGGCATCGATGCTTGCCATGATGAAGATGCGGTTCCGGTCCACGATTTCGAAGCGCAGTTGCCCGGTGGCATCCGCGCCGAAGGCTGCCTCGCCCAGGAAGACGAAGGCCTGGTCACCGACGACGCCGGGGTCAGCGTCGATCGCGGCGAGGTCGATGATGTCATTGGCATGGAAGAAGCCGATGCTGTCGCGGCCGTGGACCATGTCGCTATCCGTCACTTTCCTGTACTGGAAAGTCTTGACCATGCTGTCGTCGTGATAGCCATTGGTCCAGCTCCACATCTCGTCGGCGCCGAGGCCGCCGCGAAAGGTGTCGGACCCGCGCCAGCCCAACAGGTAGTCGTCACCGTTTCCGCCTGCAAGCAGGTTGTCGCCGTTATTCCCATCGAGCCGGTTGTCCAGGCCGTTACCGAAGCCGGCCAGGTTCCTCACCCCGTCCAGAACCAGGGCTTCGAGGGTACCGCTGAGGCGATACGACACGAAGGACCTGACATGGTCGTTGTCGCCTCGCGTCACGTCCAAGACCACATCGCCGCGGCTGTCGACGACGAACCATTCCCCGAACGTGCTGCCGACCATCGTGTCGTCGCCTTCACCACCGTACAGGGTCGTGTACCACCCGTAGATGCCCAGGGGGGCGACCTGGGTGCTCTGCAGATAGTCGTTGCCCAGCCCGCCGATGATGTGGCAACCATAGCCGCTGTTGCCGAGTATGAGGACGTCGTCCCCCGCGCCGCCCCATATTTCCGACAAGTCGGCTCCGCCGCCCCGGATGGTGTCATTGCCAGGGCCACCGAAAGCTTCGAGCAGGCTGCCCTCGGGGGCTTCCAGCAGGTCGTCACCGCCGTACCCCCGGATCACCAGCGTGGACCCGGGGGCCGGCGGTGTGCTGATCACGATTTCGTTCGGTCCCTCGTCCCCGTGGTGCACCACGTCCATGGATACCTCCTTCAGGACGTTCTACGCATGGTATGCCGCTGCGTCAATCGCATGGCTGCGGGAGGCTCCTCTGGAAGAGGGCCTACTCTGTCCAAGTGGCTTGGAGTCTGTCCAAGTAACTCATCTTCTCGTAAACCCTCGTTGTCCGTTGCACACATGACTGTCTAGACAGTTGCGTGTGTGTCTAGACAGATGTAATCTCTGTCTTAGACAGTAAATGAAGGGGAACTCTTGCTGACCAGCAAGGAGATCATCGAGCGGACCGGCATCTCGCGTGCCACGCTCAACAACTACATCGCCAGCGGCCTCGTGCCGCGGCCGCAGGTGTTGCCGCCTGGGCCCGAGCACGGCGATGCGCCCCGCATCGGCTATTTCCCCGACGGCACGATCGCGCGCATCGAAACGATCCAGCGCCTGAAGCGCGAAGGCTGGAGCATCACGCGCATCTCGGACCACTTCGGCGCGCATCCGGGCAGCGATGCCGGTCCCGCGCCGGCGGCCCCCGGCGTGCCGGCCACGCCCCCGGCGCGCGCGCTGCCGCCTGCTCCCGTCTCGCGGGCCGCCGTGTTCAGCGGCGACCCGACGCTCACCATGTTCGTGGGCGACGTGCACTACCCGGCCTACCTGGTGGACGACAGCTTTCGCCTGGTCTGGCAGAACGAACAGACGCACACCAGCCCGCTGTCGCCCCTCGGGGCCTCCGACGACTCCACCGACAACGTGTTCCGGCACCTGATGGACCTGGACGCGGAAAGCGGTCGCGACGCCATCGTCCGGTTTCACCTGGAAGTGGCCAAGGACCGCGCGCACCGCACCGAAGAACTGTTCCGCGGGCTGCTGCAGGACCAGGCCGAGGAGCTGCGCAAGCTGTACGCCTCCACGCGGCGCGCCGAGGCCGGCCTGGTGACGCAGGCGCGCCTGAAGGCGACCGCCACGCTGCCGGCGCGGCTGATCTACGCCGTGCATTTTCGCGAGGCCGTGCTGTTCGCCTTCGGTCCCGCGCCGGTGGGGGAACCCGCCGAGCCCGCTGCCGCCCCGGTCGCGGCGCGGTCCCCGGCGCCAGCGCCGCAGGGCGGCCCGCTGACCAACATGCCGCTGGCCGTGCTCGTCGCCACGCTGCAGGACGCCACCAGCCTGTGGGTCAAGCTCACCGCCCAGGAGTACTTCGAGCTGCTCAACGAAGTGTGGGCCGAGCTCGAGCAAATCTACCGCAGCCATGGCGGCCGCCCCGGCCGCCAGCCTGGCGAGGTGCTGGTGTGGTACTTCGCGTCGGATTCGGGCACCGGCTACCTGTGGAACGCGCTGGCCGCGGCGCAGCAGGCGCGCGATGCCATGCGCCGCGTGAGCCGCCGCTGGCAGGCGCGCAAGGGCTGGGACGTCGAGCTGTGCATCAACGTCGGCATCGACGAGGGCCGCGAGTGGATCGGCGCCGTCGGCGCGACAGCGGACCTGCGCGTGCTGGGCGAAGCGGCGGACCGCGCCGAGCAGCTCTCCCGGTGCGGCCGCATGGGGACCATCCTCTCCACGCGCACCATGCTCGGCAAGCTGCCGCCGGCCCAGCGCCAGCGCGTCACCTATGGCGTGCCGCGCCGCGACGGCAGCGGCGCCCGCGTGCTCTTCACTTTCGACCGGCTGCAGGACATCGCGGCCGGCGCACCCGTTCCCCCCCGCCTGGCCGACGTGGCCGTGGCCGAACTGCTCGACCTCACTCCCCCGACCCCCCTCACCGGCCCCGGCGGGGCAGGCTGATTCGAAAGGACTCCCCCATGCGCTGGTTCATGCCCAAACTCAGGAACAGCATCTACGCGATGCTGAGCAGCGTGCACGCGCCGACCGATGCGGTGCGCGGGCCCGGGGAGCAGCCGATCAACCTGGAGGACATCCGCCAGAACATGCTGGAGATGACCTCGCTGGACAGCGGGGAGCGATCGCTGCGGCTGGCCCGCCGCATCCGCTATGCGTCCGACCTGGAGTCCCTGTGGTTCATGCGCGGCGAGCTGATGGGGCTGCTGGCGCGCACCCACGGGGAGGCCGCCGCCTTCGAGAAGGTGGAGGAGCTGAGTTCGATGTTCACGGACCTGCTGCCGGCCGGGCTGCGCTCGCGCCCCAGCCCGCTGGGCCACTACCGGAACCGCGAGTCCGATGACTGAGCCGGCTCGCCAGCAAGGACCGGCCCCCGGGTACCGGAAATCATCTTCATCGCCGACGCAATGAGCCCCGAGACCTCGCTCATGTTGGCCGGAATCACCAAGGTCGTGGTGGACTCTTCCGCCACTTTGCCGAACGCGTCGACGGCGCGTTCGGCTACTTTCAACTGCACCGCCAGCTCGCCCCCGGGCTGGCGGATCGCATCGGCCACCTTGCGGATCGCATCCGCGGTGGCATCGGCCACGGCGATGATCGCCGCCGCCTCGCCCTGGGCCTTGTTGATCTGGGCCTGCTTCTCGCCCTCGGACCGGGCGATGAAGGCCTCGCGCTCGCCGGTGGCGATGTTGATCTGCTCCTGGCGCCGGCCCTCGGAGGCCGCGATCAGGGCCCGCTTCTCGCGCTCCGCCGTGATCTGGGCCTGCATGGCGTGCAGGATCTCCTTGGGCGGCGTCAGGTCCTTGATCTCGTAGCGCAGCACCTTCACGCCCCAGTTCAGGGCGGCCTCGTCGATGGCCTGCACCACCTGGGCGTTGATGATGTCCCGCTCCTCGAAGGTCTTGTCCAGTTCCAGCTTGCCGATCACGCTGCGCAGCGAGGTCTGGGCCAGCTGGGTGACGGCCACGATGTAGTTGGAGGAGCCGTAGCTGGCCCGCATCGGGTCCGTCACCTGGAAGTACAGGATGCCGTCCACCTGCAGCTGGGTGTTGTCGCGGGTGATGCAGACCTGGCTGGGCACGTCCAGCGGAATCTCCTTCAGGCTGTGCTTGTAGGCGACCCGGTCGACGAAGGGGATCAGGATGTTCAGGCCCGGCGTCAGCGTGCCGTGGTACTTGCCCAGACGCTCGACCACCCAGGCGTTCTGCTGCGGGACCACCTTGATGGCCCGGAAGCCGAAGATCACCGCGATGATGATCAGGACGATGCCGATTTCCGTCATGCCGTTTCCCCTGGGTATTTTTCAGATCTTTTCGACCACGAGCCGGCTGCCGCTCACCTCGCGCACGCGGTGCGCGCCGGTCCCGCCGGGTACGCCGCCTGCGGGGACGGCCGTCCACACCGTGCCGCGGTAGCGGACGGTGGCGGTGTTGTCCTCCGTCCAGGCGTCCACGTGCACCGCTTCGCCGGCGTCGAAGTCCATGTTGGTGTTTTCGCCCGTGCCGGCGTGGCCGCGCTTGCGAACGAAGTGCCAGGCGGCGACGGCGCCGCCGCCCACCACGGCGGCCGCCACCAGCTGGGTGGCCACGCCGCCGCCGGCGTGCGCGGCCAAGGCGCCGGCGGCCATGCCGACGGCGAGCATCAACAGGTAGAAGGTGCCGGTAAGCAGTTCGGCGGCCACCGCGCCGCCGGCCAGCAGCCACCAGAGCGTAGAGTCAGCCATGAGTCCCCTTTGCGCGGATTGTGGGCGAAAACGCGCGGCGCGGCGCAACGGCCGTCCGGGATTTCATACACTTCGCCCCTTCGCCCGCCCTTTTGCCCCTGGACCGCCCATGAAGTTTCGCTTCCCCATCGTCATCATCGACGAAGACTACCGCTCGGAGAACACGTCCGGCCTGGGCATCCGCGCCCTGGCGCAGGCGATCGAGGCCGAGGGCTCCGAGGTGCTGGGCGTCACCAGCTACGGCGACCTGTCGCAGTTCGCGCAACAGCAAAGCCGCGCCAGCGCCTTCATCCTGTCCATCGACGACGAGGAGTTCACCCCCGGCCCGGACCTCGACCCGGCGGTGCTGAACCTGAGCAACTTCATCTCCGAGGTGCGGCGCAAGAACCCGGACGTGCCGATCTACGTCCACGGCGAGACCAAGACCTCGCAGCACCTGCCCAACGCCATCCTGCGCGAGCTGCACGGCGAGGACGGCTCCTATTCCTGGCATTGCCCGGGGCACTCCGGGGGCGTGGCCTTCCTGAAAAGCCCGGTCGGCCAGATGTTCCACCAGTTCTTCGGCGAGAACATGCTGCGCGCGGACGTCTGCAACGCCGTGGACGAACTCGGGCAATTGCTCGACCACACCGGCCCGGTCGCCGCGAGCGAGCGCAACGCGGCGCGGATCTTCAACGCCGACCACTGCTTCTTCGTCACCAACGGCACCAGCACGTCCAACAAGATGGTCTGGCACCACGAGGTGGCGCCCGGCGACGTGGTGGTGGTGGACCGCAACTGCCACAAGTCCATCCTGCACTCGATCATCATGACCGGGGCCATCCCCGTGTTCCTGAAGCCGACGCGCAACCATTTCGGCATCATCGGGCCCATCCCCCAGAGCGAGTTCACGCCCGAGGCGATCAAGGCCAAGATCCTGGCCAACCCGCTGCTGGCCGGCGTCGACCCGGAGTCGGTCAAGCCGCGCATCCTGACCCTGACGCAGTCCACCTACGACGGCGTCCTGTACAACACCGAGACCATCAAGAAGATGCTCGATGGCTACGTGGAGGCGCTGCATTTCGACGAGGCCTGGCTGCCCCACGCCTGCTTCCACCCCTTCTACGGCACCTTCCACGCCATGGGCAAGAAGCGCGCGCGGCCGCAGAAGTCGCTGGTGTACTCCACCCAGTCCATCCACAAGCTGCTGGCGGGCATCAGCCAGGCCAGCCACGTGCTGGTGCAGGATGCCGAGGAGAACAAGCTGGACCGCCACCTGTTCAACGAGGCGTTCCTGATGCACACCTCCACCAGCCCGCAGTACGCCATCATCGCCAGCTGCGACGTGGCGGCGGCGATGATGGAGCCGCCCGGCGGCACGGCGCTGGTCGAGGAGTCCATCATGGAGGCCCTGGACTTCCGGCGCGCCATGCGCAAGGTGGAAAAGGAGTACGGCAAGGACTGGTGGTTCAAGGTCTGGGGGCCGGACAAGCTGGTGGACGAGGGCATCGGCCGCGCCGACGACTGGATCATCAAGGGCGAGGCGCGCACCGCCAAGTGGCACGGCTTCGGCAACCTGGCCGAGGGCTTCAACATGCTGGACCCGATCAAGTCCACCATCGTCACGCCCGGCCTCGACCTGCAGGGCAAGTTCGCCAAGACCGGCATCCCGGCCTCGATCGTCACCAAGTTCCTGGCGGAGCACGGCGTGATCGTGGAGAAGACGGGCCTGTACAGCTTCTTCATCCTGTTCACCATCGGCATCACCAAGGGCCGCTGGAACACGCTGCTGTCGGCATTGCAGCAGTTCAAGGACGAATACGAGAAGAACCAGCCGATGTGGCGGATCCTGCCGGAGTTCTGCCAGCGGTTCCCGCGCTACGAGCGCATGGGCCTGCAGGACCTCTGCCAGTACGTCCACGAGCTCTACGCCAAGTACGACATCGCGCGCCTCTCGACCGAGATCTACCTGAGCGACCTGCACCCGGCCATGAAGCCCAGCGACGCTTTCGCCCACATCGCCCACCGCAAGACCCAGCGCGTGCCGATCGACGAGCTGGAAGGGCGCATCACCACCTCGCTGATCACGCCGTATCCGCCGGGCATCCCGCTGCTGATCCCGGGCGAGGTGTTCAACAAGAAGATCGTGGACTACCTGAAGTTCGCCCGCGCCTTCAACCTGGAATGCCCCGGCTTCGAGACCGACATCCACGGCCTGGTGTCGGAGGTGGACGCGACCGGCAAGCTGCAGTACTTCGCGGACTGCGTGGAGCAGTAGCGGGAGCGGGCAGGGCCCGCCCGCTTCACGCGTCGACGGCGATGGCGGTCTGGCTGAAGCCGCCGTCGACGTAGGTGATTTCCGCCGTGACGCCGCTGGCCAGGTCGCTCAGGAGGAAGGCGGCGACGTTGCCGACGTCCTCGATCGTCACGTTGCGCCGCAGCGGCGATGCGGTCGCCACGATGGACAGGAGCTTGCCGAAGTCCTTGATGCCGCTGGCCGCCAGCGTCTTGATCGGGCCGGCGCTGATGCCGTTGACGCGGATGCCCTTCGGCCCGAGGGAGCCCGCCAGGTAGCGCACGCCGGCTTCCAGCGAGGCCTTGGCCAGGCCCATGGTGTTGTAGTTCGGGACCAGCCGCAGCGCACCCAGGTAGGTGAGGGTGAGCAGGGCGGACCTGTCGTTCAGGTAGGGCAGGGCCGCCTTGGCCATCGCCGGGAAACTGTAGGCGCTGATGTCATGGGCGATCCGGAAGGATTCCCGCGACAGGCCGTCCAGGAAGTCGCCGGCGATCGCCTCGCGCGGCGCGAACCCGATACTGTGGACAAAGCCGTCGAACTTCGGCCAGGTGGCGGACAGGTCCCTGAACAGCTTTTCGATCTGGGCGTCGTCGCCGACGTCGCAATCGAAGATCAGGCTCGACCCGAAATCGGCCGCGAACTCCGTGATCCGGTCCTTGAAGCGCTCGCCGACGTAGCTGAAGGCGAGCTCCGCGCCCTGGGCATGGCACGCCTTGGCGATGCCGTAGGCGATGGACCGGTTCGACAGGACACCGGTGATCAACAATTTCTTTCCAGACAGGAAGCCCATGGAACTCTCGCAGTTAAAAACTCGTCAGAATTGTCGCATGCGAGGTTTGTTGCTACTGATGGCCTGGGTCCTGGCCCCGGCCGCCTGGGGAGCCCATGGCTATGCGCTGTGGGGAGAGCTGCGCCTGGTGAGCAACCTGCGCTATTCCACCTTCGACAAGTACAACCCGTTCACGATCAAGGGCTCGCCTCCGGCGTACCTGTCGGGGCTGATGTTCGACAGCTTGCTGTCCGGGGCGCAGGACGAGGTCGGCTCCGGCTACGGCTTGCTGGCCGAGGACGTCGAGGTGCCGCCGGACGGCCTGTCCGCCACTTTCCGGTTGCGGCCCCAGGCCCGGTTCCACAACGGCGACCCGGTGCTGGCCGCGGACGTGAAGCATGCCTACGACACGCTGGTAGGGCCCCACACCTCGCCCGCCTACAAGACGGCGCTGGAGGACGTGGACGGCGTGGACATCCTCGACGAGCGCACGGTGCGGTTCCGCTTCAAGCGCAAGAACCGGGAAATGCCGCTCACCGTCGGCGGCCTGCCGGTCTTCAGCCGCAAGTGGGGCATGGTCGACGGCAAGGCCAAGCCTTTCGACCAGGTGGTGATGGACATCCCGATCGGCAGCGGTCCCTACCGGATCGGTCCGGTGAACTTCGGCAAGGACATCACGTACGTGCGCGACCCCAACTACTGGGCGCGCGACCTCAACGTGCGCAAGGGCACGTCCAACTTCGACCGCATCGTGGTCAAGATCTACAAGGACAACACGGCCAAGCTCGAGGCGGTGAAGGCCGGCGAGTTCGACCTGATGCGGTTCTTCTCCGCCGGTGACTGGGCGCGCCGAGTCAACGGCCGCAAGTTCAAGTCCGGCGAGCTGGTCAAGGGCGAGTTCCGGCACCGGCTGCCCTCGGGCTTCCAGAGCTACATCCTCAACACCCGCCTGCCCAAGCTGCAGGACCCGCGCGTGCGGCAGGCGCTGGGCCTGGCGATGGACTACGAGTGGATGAACCGGCAGATGTTCTACAACTCGTACCAGCGGGTCACGGGCCTGTTCGGCAACACCGACTGCAAGTCCTCGGGGCTCCCGCCCCCGGAGGAGTTGGCGCTGCTGGAACCCTGGCGCGGCAAGATCCCCGATGCCGCCTTCGGGCCGGCCTACGAGCCGCCGCGCACCGACGGCGACAACTCGCTGCGCAACAACCTGCGGCAGGCCCGCGAGTTGCTGCAACAGGCCGGCTGGGTGGTCAGGGACGGCGTGCTGCGCAATGCCAAGGGCGAGACACTGACACTGGAATACCTGGACAGCCAGGAGAGCGGCACCCGCACCATCACGCCCTGGATGCGCAACCTGGAGAAGCTGGGCGTGAAGCTCACCTTCCGGCCGGTCGACTTCGCGCTGTACCAGCAGCGCTTCCAGAAGAAGCAGTTCGAGATCATCACGCTCAATTACCCCGGCACCAACACGCCCGGCCAGGACTACGTGGACCTGTTCGGCAGCAAGTCCGCCGACCTGGAGGACTCGGGCAACCTCACCGGCATCAAGAACCCGGCCGTCGACGAACTGCTGCGGCGGATGACCAGCGCGCAGACCAAGGCCGAACTCCTCCCGGCGTGCCGCGCCCTGGAGCGGGTCATCATGCACTCCCACATCCTCATCCCGCAGTGGACGGCGGGCACCCACCGCATCGTCTACAACGCCTGGCGCCTGCAGCCCACGGCAACCATGCCGCCGTACTCGCCCGGCGAGGCCTGGGCCATCGACACCTGGTGGGCCAGGCCGCAGCAGGCGGCGCACTGATGTTCGCCTACATCCTCAAGCGCCTGCTGTTGATGATCCCCACCTTGCTGGGGGTCCTGCTCATCACCTTCCTCGTCACCCAGTTCGTGCCGGGCGGGCCGGTGGAGCAGTACATGGCGGAAGCGCGCGCCGGGGCCGGCGGTGCGGGCGGCGGCGAAGGCGGCACCTTCAGCTATCGCGGCGCGCAGGGCGTGGACCCCAAGCGCATCGAGCAGATCAAGGCGCTGTACGGCTTCGACAAGCCGCCGCACGAGCGCTTCTTCCAGATGCTGGGCCAGTACGCGCGCTTCGACCTGGGCACCAGCTTCTTCCAGAACAAGGAAGTCTGGACGCTGATCCGGGAGAAGCTGCCGGTGTCGGTCAGCCTGGGCCTGTGGACCTTCTTCATCAGCTACCTGATCGCCGTGCCGCTGGGCGTTGCCAAGGCGGTGCGGGCGGGGACGCGTTTCGACCTGCTCACCACCCTGATCGTGCTGGTCGGCTACGCCATCCCGGGGTTCGTGCTCGGCGTCGCGCTGCTGGTGATCTTCGGCGGCCAGCTGGGCTGGTTCCCGCTGCGCGGCCTCACCTCCGGCAACTTCGCGGAACTGAGCCTGGCCGGCAAGGTGGTCGACTACCTGTGGCACATCGCGCTGCCGGTCACCGCCATGGTCGTGGGCAGCTTCGCGGTGACCACGATGCTCACCAAGAATTCCTTCCTGGAGGAGATCCGCAAGCAATACGTGCTGACGGCCCGCGCCAAGGGCCTGGACGAACGCAAGGTGCTGTGGAAGCACGTGTTCCGCAATGCCCTGATGCCCATCATCGCCGGTTTCCCGGCGGCCTTCCTGGGCGCGTTCTTCACGGGGTCGCTCCTGATCGAGACGCTGTTCTCGCTCGACGGCCTGGGCCTTCTCAGCTTCGACAGCGTGATCCGGCGCGACTATCCGGTCGTCCTCGGCACGTTGTACCTGTTCACGCTGATCGGCCTGCTGACCAAGCTGATGAGCGACCTCATGTATGTCTGGGTGGACCCGCGTGTCAAATTCGACTAGCGCCACGCTCGTGGCCGATCCCGCCGTGGCCGGGCAGACGCAGGGCGGCGGTGCCGCACCCGTGCCGGCCGAGGCGGCCTGGGTGCACGTGTCGCCCACCCGCCGGGCCTGGCGGCGCTTTCGCCGCAACAAGCTGGGCTTCTACAGCCTGGTGGTGTTCCTCAGCGTCGTGATCCTGAGCCTGTTCGCGGAGGTGCTCTCCAACGACAAGCCGCTGGTGGTGCGCTACGGCGGACAGTTCTATTTCCCGCTGGCCACCACGTACCCGGAAACGACGTTCGGCGGCGACTTCCTGACCGAAACGGATTTTCACGACCCCTTCATCCGCCAGCAGCTGGCGAGGGAAGGGAACTGGGCGATCTTCCCGCCCAACCCGTACGGACCGAAAACGCTGAACTATTTCGCCAAGGAGCCGAATCCGTCGAAGCCGACGCGCGACAACCTGCTGGGCACGGACGATCGCGGCCGCGACATGCTCGCCCAGCTGATCTACGGCTTTCGCCTCAGCGTGTTCTTCGCGCTGGCACTCACCGCCATCGGCGTGGCGATCGGCGTCGTCTCGGGCGCCATCCAGGGATTCTTCGCCGGCCGGGTCGACCTGGCTTTCCAGCGTTTCATCGAGATCTGGGACTCGATGCCGGAGCTGTACCTGCTGATCATCTTCAGCGCCATCTTCGCCCCAAGCGTCGCGCTGCTGCTGATCCTGCTGTCCTTGTTCGGCTGGATGGGGCTGTCGCAGTACGTGCGCGCCGAGTTCCTGCGCAACCGCAACATGGACTACGTCCGCGCGGCGAGGGCGCTGGGCGTCGGCAACGGCCGGATCATGTGGAAGCACATCCTGCCGAACAGCATGACCCCGGTGATCACCTTCCTGCCCTTCCGCATGAGCGCCTCGATCCTGGCGCTCACCTCGCTCGACTTCCTGGGTCTCGGCGTTCCGCCCGGGACGCCGTCGCTGGGGGAGCTGCTGAGCCAGGGCAAGAACAACATCGACGCCTGGTGGATCTCGCTGTCCACCTTCGCCGTTCTGGTGGGCACGCTGCTGCTGCTGACCTTCATGGGCGATGCGCTGCGCGACGCGCTGGACCCGCGGAAGGCCGACACATGACACCAAGCAGCAAGGAGCCGGACCTGGCCACTCCGTTGCTCGAAGTCGAGAACCTTCGCGTCGCCTTCAGCGGCAAGGAGGTCGTGCACGGCATCGACTTCTCCATCGCGCCGGGCGAGAAACTGGCGCTGGTGGGGGAGTCGGGCTCGGGCAAGAGCATCACGGCCCTGAGCCTGCTCAGGCTGGTGCACAACGCCCGCATCTCGGGCGCCGCGCGGCTCGCCTCCGGGGAGCCGGGCCAGGCGCCCATCAACCTGTTGCAGGCGCCGGAGCGGGAGCTCCTGGGCATCCGTGGCCGGGACATCGCGATGATCTTCCAGGAGCCGATGACGGCGCTGAACCCGGTCTACACCGTCGGCGACCAGATCGCCGAAGTCCTGCAGCTCAAGCAGGGCGTGTCGGCGCGCGAGGCCTGGGAAGGCGCCGTCGAGGCCCTGGCCGCCACCGGCATTCCGGAGCCCGCGCGCCGCGCGGCCACCTATCCCCACCAGCTGTCCGGCGGGCAGCGGCAACGGGCGATGATCGCCATGGCGCTCGCCTGCCGGCCCCGCCTGCTGCTGGCCGACGAGCCGACCACCGCGCTCGACGTGACGCTGCGCCAGCAGATCCTGGACCTGCTGTCGGACCTGCAGCGCCAGAACGGCATGTCCGTGCTCCTGATCACCCACGACCTGAACCTGGTGCGCCGTTTCGCGGACCGGGTCGCGGTGATGGAGAACGGGCACCTGGTGGAGCAGGGCACGGTCGCCGGCGTCTTCGGGCAGCCACAGCATGCGTACACCCGCCGCCTGATCGACAGCCGGCCCCGGCGCGACGTTCCGCCGGCGACAGAGGGCCAGGCGCCGGTGATGCGGGCCAGCGCGCTGCGGGTCAGCTATCCCGTCCCCCTGCCGGGATTCCGTGGCTGGTTCCGCCGCGGCGCCTTCGTCGCGGTGCACGGCGCCGAGTTCAGCATTCCGCCCGGAGGAACGCTCGGCATCGTCGGCGAATCCGGCTCGGGCAAGTCCACCATGGCCTTGGCAGCCCTGGGCCTGGTGCCGCACGAGGGCAAGCTGGAGGTGGTGGGCCAGCACTGGGGCAACGACGTCCAGGGCGACCGGGCCATCCGCAAGCTGGTTCAGGTGGTGTTCCAGGACCCGTTCTCGTCCCTGTCGCCGCGCATGACGGTGGAGGAGATCGTCGGCGAGGGCCTGCTGGTGCACGAGCCCGCCCTGGACATCGACCAGCGCCGGGCGCGCGTCTTCGCCACGCTGGAGGAGGTCGGCCTGTCCGAAGGCCAGTTTCCGGGCCTCCTGGGCCGCTATCCGCACGAGTTTTCCGGCGGCCAGCGCCAGCGGCTGGCCATCGCCCGGGCGCTGATCGTCCAGCCGAAAGTGCTGGTACTGGACGAGCCGACCAGCGCGCTCGACGTGACCATCCAGCAGCAGGTGCTCAGGCTCCTGCAGAGGTTGCAGAAGGAGCGCGGGCTGAGCTACCTGCTGATCACCCACGACGTCGACGTGATCCGCGCCATGGCGCACGAGGTGCTCGTGATGAAGGACGGAAAGGTGGTGGAATCCGGCAGCGTCGAGCAGGTGCTGAACCATCCGCGCGAGGCGTACACCCGGACCCTCGTGGCCGCCGCTGCCTGAGCCGTGTCTCCCGGGCTGCGCTCAGCGCGGATACCGTGGCGCCTACACCTTCAACCCTTGCGTGACAAGCCTTTGGTCGTTACAATACCGCCTTCACGACCAAACGGGCGGGTAATCACCGCCCGTTTTTTTTGGCTGATCGACTACCAACTTGGCACTGCAGGACATCGTCGCGCAAA
>JAJTCN010000049.1 GCA_021323335.1 Ramlibacter sp.
GATCGTCGGCAACGGCGGGCAGGAGAGCGCCTGCGGCTGGTGCAAGGACAGGTGGGGCCTGTCGTGGCAGATCACTCCCCGGGCCCTCACGGACGCCATAGCCGACCCCGACCGGGCGGCGGCGAAGCGGGCTTTCGAAGCCATGATGGAGATGGGGAAAATCGACATCGCCCGGATCGAGGCGGCCCGCAGGGGCTGAGCACGCACGGCATCCCGGGCATCAGTCGGAAGCCTTGGCCGCCTCGCCGTAGATCAACTTCGCGGCGGCGTCCAGCAGCGGGACTTCGCTGCCGCTGGACTCGCACCGCGAGGTGTCGAAGTGGCACAACGCCCAAGTGGCACAACGCCCCCCAGCGCGAGCCGTCCGGCGCGTTGATCACGGCGCCGCAGTACGACAGGATGTCGCTGTCCGCCATCCACGGCACACGCGCGTCCGTGGGTCCGTGCGCGACTTCCAGCGTGCCTCCCGTGCGCGCCAGGTGGGCGCAATAGGCCCGGGCCAGCGGGACGTCTTCGCCGGAAGTGACCTCCGCCACCCAGCGGTCGATCAGGGCGACATTGCGCAGCATGTCGCCATCGAAGCGGAACACGCCGGTGTAGCGATGGGAAGTCCGCCCGTTGAGGAACTTCAAGGCCCCGAGCATGCCCTGGTCGCGCAGGCAGGCGGCGAACTTCGTGACGTCCGAATCAGGCAAGGGATGGGCCCGCGTCCTGGCCCAGCAGCCTTTTCGCTTCCCGCGGGTCCAGGCCATACATCTCGGCGAACTCGGCAACGGTCTTGCCGCTGGCCTGGAACGCGTTCTGCAATGCTTCGCGGCGCGCATTCTTTTGCGCGACGACCGACAGGGCCTCTTCCAGCAGCGCGTGCAGGTTGTCGTCGGGCGAGGTGAAGCGCTCGCGGTAGGCCTCACGGCTGAGGCCGGACGCCTCGATCGCGGCCGCCAGTTGCTGCACGGCCTGCTGGCGCGCCGGCTCCGGCGCCTTGCCGCTGCGGCGCTTGTACAGCTCCAGGATGGCGTGATGCACATGCTCCGGCGCCACGGGCTCCACGGGCCTGGCCTGCAGGTCGTGGCGCGGCAAGCCGGAGGCCACCGCTTCGATGTAGCGCGTCGACCGCGTGTGCAGCCCGATCGCCACCTTCAGCTCGTCCGCGGGCAGTGTCTCCGGATGCGCCGCGACAAGCTCTTCAAAGACGCCGATCTTGAGCGGCAGGAAGCGGGCACCGAAGAGCCGCGGATACAGCTCGAACAGTTTCTGCAGGAGGGGGTGCACCGGGCGGGGCGCCTTGCGTGCGGCAGCGGGACGGCGGGTGGCCGGGGAAGTGACGGTCGAGTCTTGGGTCATGGCTGGGATCACTTGTTCAGTTTAGTCGCAAAGCGCAACTGCCCGATCGGCGCCGGGGGTCAGGTATCCTGACCGCTTTCGCTTGCGAGGAGCCCATGACACAAACCGAATCGCCCAAGAAGAACTCCGCCTTCATGAAGGCATTGAAGCCCAGCCCCCAGCTGGCGGCCATCATCGGCCCGGAGCCCGTGCCGCGCACGGAGGTCACCAAGAAGCTGTGGGAGTACATCAAGGAGCGCAACCTGCAGAACCCCGCCAACAAGCGCAACATCCTGTGCGACGACAAGCTCAAGGCCGTGATGGGCAAGGACGAAGTCACGATGTTCGAGATGACCGGCCTCGTGGGCAAGCATCTGAGCTAGGGCCATCCCCACCACGACAGATGACAAGCAAGAACGACGACACCTGGCGCGCGCGCGTCCACCTGGCCGCGGCCAACCGCCTCGCGGTCTACGACGACCTGGAAGAAGGCATCGACAACCACTTCACGATGCGCGTGCCCGGGCAGGAGGACCGCTACCTGGTCCTGCCCTTCGGCCTGCACTGGTCCGAGGCGAAGGCCAGCGACCTGATCGTGTTCAACGAAGCCGGCGACGTGCTGGAAGGCAGCGGCAGCCTGGAGCTCAGCGCCCTGAGCATCCACGCACCGCTGCACCGCATCACCGGCGCCAACGTCGTCCTGCACACCCACCAGACCTGGGCGCTGGCGTTGAACATGCTGGAGGACAACCGCCTGCTGCCCGGCAGCCAGACGGCCGCCTTCCTCACGCGCAACATCGCCTACGACGACGGCTACTCGGGTCTCGCCGATTCATTGAGCGAGGGGGAGCGCCTGGCTTCGGTGCTGGGCGACAAGCACATCATGTTCATGAAGAACCACGGGGTGCTGGCGGTGGGCGACAGCGTCGGGCAGGCCTACCGGCGCCTGTACAAGCTGGAGCGTGTCTGCCGCGCGCAGGTGCTGGCCATGTCCACCGGCCGGCCCCTCGCGGTGCTGCAGGAGGAGATGGTGAAGAAGGTGGAGGCGCCGAACCCGCGCAACAGCCATTCGCAAGCGGAGCGCGAGGCGCTCTATTTCGCCGCGATGATGCGGGTGCTGGACCGGGAGAACCCGGGCTACGCGGACTGAGGCGCCCGGGGCTAAGATGCGCCGGGGATTTCCCCCGAACCGGAGCGAGCCATGACACTGGATCAGTACAACGAGGCCGTCAAGGCCATCCTGGGCGCGCAGCAGAAGATCGCGCAGTCCACCGCGCAGCTGGCGATGTCGGGGCAGGCCAATCCGACCAATCCCGAATTCACCCGCATCATGACCAGCCAGTGGGAGCTCGTCCAGCAGATGGCCAAGCTCAACACGGACCTGATGCTGGGGATCATGACGCCGAAGAAGTAGGCGGCGCCCATCGCCGCGACAAGGCTTGCAAAGGAGACTGGATGTTTTCGCACGTGATGGTCGGCAGTTCCAACCTGGACCGTTCCCGCCTCTTCTACGACGCCGTGCTCGGCACCCTCGGCGTCCCCGCAGGTTTCCTGGACCGCCACCGGATCTTCTGGCGCTCCAAGACCGGTGTGTTCGGCGCGACCTTGCCAATCAACGGCGAGCCGCAGACCATCGGCAACGGCGGCACGATCGGCTTCGCGTGTGAATCTCCCCAGCAAGTGGACGCCTGGCACGAAGCAGGCGTTGCCCATGGAGGCGCCACCTGCGAGGACCCGCCGGGCCTGCGCCCGGGGGCGGCCGGGCAGTTGTACCTGGCGTACCTGCGCGATCCGGACGGCAACAAGCTCTGCGCGATGTACCGGGTGCCGAAGGCCTGAAGCGCATTGCCCTCGGGCAAAATGAACGGGTGGTACCGCCCAACTCATCGGCAGCAGAGGTTCAAACCGAACAGCGATTCCAGACCCTCTTCGAGCAGGCACCGTTCAGCGTGCAACTGCTTTCGGTCGATGGGCGCACCCTGAAGGTCAACCGGCAGTACAACATGCTCACCG
The DNA here is from genome assembly GCA_021323335.1 of Ramlibacter sp. Taxonomy (GTDB): domain Bacteria; phylum Pseudomonadota; class Gammaproteobacteria; order Burkholderiales; family Burkholderiaceae_C; genus Ramlibacter. The sequence goes on from JAJTCN010000049.1 coordinate 3,337, forward strand.
ACCCGCAGCTCGAGGCCAAGGGCGTGACGCCGCACCTGCGCCGGGCCTTCGCGGGCGAGGAGTCCGTGCGGCTGCCGGCCATCCACTACGACCCCGCCGAACTCGGCAAGCCCGGGCTGGCACGCTGGGTGGAAGCCACGGCACGGCCGATCAAGGGGCCGGACGGCGCCGTCGTCGAAGTGATGCTGATCCACGAAGACGTGACGGAGCGCCTGCTGGAGACGCGCCAGCTGCGCGCGAGCGAGGCCCAGTTCAGGACCATCGCCGACGCCATGCCGCAGATGGTGTGGTCCACGCTGCCGGACGGCTACCACGACTACTACAACCACCAGTGGTACGAATTCACCGGCGCGCCGCCGGGCACCACCGACGGCGAGGGCTGGAACGGCATGTTCCACCCCGACGACCAGCCGCGCGCCTGGGAGGTGTGGCGGCACAGCCTGAAGACCGGCGAGAAGTACGAGATCGAGTACCGCTTGCGGCACCGCTCCGGCGAGTACCGGTGGGTCCTGGGACGGGCGCTGCCCGTGCGCAACGGCCAGGGCGAGATCGTGCGGTGGATGGGCACTTGCACCGACATCCATGAACAGAAGCGGGCGCGCGACGAGCTGCTCGCCACCAATCGCCGCAAGGACGACTTCCTGGCCATGCTCGCGCACGAGTTGCGCAACCCGCTGGCGCCGATCAGCACCGCGGCGCAGCTGCTCAAGGCGGTGTCCTCCGACCGGGCCCGGGTCGAACGGTCCGCCGAGATCATCGAGCGCCAGGTGCGGCACATGACGGAGCTGGTCGACGACTTGCTGGACGTCTCGCGCGTGACGCGCGGGCTCGTCGAGCTGGAGCGCGCGCCCGTGGAACTGAAGGCGGTCTTGGGCAGCGCGATCGAACAGGTGCGGCCCTTGATCGAGGCCCGCGGGCATCAGCTGACCACGCGCATGGCCTCGGGCGACGTGCATGTGCTGGGCGACCGCACCCGGCTCGTGCAGGTCGTTTCCAACCTGCTCGCCAATGCCGCGAAATACACGCCCCCCAACGGCTCGGTGTCCCTGTCGATGACGGTGGGCGAGCACGTGGAGGTGCGCGTCGCGGACAATGGCATGGGCATGGATGGGCAGCTGATCCCCCATGTGTTCGAGCTGTTCACGCAGGGAGAACGCACGCCCGACCGTGCGCAGGGCGGGCTGGGCCTCGGCCTCGCGCTCGTGAAAAGCCTGGTGGAGCTGCACGGCGGCCGCGTGACGGCCGAGAGCGACGGGCCGGGCAAGGGCAGCGCATTCACCGTCACGCTGCCGCCGCTGAAGGCCGTTGCGCCGGTGGCCTCCGAAGCGCACCAGCGCATCGACATCCCGCGCGCCGTGAAAGCGCTGCGCGTGATGGTCGTCGACGACAACAAGGATGCCGCCGAGACGCTGGGCATGCTGCTGGAAAGCGTGGGCCACGAAGTGCGCGTGCTCCACGACCCCGGGCACGCGCTCGCGGCAGTGCAGGAGAGTCCGTTCGACGCTTTCGTCCTGGACATCGGCCTGCCCAACATGGACGGCTATGCGCTCGCGCGGCAGCTGCGTGCCCACGCCCATGCCGCCGCGGCAACCTTCATCGCGCTGACGGGGTATGGAAGCGCCGACGACAAGCATCGCGGCGGCGATGCGGGCTTCAACCACTACCTGGTGAAGCCCGCCGATCTCAACGCGCTGGCAAGCCTGCTGCAGCAACCCGCGACAGGATCTCCCGGGTGATCGGCGACCACACCTCCCAGTCGTGGCCGCCCGCGGGCTCCAGCACCTTCTGCGGGGGCAGCAGCGGCGCGATCAGGGGCAGTGCTCCGCGCAGGCGGTCCCGGGTGCCGTAGGCCACCCACACGTTCGGTCGCGGGCCGGGCGGGCGCGACCAGGTCTGCAGGTAGCGCCACAACTCCGGCTGGAAATTGTCCCCATCGATCACGCGAGGCGCCGGCGGCGGTTGCCAGCGTGCCACTCCGCCGGCGGCGGCGATTTCTTGCAGCAGCGCCTTCTCGCCGAGGTAGGGCGCCAGCAGCACCAGCCCGTCCACCTGGTTCGGGTGCGCCTGGTCGTACAGCAAGGCGCCCATGCCGCCGAGCGAAGCGCCGACGAGCCACACCTGCGCATAGCCGCGCTTGCGCGCCGGCTCGATCACTTCGGCGTGCAGGCGCGGCACGGCCTGCCCTTCCATGTAGTACCCCAGGGCCAGGCCGGTGAGCACGACATCGGCGTCGGGCCAGGCCTGCTGGATGGCCTGCGTGATGCCGCTGCGCTGCAGGCCCTTCACGTCGTCCCCGCGCCCGGGCAGAACGACCACCAGCCGCTGGGCCTTTTGCGGGGCTGCGACGAATTCGGTGGGGATGGGCCGGGACGGGTCGCCGCGCGGGAAGCAACCCACCAGCATGCCGAGGGAGAGGAGGAGGTAGGACCAGTTCAGGACGCGCATGGATCCATTGTGGGGCTGGCCGGCCTAGAGCGCACCCAATGCGCGCCGCAGCCCGTCGCGGTACACGGGCGACTCGTGCAGGTCGTTGTGGTCCGCCCCCGGCACCACGAGCACGCGTGCACCGGGCAGCACCTGCCTCAGCCGCTGCAGGTGGTGGACCCGGATCAGGCTGTCCTTCTCCGCGTGGACCAGCAGCACCGGCCCGGCGATGCGGGGCAGGTGCGCTTCCGTTTCCAGCGGATAGCGCAGCAGCCAGCCCGGCACCCAGGGGTAGAACTCCGCCGCCAGGGCGCGGAAACTCGTATAGGCGGAGACCAGCACGGTGAGGTCAGGAGGCTGGCCCCGGGCGCTGAGCTCCTGTGCCAGCTCCGCGGCCAGACCGGTGCCCAGGGACCGCCCATACAGCACCACCTTGCGCCCGCGGTACTGCGCAGCCACCTGGGACCACACGGCGCGCACGTCGTCGCGCAGTTCGCTCGCGCTGCCGATCCGGCCGGTGCTCTTGCCGAAGCCGCGGTAGTCCGGCATCACCAGGTCGTAGCCGGCGTCGCGATAGAAATCGGCGTTGGAGAACCAGCCCTGCAGGTTTCCCGCATTGCCATGCAGGAAGAACACCACGCCCCGGGCGCCCGGGCGCTGCAGGTGCAGCACCGACAGCCGCGCTCCGGGGACGTCCACCGTCCGTTCGACGATGTCGGGGGCGGTGGCGAGGCGGTGGTCCGCCGGCAGCGGCACCGGATAGAACAGCATGCTTTCCTGGCGCCACCAGAGGAAGGCCAGCACCAGCCCGTAGCAGGCGAGCGCGCCGCCGGCGAGCTGCAGCAGGACGATCCACAGCGATCTGGACACCGATCGAGCTTAACGCAGGGGCGTGCATTCCATGACAAGGTGGAGGGCCGCGAACGGGCGCGTACACTCCCCGGTCCTCAAGATTGCGAGAAGATGGGACGAACAGCTAGCGACGCCGCCCAGGCTCCCATCGACGAACACCCATGGCACGGCTACGCACTGGCGGTGCTGGCCGTGGCCGCGGGGCTCCTGCTTCGCTTCCTGCTGACTCCCTTGCTGGGCCAGCAGGGGCCCTACCTCATCCTTGCGCTGTCGGTCGTGCTCGCCGCCCTCTACGGCGGGTTCGGTCCGGCGATGCTGGCGACGGCGCTCGGGACCATGGTCGGCACCTATCTCTTCGTGGGGACCCGGCCCGGCTGGGAGAGCGTGCTCGAACCCCAGAACATCACGCGCACGCTGCTCTTCATCGCCATCGGCGTGAGCATCAGTGTCATCGGCGGGCGGCTGAAGGCCTCCCGCCGGGCCTTGCGCGCGACCATCTCCGAGCTGCGCAGGAGCAATCGCGCCAAGGACCAGGTGCTGGCCACCGTGGCGCACGAGATCCGCAACCCGCTCTCGGCGCTGGCCACGGCCAATGAAGTGCTGCAGCGCTCCACCACCAATCCGGCGCGGGTGGCCTGGGCGGCCGAGATCGTGGGCCGGCAGGTCAAGCAGATCGCGCGCATGTCCGATGAGCTCATGGACACGTCCAAGGTCCTGCACGGCAAGATCGACATGGAGATGGCGCCGCTGGACCTGCGCGAGGTGCTGGGACAGGCCCTGGACCAGAGCGACGCCCTCATCGCGAGCAAGCAGCACCGGCTGACGCCCGACATTCCCGGCACGCACGCACCGGTGCGGGGCGATGCCGGCCGTCTGGTCCAGGTGTTCGCGAACCTGTTGAACAACGCGGCCAAGTACACCCCGCCCGGCGGCAGCATCGCATTGACGTTGTCCGGCGCGGACGCCGCGTGGAAGGTCACGATCACCGACAACGGGCAAGGCTTCGACCAGGGCGGGGGCGACGAGTTGTTCGAGCCTTTCGTGCAGGCGCCCGGCGTCGCCGCCACCGAGACGTCCGGCCTGGGCCTGGGCCTGGCGATCGTCAAGCGCATCGTGGATTTGCACGGCGGCAGCGTGATGGCGCAGAGCGCGGGCGCCGGCAGCGGCGCGACGTTCACGGTGGTGTTGCCGGCACTCCCGGCCGCCACGCAGTGAGGGATGCCGGGGTGCCTGCGGCAACCCGGCCTGCGACTCAGCCCACGGCCCGCTTCGCGTCCGCCACGCCGCTCAGCTTCAGGCGCGGCCCCGATCGCATGTACTGGCCGGGCAGGTCGCGGCCCATGAAGTCCTGGACTTCGCGCGCCACGCCGGCGAGTGCGTCGAGGTCGATGCCGGTTTCCCAGCCGCACTCGTGCAGCAGGTAGACCAGGTCTTCGGTGCAGATGTTGCCCGTGGCGCCCGGCGCGAAGGGGCAGCCGCCCAGGCCGCCGAAGGAGGACTCGTACTCGCGCACGCCGAGCTGCAAGCCGTTCATGACGTTGGCCAGGCCGATGCCGCGGGTGTTGTGGAAGTGCAGCGCGATGATGGCTTCGGGGAAGCGCTGGCGGATGGCTTCCACGGTGCGGGTCACCACGGGCGGCGTCGCCATGCCGGTGGTGTCGCCCAGGCTGATGTGCCTGGCGCCGTGGCGCAGGTACGTCTCGATGATCTTCAGCACGTTGGCCATCTGCACTTCGCCCTCGAAGGGGCAGCCGAAGGCCGTGGCCACCGCGCCGCGCAGCGCGATGCCGTACTTTTGCGCGATGGGTGCGTACTCGACGAAGTCCGCGAGCGCCGCATCGATCGACTTGTTCAGGTTGGCCTGGCAGTGCGTCTCGGAGGCCGAGACGAAGCCGGCCATCATGTCCACCTTCGCCGCGGCGGCGCGCTCGGCGCCGCGCGCATTGGGCACGAGGCCCGTGAGGCGCACGCCGGGCCTGCGCTCGATGAGCGCCATCACCTCGGATGCGTCGGCCATCTGCGGCACGGCGCGGGGCGACACGAAGGAGGTGGCCTCGAAGCTGCGCACGCCCGCCGCGATCAGCCGGTTGATGAGGCCGGCCTTGACCTCGGTGGGGATGAACTGCTTCTCGGACTGGAAGCCGTCGCGGGGGCCGACTTCGGTGACCAGCACGAAGCGGTCGTTGGCAGGGGTCTGGAAGGTGGTCATTCGATGTGCTCCGGAAACGCGCGCTACACGATACCGCGTTCGCGCAGCGAGGCAATGGTGGATGCGTCCCGGCCCAGCTCGGCCAGCAACGCGTCGGTGTCGGCGCCCAGCACGGGCGGCGGGCGGTGCACGCGGCAGGGGTCGTCGGAGAACTTGATGGGAAAGCCCAGCACGTCCAGCGGGCCGTGCTGCGGGTGCTGGATGGTGATGCGCATCTGCTGGTGCTTCGTCTGCGGGTCCTCGAAGACCTCGCCCAGCCCCAGCACGCGCCCGCACGGCACGCCCGCCGCATTCAGCTTGGCGATCCAGTGCTCCACCGTCTGCCCGCGCGTGCGCGCGTTGATCTCGGCGTTGATCTGCGCGCGCCGCTCGAAGCGGTCGGCGTTGGTGCGGTACTCGGGGCGCACGCGCAGGTCGTCCAGGCCCAGCCCGTCGATCAGGCGCGCGTAGAAGGCGTCGTTGGAAGGCGCCACGGCGATCTGGCCGTCGGCCGCCTCGAACAGGCCGTAGGGCGAGACCAGCGCGTGGTCGTTGCCGGTGCGCAGCGGCTGCTTGCCGCTGGCGAAGAAGTTGGTGGCCAGGAAGGCCAGCATACTGGTCATGCTGTCGGTCAGCGCGGTGGCGACCTCCTCGCCCTGCCCCGTGCGGTTGCGGCGTACCAGCGCCGCCAGGATGCCCATGGCCGCATACGAGCCGGCCACCAGGTCCGACACCGGCGGGGCGGCGCGCATGGGCGGGCCGTCCTCCACGCCGTTGACGCTCATGAATCCGCTCATCGCCTGGGCGATGAAGTCGAACGAGGGCCGGTCGCGGTAGGGGCCGTCGAGGCCGTAGCCCGTGATGTGGCAGCTGACGATGTCGGGCTTGATCGCCTTCAGCGCATCGCGGCCGAACCCCATCTTCTCCATGATGCCGGGCCGGTAGTTGTTGATCACCACGTCGGCGCCGCGCAGCAGGTCGCGCAGGACCTCCTTGCCTTCGGCGCTGCGCAGGTCCAGCGTGATGGATCGCTTGTTGCGGTTGAAGGAGGCGAAGTAGAGCGAGAAACCGTTGCGCGCCTCGCCCTGCTGCCGGATCGGGTCGCCGCCGTCGGGGTCCTCCACCTTGATCACTTCCGCGCCCATGTCCGCGAGGAACATGGAGCAGAAGGGGCCGGAGAGGATGCGCGTGAGGTCGACGACCCGGATGCCTTCGAGCTGCATGCCGCGCCTATTCCGACAGCTTGATGCCGGCGTCCTTCACGATGCGGCCCCACTTGGGATAGTCCACGCGCAGGAAGCCGGCGAACTCCGCGGAACTGCCGCCCACCGGGATGGCACCGCCGTTGACGATCTTCTCGCGCACCTCGGGCATCTGCAGCACCTTGGCGATGCCCGCATGGAGCTTGGCCACGATGTCCGGCGGCGTTCCCGCGGGGGCGAACAGGCCAAGCCAGACGCCGGCGTCCATGTCCTTGATGCCGGCCTCCGCGAGCGTGGGCACATTGGGCAGCGCGGGTGCGCGCTTGGACGTGGTGACGGCGATGGGCGTGAGTTTGCCGCTCCTGGACAGCGCCAGCACCGAGGGCACCGACAGGATGGCGACGTCGGTCTGCCCGCCCATGACGTCGGCCAGCGCCGGCGCGGCGCCCTTGTATGGCACCTGGGTGAGCTTCAATCCGGAATGGACCTTGAACTGTTCGCCGAACACATGGCCCATGCTGCCGTTGCCCGCGGTCGCCCAGTTCAGGCCCTCGGCGCTCTTGCCCTTGGCGACCACGTCGGACATGGCCAGCAGCTTGGTCCCGCCGGCAGCAGCGCCGCGCGACACGATGACCAGCGGCGTCTCCGAGACCTGGATGATGGGCACGAAGCTCTTGATCGTGTCGTAGCCCACGTTCTGGTAAAGGTACGGACCGAGCGCCATGTTGTCCGACTGGCCCATGACGATGGTGTAGCCGTCGGGCGCGGCCTGCGCGGCGTACGCCACGGCCAGGTTGCCCGAGGCGCCCGGGCGGTTTTCGGGGACCACTTGCCACTTCAGCACTTCCGTCAGGCTGGAGGCCACCACGCGGGAGACGAAGTCGGTGCCGCCTCCGGGCGTGAACGGGATGAGCAGGCGAATCGGCTTGTTCGGGAAATCCTGGGCCCCTGCAACGAGCGGCAGGACGGCGGCGGCGGCCAGGGTGGCATGCGCGATGGCGCGGACGAGCTTCATTGAAATGTCTCCTGTCGTTTCCGGATGACGGACTGTAGGCGCAGCGCGTGTCGCCTGTCGACGTGGAAAGCCCTGTAGAACTTAGGCGCTGCGTCGCGCGGGATTGATACGATGGCTGCAGCATCCAACGCTTTCCCAATGAGTCCCAGAACCCGACGCGTCCTCCAGGCCATCCTGTACGAAGTCTTCGCCATCGCCTTTGTCGGCCCCGTCCTCAGTTTCGCTTTCGACAAACCGCCTGCGTCGACCCTGGGCCTCGCGTTCGTGCTATCGAGCATCGCGCTGGCGTGGAACTATGTGTTCAACGCACTGTTCGAGCGCTGGGAAGCGCGCCAGTCCGTGCGCGGCCGCTCGTTCCTGCGTCGCCTGGCCCATGGCGCTGGCTTCGAGGGCGGCCTCGTGGTCTTGCTGGTGCCCGTCATGGCGTTCTGGCTCGAGATATCGTTCTTCAACGCGTTCCTGGCGAACCTGGGCCTGCTGGCGTTCTTCTTCGTCTATGCCATCGCTTTCACCTGGGCGTTCGATCGCGTGTTCGGCTTGCCGGAGTCGGCGATGAAGCGCGGGGATGCATCGTGAGTTCCATGCGTTTCGAGGGAACCCTGAAGACCTGGAACGACGACCGCGGCTTCGGCTTCATCGAGCCGGACCAGGGCGGCGGCGAGGTGTTCGTCCACATCAAGGCCTTTCCGCGGACGATGCGACCGCAACTCGCGCAGCGCGTCTCCTTCGAAGTGGAGCGCGACTCGAAGGGCAAGAAGCGGGCGCGCAGCGTTGCGGCGGTGCTCCAGCCCCGTCCCGCTGCCCGGACCAGGCAACGCGGGCCGGCGCAGTGGGGGACCGCCACGCTGTTGGCCATCCCTGCCTTCCTGCTGCTCTGCCTGGCCGTCGCAATGGCGTGGCGGCCTTCGGGGTGGTTCGCGGCTGCATACGCGGCCCTCAGCGTCGTCGCCTTCATAGTGTATGCAGCGGACAAGGCCGCGGCGCGCTCGGGTGGGCGCCGCACGCCGGAAAGCACGCTGCACCTGCTCGCCCTGGCGGGAGGCTGGCCCGGGGCCCTGCTCGCACAGCAGTTCCTGCGGCACAAGTCCACCAAGACGGAGTTCCGCGGAATGTTCTGGGTGACGGTGGTCCTGAACGTGGCGGGGTTCGTCTTGCTGTGCTCGCCTTTGGGGCGAGAGTGGTTGCGACAGGCGGGGATCGCGTAGGCCAGCGTCGGGGTGCGCGCTTCGCTCGGCACCCCGACCTACGGAGACCCAGCCGACCCACGCCGTCGCGTAGGCCGGGTTGCCGAAGGCACCCCGGCGGCCATGCGGCCCCGCGCCGAGCCCGGGCGGAGTACGATATTTCGATGCGGCCCGTCGTCCTCAGCATCTCCGCGTTTGTGCTTGCGTGCGTGTCTTCGGGCGCGGCCGCGCAGGTGTACCGTTGCGGAAGCTCGAGCGTCTACACGGACCGGCCTTGCGACGGCGCCAGTGCCGTCGATGTGCGGCCCAACATCATGGACGCCGGACCGCGCCGCCTCGATCCCCTGCCGGCAGTGACGCCGACGCCGGCGATCATCCTGCAGGGCGCACCGAAGCCGGCGCAACCGTCGGGCAGCTTGTGGGAGCGCCGGGACGCCGCCGATGCGGACTACCGCAATCGCACCGGCCCTTACCGGCCGTAGCCGCCAGCCACCCCGCCGTGACGTCCCGTCGGCTGCTGCTCGCCTTCTGCCTGCTCGCCCCTGGACTTGCACTCGCTGAACGCGACATCGACGTTCAGCTGCGCGCGGCCGCCGAAGGCGGCGACCTCGCCGCCTTTCGCAGGCTGCTGGCCGCCGGCGCCGACGTCAACGCGCGCGATGCGCAGAAGGATTCGGCGTTCCTGCTGGCCGCCCGCAACGGCCACGCCGCGATCGTGCGCGAGGCCATCGCCGCCGGCGCCGACCTGCGCAGCCTGAACCGCTATGGCAGCACCGCGTTGATGGGCCCCAGCTACCGAGGCCACGTGGAGGTGGTGCGGGTGCTGCTGGCGACCGACATCGACCTCCACCACGTCAACGACCTGGGCTGGACGGCGCTGCTGGAAGCCATCGTCCTGGGGCGCGACGGGCCGGCGCACCAGGAGATCGTGCGGATGCTGATCGCGCGGGGCAGCGACGTGCAGCGCAAGGACCGGGATGGAGTCAGCGCGTTGCAGCACGCGCAGCGGCGGGGGCAGCAGGAGGTGGTGCGGATGCTGAGATCTGCCGGAGTCAGCACATCAAGCCCGTAGGCCGGGTTGCCGAAGGCACCCCGGCAGACCCCAGCGTTCGTGAAACCCCGGGCCCCCTTATTTCGAGACCACAGCGCGCGAGAACTCGAAAACGCTGGTTCTGCCACTGGCGGTCACTTCGAATCGGATGGCATCACCAGGCTTTGGAAATTGGTCGCAGCAGTCTCGCAGGATGACGGCGCCATTGACCATCTGCATGGGCTCAACGGTGTTCTCCTGGAGAATGCCGGCAGCTGCCATTTCCGCATTCGCGGCGTTGTTCTCGATCTGGGCGATCCCCACACCGGTGGCACCGGCGACCGCGCCACCTGCCAGAATTCCGGCTGCGGGGTCATAGACCCTCACCGTTCCGGAGCCGACGAAACTTGCGCGGCCTCCTCTATTGTTCCAGGCGGTGCCAGAGTAGTTGGATGCGTACGTCCGGTGTGAAGCACTATGGGCAGCAGCGCCCGCAGCCAAGCCCCCGAGGATGGCCAAGGCAATCTGGTTGCCTCGTTTGACGGCCTGGATTTCCGCGATTTTCTCGGTGTAGGTATAGATCGGTACAGGCTGTCCACGAAAGAACGCCCTGACGTTAGAGATGTTGAAATCTTCCCGCGTCGACGAGTTGTTCGCATAGCCGAGCACGAACGTCGGTTCCTTGAACCCCTGCGTACGAAACGCGGGGTACATGAACATTTCGTACTTGTCGGTCTTCGCCGTCACCGTACCGACGCCCTGGACGTACTTCACGGACTGGCTCGGGTCGCTGTCGTTCTTCTGCGGCGCATAAGCAACAAGCGTCGCACACCCACCTAGCGTCGCCGTTGAAATCACAATTGCAGCCATTCCGAAAAATCTGATCTTGCTCAAAACGTACTCCTCAAACTTTTAATTGGTTCCGACAGTCGCGCCTCGCGCTCGCTATAGGCAGCCTCCCGCCTACCGCAAAAATGTTTCCGAACATCGAAGACAGCCGTCGCTGCCGCTCAAAGGGAAGCTCAGAAACAATTTGTAGCGATCCTAGCAGGCGGGTACCCGCAGCCAACTCACTCTTTCGGTCGATGGTTTGTTTGTTCGATTGCTGTCACGAACAATCAGTGTTCGAGGGCGCATTACCCAAGTATGCAAAGGATGAAGAAGGATGTGTCGGGGTGCGCGCTTCGCCCGCACCCCGACCTACGAGTGCAGAATGACCCGACACCATGCGCCTCATCGTCAACATCGACGTGCCGGACCTCGCGCCGGCGATTGCCTTCTACACGGCGGCGTTCGGGCTGCGGCACAACCGCACCCTGGACGGGGATGTCGCGGAGCTGGTCGGGGCGTCGTCGGTGATCTACCTGCTGCGGAACGACGCCGGGTCGTCGCCGGGCGCGTCCGTCCCCACCGTGCGCGACTACGGGCGGCACTGGACGCCGGTGCACATGGATTTCGTCGTCGACGACCTGGAAGCGGCGGTGCAACGGGCCTTGTACGCGGGGGCCGTGCGGCAAGGCGAGCAAGTCGACTGGAAGGGATCGCGGTGCATCACGTTCGCGGATCCCTTCGGCCACGGGTTCTGCCTGATCGCGTTCGACGGCGAGGGTTACGAGACGTGACAGGAGGCGTGGCGCCACTGGTCGCCGCACCCGCCAATCCGTGCTTTGTCGACCCTCCCGGCCGTTTCCGGCGCGAAGGCATCGGATGCGCCCCTGCCCCACCGTCATGATCGCGCGCAGCCGAACCGGCCTCTCCCGGAACAAGCGTCTGACCGCAAGGAGCTTCCATGTCCGCACAAGCCACCGCCGCCGCCGAAGTCCTCGTCAACACGTCGACGCTCCAGCACCAGAACAACGCCAGCATCACGGCCCTCGCCGACGGCGGCTGGGTGGTCACCTGGCAGTCCTCGCACGAGGGGCTGATGGATGTCTACCAGCAGCGCTACACCGCCGCCGGCGCGAGGGTGGGCGGCGAAGTGCTGGTCAACACCAACACCACCGACGACCAGTGGGCGCCGAGCACCACGGCTCTGCCCGATGGCGGCTGGGTCGTGGCCTGGACCTCGCGCGCCACCGATGCCGGCGAGATCCGCCTGCAGCGGTTCGATTCGGCGGGCGCCAAGGTGGGCGCGGAGGTGGAGGTGAACACCTATACCACCAGCTACCAGACGCGCGCCGCCGTGACCACGCTGGCGGACGGCGGCTGGCTGGTCACCTGGGAATCCGAAGGCCAGGATGGCCAGTGGGGAGGCATCTACCAGCAACGGTACAGCTCCGCGGGTGCGGAGGTCGGAGCCGAGACGCTGGTCAACACCACCACGGCCAACGTGCAGCAGATTCCCTCGGTCACCGCGTTGGCGGATGGCGGCTGGGTGGTGACCTGGGAGTCGTTCGACGCGGTCGAGGGCATGGACGTCTGGCAACGGCGCTACGACGCCACGGGCGCGGCGGTCGGCGGCGAGGCGCGGGTCAACGCCGTGCTGGCCGACGAGCGCTTCGGGACCACGGTGACCGCGCTGGACGACGGCGGCTGGGTGGTCGCCTGGGGCAGCCACCTGCAGGACGGCAGCGGCGCCGGCGTCTACCAGCAGCGCTTCGGCGCCAATGGCGCGGCCGTGGGAACGGAAACGCTGGTCAACACCACCACCGCCGGCGGCCAGAACACGCCCTGCGTCACCGCACTGCCGGATGGCGGTTGGGTGGTGAGCTGGGAATCCTGGAACGAGGGCAGCAGCGACGCGGAGATCTACCTCCAGCGCTACGACGCTGCCGGCGCACCGGTGGGCGGCGAGACGCTGGTCAACGTCACCACCAGCGGCCTGCAGCTTGCGACCACGTTGACCGCGCTGGCCGACGGCAGCTGGGTGGTCGCCTGGGAATCGGCACACGGCGGCGGCGGGATGGACACCTACCAGCGGCACTTCGCGCCGGACATCGTGGGAACGGCGGCGGCCGAAACGCTCACCGGCACGGCCTGGGACGAAGTGCTGCACGGCCTGGGCGGCCATGACACGCTGGACGGACAGGGCGGACGCGACACCCTCATCGGCGGCGGCGGCCACGACACCTACGTCGCGGACCGCCCCGGCGACGTCGTGCAGGAGGCCGCGGGGCGCGGGACGGACCTGGTGCTCGCCGCGATGAGCTTCAGCCTGAAAGGCAATGAAGCGGTGGAACACCTGACGCTCACCGGCACCGGCAACACCGTCGGCACGGGCAACACGGGCGACAACGCGCTCACCGGCAACACCGGCGCGAACACGCTTTCCGGCCTGGCCGGCAACGACACACTGGCCGGCGGATCAGGCCAGGACAGCCTGGCCGGGGGCGCAGGGGCGGACCGCTTCGTGTTCGGCGCCGTGGGCGACAGCCGGCCGGCCTTCTTCGACGTGATCGCGGATTTCACGAGCGGCATGGACCGCATCGACCTGTCGGTGCTGGATGCGAACGCCATGGTGGCGGGCCAGCAGGACTTCAGCTTCATCGGCGCAGCCGCGTTCGGCGCCGATGCCACCGGGCAGCTGCGCTATGTGTACGACGGCAGCACGTTGATGCTGTACGGCAGCACGGATGCGGACGCGGCGCCGGAGTTCAAGGTGCAGGTGGTGGGCGCAACGGCGATCGGGGCGGGGGACCTGGTGCTCTGATCGCCGGGGAGCTGGGGTTCGCCTTCGGGCTCACCGCCAGCCTACGAACATCAACGCACCCCAAGGGCCGCGGGCGCCTTGCGTAGGCCGGGTTGCCGAAGGCACCCCGGCGACTCAGCCCGCCTTGAACGGCACCACGAGCTGGCGCTGTTCGCCCAGGCCTTCGATGCCCAGCGTCATCACGTCGCCCTTCTTCAGGTACCGCGGCGGCTTCATGCCGAGGCCCACGCCCGGGGGCGTGCCGGTGGTGATGACGTCGCCCGGCTCCAGCGTCATGAAGTGGCTGCAATAGCTCACGATCTTGGCGCAGTTGAAGATCATGGTGCGGGTGTTGCCGGTCTGCATGCGCTCGCCATTGACGTCCAGCCACATCGCCAGCTTCTGCACGTTGGTCATCTCGTCGCTGGTCACCAGCCAGGGGCCGATGGGGCCGAAGGTGTCGCAGCCCTTGCCCTTGTCCCACTGCGAGCCGCGCTCCAGCTGGTAGCCCAGCTCCACTTCCCAGTCGGTCTTGACGGAGCCGCGCGGCAGCATCACGGGGTCGTTCGGGCCCTGGATGCAGCTGGTCGCCTTCATGAAGACGATGGGCTCGGCCGGGATCGGCATGTTGGATTCGGCCGCGTGGTCCGAGTAGTTCAGGCCGATGGCGATGAACTTGGGCACGTGCGCCACCGGGCAGCCGAAGCGCGGGTTGCCGCGCACCAGCGGCAGCTTGGCCGGGTTGGCCTTGCGGATCTTCGTCAGGCCGACCTGCCCGAGCTGCGCCGGGCCGATGTCCGGCACGACGCTGCTGAGGTCGCGCAGCTTGCCGTCGGCGTCGATCAGTCCCGGCTTTTCCTTGCCGGGGTTGCCATAGCGAACGAGTTTCATTTGCTTCTCTTTCCTCTTCTTCTTCAATAGGTGGCGCGGCCACCAGACAAATCGAACACCGCGCCGGTGGAAAACGAGCAGTCCTCGGTGCACAGCCAGCCGACCATCGCCGCGATCTCCTCCGGCAGGCCGAAGCGGCCCATCGGGATTTTCGACAGCATGAAGTCGATGTGCTGCTGCGACATCTGGTCGAAGATGGCGGTCTTCACCGCCGCCGGCGTCACGCAGTTCACGCGGATGCCGGTGTCGGCCAGTTCCTTGCCGAGGGACTTGGTCAGCGCCATCACGCCGGCCTTGCTCGCACTGTAGGCGCTGGCGTTCGGGTTGCCATCCTTGCCGGCGACGGAGGCGATGTTGACGATGCGGCCGTAGTTGGCCTCGCGCATGGCCGGCACCACCTCGCGGCAGCAGATGAACAGGCCGGTGAGGTTGACCTCCATCACCTGGCGCCAGGCATCCACAGGGTACTCCCACAGCTTGGTGTTCGGGCCGGTGATGCCGGCGCTGTTGACGAGCGCATCGATGCGCTTCTCGCGCTGCAGCGTCTGCTGGACGGCACCGCGCACGGAGGTCTCGCTGGCCACGTCGACGACGACGAAGCCGACGCCGGCGCCGAGTTCGCGCGCGGCCTTGGCCGCGGCCGCCTCGTCGCGGTCCCACAGGGTCACGCGCCCGCCGGAAGCGAGCAGGCGCTGCGCGATGGCAAAGCCCAGGCCGGCGGCGCCGCCGGTGACGATCGCATGGCGGCCCTGGAAGTCGAGCTGGTTCATATCGTGATGCCTCCGTCCGCAGCATAAGCCTGGCCGGTGACGAACACCGACTCGTCGCTGGCCAGGAAGACCACCAGCGGCGCCATCTCTTCCGGCTTGGCCAGCCGTCCCATCGGCTGCCGCGCGATGAAGGCCTTGCGCGCGGCCTCCGGGTCCGGGTTGGCGTTGATGCGGTCGTGCAGCGACGGCGTGTCGACGGTGCCGGGGCAGATCGCGTTGCAGCGGATGCCGTGGGTCACGTAATCCGCGGCCACGCTCTTGGTCAGGCCGATCACGGCCGCCTTGGTGGTGCCGTAGATGAAGCGATTCGGCAGGCCCTTGATGCTGCTGCACACGCTGGCCATGTTGATGATGCTGCCGCGGCCCTTGCCGTCGTCGTTTTCCAGCATGCGCGGCAGCGCGGCCTGGATGGCCCAGAACTGCGCCCGCACATTGAGGTTCAGCGCGAAGTTCCATTCCTCGTCGGTCGCCTGCAGCACGGTGCCGCCGTGGACGAAGCCGGCGCAGTTGAACAGCACGTCGATGGCCGGCATCGACTGGATGACCTTGTTGATCGCCGGCTTGTCCAGCACGTCGAGCTGCACGCAGCGGATGCCCTGCACGCCTTCGTAGCTGTCCAGCAGTTTCGGGTTGACGTCGGTGGCCCAGACCTGGGCGCCTTCGGCGGCGAGCGCCTGCGCGCTGGCGCGGCCGATGCCCTGCCCCGCCGCGGTGACGAGGGCGGTTCTGCCTTTGAGTCGCATGTTCATCTCCTGGCCGGCGCCGGCTAGGGAACACCCCGATGCGCCGCGCCCGACTGGCACCGATAGTAATTGGCCTGACCACTTGGCCAGTCATCGTCAACCCTAACCCCTCCCGATGCCCCTGCAAGCCGTCGAATCCAGCCGCCTGTACCGCCAGATCGCGGAGCAGCTGCGTGGCTTGATCAGCGCGGGCGAATTCGATGCGGGCACGCGGCTGCCGGCCGAACGGGACCTGGCCAAGCAGCTCGGCGTCAGCCGGCCCTCGGTGCGCGAGGCCCTCATCGCGCTGGAGGTCGAAGGCTGGGTCGAGGTGCGCACCGGCTCCGGCATCTACGTGCAGCCGCCACAGCAGCGCAATGGCCACGGCGCGGCGCGCGGCGCCAACGGCGGCGGCGATACCGCCGACTGGGGACCGCTGGAGCTGATGCGGGCGCGCGAGCTGGTCGAAGGCGAAGTGGCCGCTCTGGCGGCGCGCCACGCGCGCAAGGCGCACATCGCCGCCATGAGCAGCGCGCTCGACCACATGCGGCAGGACGCCGCGGCCGGCGTGGAGCCGCGCGCCGGCGACGAGGAATTCCACACCGCCATCGCGCAGGCCTGCGGCAACGAGGTGCTGAACGACACCGTGCGCAGCTACTGGAGCGCGCGCCACGGCCCGATCTTCTCGCGCCTGGGCGACTATTTCGAGAACCCCGCGTCCTGGAGCGCCGCCGTCGTCGAACACGCGGCGGTGCTCGAGGCGATCCGCGCGCGCGACGCCCAGGCGGCCCGCGCGGCGATGCAGCAGCACCTGAAGAAAGCCACCAGTCGATACAGCGCGAGCTGGCGCCGCGCCAACCATTCCTGACGCCAGAGCAAACCACTAGGAGACATCGATGAGCAAACGCATGACCCTGAAACTGATCGCGGCCTGTGCCCTGGCATCCGCCGTGGCGGCGCCGGCCTTCGCGCAGACCAAGCTGAAGTGGGCGCACGTCTACGAGACGTCCGAGCCGTACCACAAGTGGTCGGTGTGGGCGGGCGAGGAGTTCAAGAAGCGCACCAACGGCAAGTACGAGATCCAGGTGTTCCCGGCTTCCAGCCTCGGCAAGGAAAGCGAGATCAACCAGGGCCTGCAGCTCGGCACGGTGGACATCATCCTGACCGGCGCGTCCTTCGCCGCCACCTCCTTCCCGCGGCTGGCCGTCAGCTACTACCCGTTCACCTTCCGCGACGCCGACCACGTGATGAAGTACGCCAAGTCGGACGTCTTCAAGGAGCTGACCGAGGGCTACAAGAAGGCCACCGGCAACACCGTGACCGCCCTCACCTACTACGGCGCGCGCCACGCCACGTCGAACAAGCTGTTCACCAACTGCGACCAGATGAAGGGCCTGAAGATGCGCGTGCCCGACGCGCCGGCCTACACCGCGCTGCCGCGCGCCTGCGGCGCCAACCCCACGCCGATCGCCTTCGCCGAGGTGTACCTGGCGCTGCAGAACGGGACCGTCGACGCGCAGGAGAACCCGCTGCCGACGATCGAGGCCAAGAAGTTCTACGAAGTGCAGAAGAACATCATCCTCACCGGCCACATCGCCGACTCGCTGCTCACCGTGGTGTCGCCCGCCCTGCTGGGCAAGCTGACGCCGGCCGAGCAGAAGATCCTGTTCGACGTGACCCAGGAAGCCGCCGAGAAGGCCACCGCCGACATCCGCAAGCGTGAAGGCGAGCTGGTCGACGAGTTCAAGAAGAAGGGCATCAACGTGGTCACCGTGGACCGCAACGACTTCCAGCAGCGCGTGCTGAAGGCCATTTCCTTCGAGTCCATGAAGCTGGACAAGAAGGACTGGGACCGCGTCGTCGGCCTCAAGTGATGCAGGCTGCCCGCACCGGGGGGGCAGCGAGCGGGGCGGGCGCGAGCCCGCCGCCGCAGGAACGCTCCATCATCGACGACATGCCACAGGTGATGGGCGACGACGGGGAGTTCCACGCGCCCGAGCAGGTGGTGGACCTCTCCGACACGCCCTACGAGGCCTGGCTGGCGCTGGGCTTCTTCTGGATCCTGGGAGGCGTGGTCTTCTACCAGTTCTTCACGCGCTACGTCATGAACGACTCGGCGGCGTGGACGGAGGAGATCGCGCGCTACCTGCTGATCGCGGTGGTGTTCACCGGCGCCACCATTGGCGTGGCGAAGAACAACCACATCCAGGTGGACTTCTTCTACCGCTACATGCCCACGGCCATGGGCCGCGTGCTGGCCACTGCGGTGGACGTGATCCGCACCGCGTTCTTCGCGGCGGCGGTGGTGCTGACCGTGCTGATGATGCTGAAGCTGGGCACCAACTCGCGCATGACGATGGTGGACCTGCCCATGAACTGGGTCTACGGCGTGTGCATGGTGGGCTTCGCCCTCATGACCATCCGCTCGGTGA
Source organism: Ramlibacter sp. (assembly GCA_021323335.1). Lineage (GTDB taxonomy): Bacteria > Pseudomonadota > Gammaproteobacteria > Burkholderiales > Burkholderiaceae_C > Ramlibacter. The sequence goes on from JAJTCN010000049.1 coordinate 21,675, forward strand.
TGGTGACCCGGCGCCACTGGCAGCGCGGCTACACCGTGCTGGAGCGTCCCATGACCGAAATGACCGACAACTAGAACGACGACACCATGCTCAAGGTCATCTTCCTCCTGCTCATGAGCGGCGGCATCCCCGTGGCCGTCGCCATGGCGGGCTCGGCGCTGCTGTACATCCTGTACACCGGCAACCTGCCGCCCTTCGTGGTGATCCACCGCATGGTGAGCGGCATCGACAGCTTTCCCCTGCTGGCGGTGCCCTTCTTCATCCTGGCCGGCAACCTGATGAACAACGCCGGCATCACCAACCGCATCTACAACTACGCGCTGGCGCTGGTGGGCTGGCTCAAGGGAGGCCTGGGCCACGTCAACGTGGTCGGTTCGGTGGTGTTCGCCGGCATGAGCGGCACGGCCATCGCCGACGCGGCCGGCCTGGGCACGATCGAAATCAAGGCGATGAAGGACCACGGCTACGCGACCGAGTTCGCCGTCGGCGTGACGGCCGCCTCGGCCACGCTGGGCCCGATCATCCCGCCGAGCCTGCCGTTCGTGATCTACGGGATGATGGCCAACGTGAGCGTCGGCGCGCTGTTCCTCGCCGGCATCCTGCCGGGCGTCTTCATGGCGTTCCTGATGATGCTGACGGTGGCGTACTTCGCCCACAAGAACGGCTGGGGCGGTGACATCAAGTTCGAATGGCACCGCGTCTCCAAGGCCATCATCGAGACGCTGGTGGTGATCGGCTGGCCGGCGCTGGTGTGGTTCCTGGTGGTGAAGCTCGGCTTCCAGGCCCAGCTGACGGTGCTGCTCTGCGGCATCGCGCTGTTCGTCGGCGACCGCCTGTTCAAGTGGCAGGCCGTGCTGCCGATCATGACGCCGGTGCTGCTGATCGGCGGCATGACCACGGGCGTTTTCACCCCGACCGAGGGCGCCATCGCCGCCTGCCTGTGGGCGATGGTCCTGGGCTTCGCCTGGTATCGCACGCTCAGCTGGAAGATGTTCGTCAAGGTGTCGCTGGACACCGTGGAGACCACGGCGACCGTGCTGTTCATCGTGGCGGCCGCCAGCATCTTCGGCTGGATGCTCACGGCCACCGGTGTCACCGCGGCCATCTCGTCGTGGGTGCTCGGCTTCACGCGGGAACCCTGGGTCTTCCTGCTGCTGGCCAACCTGCTGATGCTGTTCGTCGGCTGCTTCCTCGAGCCGACCGCGGCCATCACCATCCTGGTGCCGATCCTGGTTCCGATCTGCCAGCAGCTGGGCATCGACCTCGTGCACTTCGGCCTGGTGATGGTGCTCAACCTGATGATCGGGCTGCTGCATCCACCGATGGGCATGGTGCTGTTCGTGCTGGCGCGGGTGGCCAAGCTGTCGGTGGAGCGGACGACAATAGCGATCCTGCCGTGGCTGATACCGTTGCTCGCTTCCCTGGTGTTCATCACGTATGTGCCGCAGGCCGTGATGTGGCTTCCGAAAATGTTTTATTAAAGGACGTCATTCCCGCGAAGGCGGGAATCCAGGGCTCCCGAAATCCGCCTGGAAGCCCTGGATCCCCGCCTCCGCGGGGATGACGAAATGACATGACCCCCTTCATCCGCCTCCACCCCGCCGACGACGTGCTGATCGCGCGCACCCAGCTCGTGGGCGGCACCACCATCGAGAACGTCACCGCCCGCGGGCTCATCCCGCCGGGCCACAAGGTGGCGGCGGCGCCTTCGAGCGTGACTACGCGTTCGGCGCCGACACCAAGCCGCAGGCGCCGCTGCGCGAAGCCACCTTCATGGGCATCCGGCGCGCCGACGGCCGCGTGGCCACGCGCAACTACATCGGCGTGCTCTCCAGCGTCAACTGCTCGGCCACCGCCGCGCGCGCCATCGCCGACCACTTCTCGCGCCAGACCAACCCGCAGGCGCTGGCCGACTACCCGAATGTCGACGGCGTCGTGGCACTGACCCACGGCACCGGCTGCGGCATGGACACCGAAGGCATGGGCATGCAGATCCTGGAGCGCACGCTCGCCGGCTATGCGACCCACGCCAACTTCGCCGCCGTCATCGTGGTGGGCCTGGGCTGCGAGGCCAACCAGATCAACGCCTGGCTGGCCCACAGCAGCCTGCGCGAAGGCGAGACGCTGCAGGTGTTCAACATCCAGGACACCGGCGGCACCCGCAAGACGGTGGAGAAGGGCATCTCGCTGGTCAAGCAGATGCTGCCCGCGGCCAATCGCGTCAAGCGCGAGCCGTGCAGCGCGGCGCACATCACCATCGGCCTGCAGTGCGGCGGCTCGGACGGCTACTCGGGCATCAGCGCCAACCCGGCGCTCGGCGCGGCGGTGGACCTGCTGGTGGCGCACGGCGGCACCGCCATCCTGTCCGAGACGCCGGAGATCTACGGCGCCGAGCACCTGCTGACGCGCCGCGCAGTCAAGCGGGAGGTGGGCGAGAAGCTGATCGAACGCATCCGCTGGTGGGAGCAGTACACCAAGGCCAACGACGGCGAGATGAACAACAACCCGTCGCCCGGCAACAAGGCCGGCGGGCTGACGACGATCCTGGAGAAGTCGCTGGGCGCCGTGGCCAAGGGCGGCACCTCCAACCTGCAGGCGGTGTACGAGTACGCCGAGCCGGTGAAAGCGCATGGCTTCGTCTACATGGACACGCCCGGCTACGACCCGGTCAGCGCGACCGGCCAGGTGGCCGGCGGCGCCAACATGATCTGCTTCACCACCGGCCGCGGCTCCGCCTACGGCTGCGCGCCCTCGCCCTCGCTGAAGATCGCCACCAACACCGCGTTGTGGCAGCGGCAGGAAGAGGACATGGACATCAACTGCGGCGAGATCATCGACGGCAAGGCTTCGATCCAGGAGATGGGCGAGCGCATCTTCCGCCTGGTGCTGGCCACCGCTTCCGGCGAGCACAGCAAGAGCGAGCAGCATGGCTACGGCCAGAACGAATTCGTTCCGTGGCAGGTCGGTGCAGTAATGTGATCACTCGCAAAAGTCGCTGCGCGACTTTGGCGAGTGGCTTGATCAGTGTGGCGAGGACCAGCGAAGCCGGATCCTCGCCACAAAGGGGACCGGTCCGCGCGATGCGCCGCCCGGTCCAGTGACAAGGAACCCAACATCCATGAGCAAAACCTTTCCCGCCGCGCAGCTGCGCGCCACCGTTTCCAACATCATCCAGGCCGCCGGCAGTTCGGCGCAGGAGGCGCAGACCGTCGCGGACAACCTGGTGCTGGCCAACCTGAGCGGACACGACTCGCATGGCGTCGGCATGGTGCCGCGCTACATCGACGCCGTGCTCGAAGGCGGACTGAAGCCGAACACCGCGATCGAGGTGAAGCTGGATTCCGGCAGCCTGCTGGCGCTGGACGGCCGCCGCGGCTATGGCCAGGTGGTCGGTGAACAGGCGATGGCGCTCGGCATGCAGCGCGCGCAGGACAGCGGCAGCTGCATCGTGGCGCTCGCCAACGCGCACCACCTCGGTCGCATCGGCCATTTCGCCGAGATGGCAGTGGAGCGCGGCCTGGTCTCCATCCACTTCGTCAACGTGCAGTCGCGGCCCGTCGTCGCGCCGTTCGGTGGCGGCGACGGCCGCTACGGCACCAATCCGTTCTGCGTCGGCGTGCCGCTCGCGGGGCAAGCGCCCTTCGTCCTGGACTTCGCCACCAGCCGCGTGGCGCAGGGCAAGATGCGCGTGGCGCACAACGAAGGGCGACAGGTCGAGCCGGGCTACCTGATCGACGAGACGGGCCATCCCACCACCAACCCCGGCGTGGTCGTGGTGCCGCAGCCGGGCGGCATGTTCGGCGCGCTGCTCGCCTTCGGCGAGCACAAGGGCTACGGCATGGCGGTGGCATGCGAGCTGCTCGGCGGCGCCCTGACCGGTAGCGGCACCTGGCATCGCCCGGCCGACAACCTGCGCGCCGTGATCAACGGGATGTTCACCGTCCTCGTCGACCCGCGCAAGCTGGGCACGCAGGATGCTTTTGCCAGCGAGGCCCTGGCCTTCGTCGAGTGGCTCAAGCAGAGCCCGCCGGCGCCGGGCACCGACGGCGTGCTGCTGGCCGGCGAGCCCGAGCGGCGCGCGCGCCGCGAACGCGAAACCGCGGGCATCGTGCTGGACGACACCACCTGGGGCGAGGTGGTGGCGGCCGGGGCGAAGGTGGGCGCGCGGGTCGCCTAGTTACTTGAGCGCTTGCCAGCGGTGGAACTCACCGCGCGAGGTGGCGTCCGCCGGCACGTTCACCCAGCTGTAGGTGGTGACGGTGGTGCTGGAGGTGATGCCGGGGGCCGGGCCGCCCATCACGGTGGTGGAGTGGTACGGCACCACGGCGCCGCCCGGCAGCATGCGCGGCTGCGGCGACGGGCTGAGCGGGGCGGAGGGTGCGACCGCGACGCCGGTGCCGGAGGTCACGGGCACGCCGGTGCCCGAAGACACGCCGCTCATGGTGGCGGCCGGGGCCTGCGAGCCGGTGTTCTTGTCGACGTTGACGCTGGTGCTCGCCGGCGCCGGGGACCCGGCTGCGCCGGTGCCGCCACCGGTCTGCGCAAGGGCGGGCACGGAGAAACCGGCGGCGATCGCGACGGCGACGCTGAGATGCTTGAAGTTCATGAATGGCTCCTTGTTGGGATGCTGCTATTGCATGACTTCGGCACCGCGCTGCCCGCCAGCGCGCGCTGACGCCGCCTGTCAGCGACGCACCGACGCGGCGGTTACGGCACAGGCAGGACAGGCAGCGCGCGCACCACGTCGCCCGCCACCGGAAAGATCCGATCCCCGGCGCGCGGCTCGATGCGGTGCATGCCGGTGAAGCTGCCGAAGGCCGGCAGGATGCCGACGGCCTGCCTCGGCAACTGGCCGCTGTCGTCCCCCATCCAGAAGCACGGCAGGCGCAGCCGTTCGAAGGCCCGGCCCGTCACGCTGATGCACGGGTGCCAGTGGCCGGCCAGTACATAGGCGCCGTCCACGGGGCGCGGGTGATGGCACAAGGCAAAACGGCCCAGCATCAAAGGCTCATCGACGACATCGAAGCGCAGGCTCGGCGGCGGGTCGCCGGCGCGGTCGTCGTGGTTGCCGCGCACCAGCGTCAGCTCCAGGTCGGGGTGGCGCTCCCGCCATGCGTGCAGCACGCCCAGCGTGCCGGTGGAATGCGAACGCACGGAGTGCAGGAAGTCGCCGAGGAACACGACCCGTCGCGCGCCGGTATCGGCGATCGCCGCATCGAGCCTGGCCGTCGTCTCCGTGGTGGTTCCGCGCGGCACCGGGACTCCGAGCTTGCGAAAACTCACCGCCTTGCCGAAGTGCGCGTCAGCGACCAGCAGCGTGCCGTGGGCGGAGAGGAAGAGCGTGCCGCTCGGATGCAGGAGCGCATCCTCGCCGGCCAGGCGGATTCGCAACAAGGCAAATCAGAGCATGCGCGCGAGGCTGGCTTCCAGGTGCTCCGACGGCATGCGCTTGAAGCCCGAGCGCGCGAAGCGCTGCAGCCGGCCGACGATGAACGCCGTCATCACCGACGCGCGCACCTGCGCATCGACGGTGGGCGTGGCGGCGTCGGCGCTGGCGCGCAGGCACTGCTTCAAGGAGGCTTCGACCTTGTCGAAGAACTGGTTCATGCGCTGCTGCAGGCGCTCGTTCTCGAACACCAGGGCGTCGCCGACCATCACGCGGGTCATGCCCGGGTTCTTCTCGGCGAACTGGATCAGCATCGCGACGATGCGCCCGGCCTGCGACGGGCCGGGGGCCTCGCGCTCGGCGATCTGGTTGATCAGCGTGAAGACGCTCTGCTCGATGAACTCGATGAGGCCCTCGAACATCTGCGCCTTGCTGGCGAAGTGGCGATACAGCGCCGCCTCGCTGACCTCCAGGCGGGCGGCCAGGGCGGCGGTGGTGATGCGCTCGGCGCCCGGCTGCTCCAGCATCGTCGCCAGCGCCTGCAGGATCTGCACGCGCCGCTCGCCGGGCTTGGGACGCTTGCGGACCACCGCGGGGCTGTCGCCGCCGGGAGTGGGTTCGGGGGAATCGAGCTCGGCGTGCGTCATGTGGTGCAGGTCAGCAGTTGCGGTTCATTCTCGCATACCCGGCCGGGGCTCCATCGCTGCCCATCCGCGCCAAAGGCCCGTCCGGCGCCAGTAAATGCTTACCCCGGGAAGACCAGTGTGACTTTCAAGCCACGGCCGCTGGCGCCCGGCTGCAGTTGCAGGTGGCTGTGGTGGACACGCGCGATTTCTTCCGCGATGGCCAGGCCCAGGCCGTTGCCTTCGCCCAGCGTGCCCTGCACGCGGTAGAAGCGCTCCAGGATCCGCGGCAGTTCCGCCGGCGCCACGCCGGGCCCGTCGTCCTCGACCTCCAGCACCGCGATGCCCGCGCGCCGGCCGCAGCGGATGGTGACGCTGCCGCCTTCGTGGCAGTACTTGATGGCGTTGTCCACCAGGTTGGCCAGCAGCTCGCGCAGCAGCCACTCGTGGCCCATCACCTGCGCCCGCTCGGCGTCCAGCCCCAGGTCGATGCCGCGCGCCGTCGCCGCGTCGAGATGCCCCTCCAGGCTGTCCTCGCACAGCGCCTTCAGGTCCACCCGCTGCACCGGCTGTGAATGCATGCCGCGCGCGTCGGCGCGCGACAGCGCGAGCAATTGATTGGCCAGCTGCGAGGTGCGGCGGGTGGCATTGCGCAGCTTGAGCACCTGGTCGGTCGGCAACGCCAGCGTCTCCTGCACCGGGCGCGCGCTGGCGGCCTGCGCCCAGGCTTCCACCTGCGCCTGCAGGCCGGCGAGCGGCGTGCGCAACTGGTGCGCCGCGTCGGCGACGAAGCGCCGCTGGCTCTCCGCCTGCGCGTTGACCAGCCCGAACAGGCGATTGAGCGAATCCACCAGCGGCCGCACTTCCTCCGGCGACGACCCGGTGTCGATGGCGCTCAGATCGCGTGGCGAGCGCCGCTCCACCGCCTCCTTCAGCGCCAGCAGCGGCTTCAGGGCGCGCTCCACCGCCCAGCCCACCGCGAAGGCGGCCAGCGCGATCAGCACGAAATTGGGCAGCAGCACCTTGTAGACGATGGAACTGGCCCACTGCTGGCGCGGATCGGACCCGTCGCCCACGGCGATGACCACTTCGCCCAGCACCGTCTGCTGGCGCTGCCGCACGATGCGCCAGGTGGTGCCTGCGTACTCCTCGCTGTGGAACTCGGGGGCGGCGTCGGTCGGTGGCAGCCCTGCCAGCCACGCGTCGCCCGCGAGCACCTTGCCGTCGACGTCCAGGATGGCGTAGCCGGCCGGGCCCGGCCGCTCCTTGAGGAACTCCTCCACCGGCGGGGCCAGCAGCAGCAGGGGCTGGTTGTCGAGCTCGCCGATGACGGAGTCCGCCACCAGCGGCACCATGGCCAGCAGGTGCTGGTCCTGCTGCAGCGCCACGTTGCCGGCGGAGCGGTAGTCCAGCCAGGCGTTCAGGATCGCCAGCAGCACCAGCGGCACGATCAGCATCACCACCAGCCGCCGGCGCAGGCCTGACGTCATCCCCCGCACCCCGCTGCGGGTGCGCGAGCGCGACAGGAACGAGAGCTTCACTCGGCGTCGGTCGGCCGCAGTTCGAGGCGGTAACCGAAGCCGCGGATCGAGCGCAGGGCCACGCCATGCGGCTCCAGCTTGCCGCGCAGCCGCGAGATGTACACCTCCACGGCGTTCGGCGTGATTTCCTTGTCCCAGCCGGTCAGGGCCTGCAGCAGCTTCTCCTTGCTGGCCGGCTTGGGCGCGTTGATCAGGAGGTACTCCATGACCGTCCACTCGCGCGGGCCGAGCTCGATCGGCACCGACTGGCCATTGCGCTGCGCGCTGGCGCGCCGGTTGGCGGTGTCCAGCTCGATCGGGCCGAAGGACAGCACCGCCGAGGTCGCGGCCTGCGAGCGCCGCAGCAGCGCGCGCAGGCGCGCCAGCAGCTCGGGCAGCTCGAAAGGCTTGATCATGTAGTCGTCGGCGCCGAGGTCCAGGCCCTGCACGCGGTCGTGCAGCGCGTCGCGCGCCGTGAGGATCAGCACCGGCATGTTCTGGCTGGCCATCTCGGGACGGCGCAGCCGGCGCGTCAGCTCCAGGCCGTCCATGTTGGGCAGGCCGATGTCGATGATGGCCGCGTCGAACACCTCCGTGCGCAGCACTTCCTCGCCGCGCTCGCCGCTGCCCACCCAGTCCACCGCATAGCCGGCATTCGACAGCCCCAGCTTGATGCCGCTGGCAACCATCACGTCGTCTTCCACCAGGAGCAGGCGCATGTCAGTTGGAGCGGATCATGGTGCCGTAGGCCTGGTCGGTCAGGATCTCCAGCAGCATGACGTGCGGCACGCGGCCGTCGATGATGTGCACCGCGTTCACGCCGGCCTTGGCCGCATCGAGCGCGCCGCTGATCTTGGGCAGCATGCCGCCGGAGATGGTGCCGTCGGCGAACAGCGCGTCGATCTCCTTCGACGTCAGGTCCGTCAGCAGCTTGCCGGCCTTGTCCAGCACGCCGGGCGTGTTGGTCAGCAGCACCAGCTTCTCGGCCTTCAGCACTTCCGCGAGCTTGCTGGCCACCACGTCGGCGTTGATGTTGTAGCTCTCGTTCTCGTCGCCGAAGCCGATGGGGCTGATGACGGGGATGAAATGGTCCTCGAGCAGCGCGCGCACCACGCCCGGGTCGATCTCCACGATGTCGCCGACCTGGCCGACGTCGTGTTCCTTGCTCGGGTCCTTGGCGTCGATCATCTTGAGCTTCTTGGCCCGCATCAGCCCGCCGTCGCGGCCGGTCAGGCCCACGGCCTTGCCGCCCGCCTTGTGGATGAAGCCCACGATGTCCTGCTGCACCTCGCCGGCCAGCACCCACTCGACGACTTCCATCGTCTCGGCGTCGGTCACGCGCATGCCCTGGATGAATTCGCCCTTCTTGCCCAGGCGGTTGAGCGCCTGCTCGATCTGCGGGCCGCCGCCGTGCACCACCACCGGGTTGATGCCCACCAGCTTGAGCAGCACCACGTCCTCGGCGAAATCGGCCTGCAGCTCGGGATCGGTCATGGCGTTGCCGCCGTACTTGATCACCATGGTCTTGCCATGGAACTTGCGGATGTAGGGCAGCGCCTGGGCGAGGATCTCGGCCTTGTCGCGCGGCGCGATATGGGTGACGTCGGTCATGGGCGGGGCATTCGGGGGGTTTTGCTGATTTTGCCGCATTGCGGGTGGGGGGCCCGATGGAGGTGCCGCGCCGGTCACCGGGGTTCGGCTGCGCGCTCACCCCGGCCTACGAACTCCGCATCATCCTCGTAGGCCGGTGGTGAGCGCGCAGCCGAACCCCGGTGACCTCAATGGCTGACGCCGTCGCTGCGCGCCACCTTGATGCAGGTGAGCAAGAGAATGCGCAGGTCCAGCCACAGGCTGCGTCGGCGCAAATACTCCTCGTCCAGCGCCACCTTGTCGGGAATGGACAGCTCGTCGCGCCCGTTCACCTGCGCCCAGCCGGTCAGGCCCGGCACCAGTGCGTCCACGCCGCGCTGCGTGCGCAGGCTGATCAGGTCGTCCTGGTTGAACAGCGCCGGACGCGGGCCGACGAAGCTCATGTCGCCCTTGAGGATGCTCCACAGCTGGGGCAGCTCGTCCAGGCTGGTCTTGCGCAGGAAGGCGCCCACCGGCGTGAGCCACGCGTCCGGCTCGGGCAACAGGTGCGTCGCCACCGGCGGCGTGCCGATGCGCATGGTGCGGAACTTCGGCATGCGGAAGATGCGGTTGCGCAGGCCCACGCGGTCCGACCAGTAGAGGATGGGGCCTTCGGACGTGAGCAGCACCGCCAGCGCCACCAGCAGCATCGGCACGGCCAGCAGCACCAGCGCCAGCATGCCAAGCAGCAGGTCGAACAGCCGCTTCATGCCCCCGTCAACCCCGCACGACCTTGCGGATCGTGTCGACGATGCGGTCCACCTGCCCCTCGCTCATGTTCGAGCCGGACGGCAGGCACAGGCCCTGCGCGAACAGCCGGTCCGACACCGACTCCGCGCCATGGCGGAAGTAGCCGCACCGCGCGAACACAGGCTGCAGGTGCATCGGCTTCCACAGGGGACGCGCCTCGATCAGCTCGCCGGAAAGCCGGCGGATCAGCTCGGCGCTGTCCATGCCCGAGCGCGGCGTGATGGTGCAGGCGCTCAGCCAGTGCGTGGCGTAGCTCCACTCCGGCTCCGGCATCCACTGCAGCGCGTCGACATCCGCCAGCGCCGCGCGGTACTTCAGGAACACGGCGCGGCGCGCCTGAACCCGCTGTCCCAGCACGCGCAACTGCCCGCGGCCCACGCCGGCGAGGATGTTGCTCATGCGGTAGTTGTAGCCGATCTCGCTGTGCTGGTAGTGCGGCGCCGGGTCGCGCGCCTGCGTCGCCAGGAAGCGGGCCCGTTCGATCATTGCCTGGTCCTCGGACACCAGCATGCCGCCGCCCGAAGTGGTGATGATCTTGTTGCCGTTGAAGGAATAGATGCCCAGCGCGCCGAAGGTGCCGCTCGCGCGCCCCTTGTACTTCGCACCCAGCGACTCCGCCGCGTCTTCCACCAGTGCCACGCCGTACTGCCGGCACAAGGCGAGCAAAGGGTCCATGTCGGCGCTCTGGCCGTACAGGTTGACCACGATCACGGCCTTGGGCAACTTGCCTTCGCGCTTGCCTGCCGCGAGCCCGGCCTCCAGGGCAGCGGGCGACATGTTCCAGCTCTCTTCATCGGAGTCGATGAACACCGGTTCCGCGCCCTGGTACACGATGGGGTTGGCGCTGGCCGCGAAGGTGAGCGTGGAGCAGAACACGCGGTCGCCCGGGCCCACGTCGAGCAGGCGCAGCGCCAGGTGGATGGCCGCCGTGCCGGAGCTCAGCGCGGCCGCATGGCCGATGCCCACCAGCTCGGCCAGCTCGCGCTCGAAGGCGTCGACGTTGGGGCCCAGCGGCGCGATCCAGTTGGTGCGGAACGCCTCCTCCACGAAGTCGCGCTCGGTGTCGCCCATGTGCGGCGTGGATAGCAGGATCTGCTCGTCGATCTCGCGCCGCTCCACCACGGCCACCGCGCGCCCTGCCGCATCGAGCACCGGCACGTGGTTGATGGCGTGCTGGTTCATCAGGTCCAGCGCCTGCCGGCGCGTGAAACCTTCGCCGAGCACCACGGACCGGATGCGCGGCAGGCGCTCCAGCGTGGCGTCGAGCGTGCCCACCTCCAGCAGCAGCCGGCGCAGGTCGCCGTCGGTGACCGTGCGTTCGAAGCGCCCGTCCGCCTGCGTCAGCAGCAGGATGCCGGTGCCGGCCTTGTCCAGCGTGGCCAGCGCCGCGCGCAGGTCGCTGGCGCGCGAGACTTGCATCGGGGCGGTGTCGTTCACTTCGGCTTCCGGCTCAGGGGCGCGGCCGGCACGCCGACCCAGATGGCGCCGGAGGGCACGTCGCGGGTGACCACGGCGCCGGCGCCGATGGTGCTGTCGTCGCCGACGCGCACATTGGGCAGCACGTTGGCGCCCGCCCCCACCATGACGCGCCGTCCGATGTGGACGGCTCCGCCCAGGGTGGCATGCGGGGCGATGTGCGTGAAGGCGCCGACCACGCAGTCGTGGTCGACCACCGCGCCGTGGTTGACGATGACGGACTCACCCAGGCGCACCGCCGGCCCGACCACCGCGAGGGCCGCGACGAAGCTGCCGGCGCCGACCGCCGCGAACCGGGAGACCACCGCTGCGGGATGCAGCACCGTGAAGGGGACGCGGCCGGCAGCCGCCAGCTCCCGGAAAGGCACCTCGCGCACGCGGCCCACCCCGATGCCGACGTGGAACAGGCCCGCCGTGGCGGCCTCCCGGGCGAGGATGGGGTCGTCGAAGTAGTCGCGGCCCTGCAGTTGCGGCGCGTCGTCCACCACCTCGATGTCCGAACGCGTGCGGCCCCCCGCCAGGAGGGCGTCGAGCACCACCTTGGCATGGCCACTGGCCCCGAGCAACAGGATCTTTTCAGTAGGCATGGGTCTTCATCATCAGTGCGGCATCCAGCGGCACGGTGGCCAGCAACTGCGCGATGCGCGGTCCGCTGGCGCCGTCGCCGTACCCATTGTCGGCGGGAAAGCGGCCATGGCCCAGGGCCTGCCGCACCGCCGCGCCGACGGCCGCGGCATCGACATCGCAAGCGACCACGTTGGCGTTGCGCTCGCGCAGGTGCTGGCGCCGGCCGATGTCGACCACGGGCGTGCCGAAGGTGGCCGCCTCGATGATGCCCGCGGAGGAGTTGCCGACCATCACGTCGGCCGCCGCCATCCAGCTGGCGAAATCGGCGCGCGGCAGGTGCGTGGCCAGCTTCAGGGCGCCCGCGGCGCTGCGCCGCTGCAATTCCGCGCGGATCGCCTGGCTGCCGGCGTCGGCGTTCGGCAGCAGCGCCATCACCTGCAGGCCCTGCGCGGCGAGCGCGTCGAGGATGGCAGCGGCCTGCGCGCCGGCGACATCCGCCTCCTGCAGCACCGGGTGGAAGACGAACAGCGCGATCGGCCGGCCGGCGTCGAAGCCCGCCTCGCGCGCCAGCTCGGCGCGCGGCCGCGTGGCCAGTGCCGCCAGGCCGTCCAGCCCTGGCGCGCCGGTGACCCACACCCGCTCGGGCGCCTCGCCCATCCGCACCACGCGCTCGCGCGCCTCGGCGGTGGCGGTGAAATGAAAGTGGGCGAGCTTGGTGATGGCATGCCGCACCGGCTCGTCCACCGTGCCGGAGCGCTCGCCGCCGTGGATGTGCGCGACCGGGATGTTCAGGTGGATCGCCGCCAATGCGCCGGCGATCATCTCGCCGCGGTCGCCCAGCAGCAGCACGATGTCCGGGGCCTGCTCCTGCCAGAGCGCGGTGAAGGCCACCAGCATCTGGCCGATGTTGCGCGCCATGGTGGCGCCGGTGGGCGGGTCCACTTCCACCGGCACCGTCGCGCGGATCGGCAGCCCGCTGGCCTCGATCTCCCGCACGGTGTTGCCATGGGCCCGCGACAGGTGCATGCCGGTCGCGACGATCTCCAGCGCCAGTCGCGGGTGCGCATGGATCGCTTGCAGCGTGGACTGCATCAGCCCGAAGTCGGCGCGGGTGCCGCTGACGTAGCAGATGCGCCGCTGCTTCATTCCAGGTCCGACCACTGCAGCGTGGTGCCGGCGGGAAGGGCGCGGCGCGTCCGCTTGCCGGGCACCTGGTCCCGCTCGCGCGGGGGGATGCCGGTGCCGGGGCGCAGCAGCGCGAGGTCCGACAGTTGCAGCGTGGCGCCGGCGGCGATGTCGCGCGCCGTGGTGACGCTGCGCCGCACCAGCGCGCGCACCGGCAATTCGGACGCGGTCGGCTCCTTGATGTCGGAGCCCATGGCCACTTCGACCGCGCGGATCTGGCTGACCATCGCGGCCAGCTCGCGCGGTTCCAGCGAGGCCGCGTGGTCGGGGCCGGCCATGGCGCGATCGAGGGTGAAATGCTTCTCGATGACCGTGGCGCCGAGCGCCACGGCCGCCGCCGACACCGCGATGCCGCTGGTGTGGTCCGAGTAGCCCACCGGCAAACGCGTGGCCCGCGCGATGGTCGCCATGGCGCGCAGGTTCACGTCGCCGTAGGTGGCGGGATAGTTCGACGTGCAATGCAGCACCGTCACCATCTCCTTCATCGAGGCCTTGAAGCCCAGGCGCTGGCGGGTCGCCGAGATCGCGCGCACCGCCTCGAGGATTTCCGAGAGCGACGCCATGCCGGTGGAGACGATCAGCGGGACGTCCTTGGCCGCCAGGAAGTCCAGGAAGGGCGCGTTGGTGATCTCGCCCGACGGCACCTTGATGCGCTGCATGCCGAGCTGCAGGAGGAAGTCCGCCGCTTCCTCGTCGAACGGCGTCGACATGAACTCGATGCCCAGTTCCGTGCAGCGGTCGAACAGCCGCCGGTGCGCATCGCGCGAGAGCTCCAGCGCCTTGAGCATGGCGTGCTGGTCGCCGGCGCCGGTCTGGCGCTTCTGGTACTCCGCCTTGTCGGCGCCGGGCCGCACCAGCTTGTCGGCGTCGAAGGTCTGGAACTTGACGGCGTCGGCGCCGCATTCGGCCGCCGTCTCCACCAGTTGCAGCGCCAGCGCCTCGTCCCCGTTGTGGTTGACCCCCGCCTCCGCGATGATGAAGCTCCTCATCCCGTCCTCCCGTAGTGGCGCCCCAGCGCCTCCGCCACCACCCAGTCTGCCTCGGTATCGATGTCGACGTCTTCCCACTTTTGGTCGCAAACGATGCCGTGCGTCGCCTGGGGAAAGAAGGTGTCATGCGACAACAGCACGTCGGCGCGCACGAGATAGAGGCTGCCGTTCACGCGGACGGCGGGCGGGAGGTCCTGGGTACGCTGGTGCAGGCCACCGGCGTCGGCCCAGGGCAGCAGGGCGCCATCGGCGCCCATGCGGAAGACGTGCTGCGGGTGGTCGCGCACGGGCGAGACACCGACGACCGCATCGCAGGCGCCTTGTCGCGCCACCGCGAGGGCGGCGTGCCAGCGCGCGGGATCGCGCAGCGGGGAGGTCGGCTGCAGCAGGGCGACCCAGTCATAGCCGCGGCCGGCAGCCTGCTCGCGCTTCAGTGCGTCGGCCGCGACGGAGGACGATGTCGCGGTGTCGCTCGCCAGATCGGGAGGGCGCAGGTACGGCACTTCGCCGCCCGCTTCCCGCGCGCATTGCGCGATGGCCTCGTCGTCGGTGGACACCAGCACGCGGTCGAACACGCCGAGGTCCTGCGCGAAGCGCACCGACCACTGGACCAGCGGGCGGCCGAGGAAGGGGCGCACGTTCTTGCCGGGCAGCCGCCTGGAGCCACCGCGCGCCGGGATGAGCGCGAGCGTCTTCACGCTACATGCCCACGAAATGGCGCACGACGGCCAGGCCGGTCTCGCCGCTGCGCTCGGGGTGGAACTGCGTGGCCATGACGTTGCCACGCTGGACGACGGCGCAGATGCGGTGCCCACCGTAGATGCAGTCGGCCAGCCGGTCCGACGCATCGGCCGGCTGCGCTGCGAAGGAATGGACGAAGTACACCGCGGGCTCCCGGCCCTTCAACGGCGCCAGCAGCGTCCCCGTCCAGTCGCGGCCCTGCGCCGGTTCGACCAGGTGGTTCCAGCCGATATGGGGCACGCGCTGCGGCTCGCCGGTGGTGGTCACGTTCGGGATCGCCTTCACCTGCCCGCGCAGGATGCCCAGCCCGGGATGGTCGCCGAATTCCTCGCTGCCCTCGAACAGGATCTGCATGCCCACGCAGATGCCCAGCAGCGGCCGGCCGGCCTCCACGTAGCGGCGGATCGCGTCACCGAAGCCGCGCGACGCCACCTCCTGCATGCTGTCCTGGAAGGCGCCGACGCCGGGCACCACGAGGCGGTCCGCCTTCGCCACGTCCGCCGGGTCTTCGGTGACGCGCAGGTCCGCGCCCACGTGCTCGAAGGCGCGCGCGACGTTCAGCATGTTGCACATGCCGTAGTCCAGGAGCGTGATGCGCTGCGCCATCAGGTCTTTCGCACCGCGAGCCCGGCGGCCAGCGCGGCCGCGCGGATGTCGGGAATGGTGAGCCGCTTGTAGTGCAGCACGTCGGCCATCGACACCGCGTCGGCCCTGCCTTCGCGCGCCGCCTGCACGAAATGCTCCAGCGTGCCCATGCCGCCGCTGGCGATGACCGGCACCGGCACCGCTTCGCTGACCTGGCGCACCAGAACGATGTCGAAGCCCTTGCGCGTGCCTTCGCGGTCCACCGAGGTCAGCAGGACTTCGCCCGCACCCAGCTCCACGCCGCGCTTCACCCATTCCAGCACGTCCAGGCCGGTGCGCTCGCGGCCGTTGTCGGTGTAGGCCTCCCACTTGCCGGGCCCCACCTGCTTGGCCTCGATCGACAGCACCATGGCCTGCGAGCCGAAACGGCGCGCGACCTCGGTGACCAGTTCGGGACGGGCGATCGCCGCGGTGTTGATGGCGACCTTGTCCGCGCCCGAGCGCAGGATGTGGCGCGCGTCGTCGACGGACCGGATGCCGCCGCCCACGGTGATGGGGATGAACACCTGGTCGGCCGTGCGCTTGATGATGTCGCTGAGGTTGTTGCGCCCATAGAGGCTGGCCACGATGTCCATGTAGACCAGTTCGTCGGCGCCGGCTTCGTAGTAGCGCAGCGCGAACTCCTGC
Organism: Ramlibacter sp.; assembly: GCA_021323335.1. GTDB lineage: Bacteria > Pseudomonadota > Gammaproteobacteria > Burkholderiales > Burkholderiaceae_C > Ramlibacter. The sequence goes on from JAJTCN010000049.1 coordinate 37,813, forward strand.
GGATCGCCCATCACGCGCAGCCCCTCGAGGTGGATGCCCTTGATGAGGTTCGGCCCCTTGATGTCGAGGCGGGGGATGATGCGCAGGTTGCTCATGCAGCTTTCAGGCGGCCTTCAGGTGCTTCGGGTGCCACACCGCGTCGCGCAACGACCACTGCCCGTCCTGCCACTGCCACAGGTGCGGCGAGCGGAAGGTGTCGGCCAGCTTCATGAAGTAGTCGCGCGTCATCACGGGCTGCTCGAACATGCGGCTGGCCTCGGGAAACTCGCTGGCCGGGATGCTCAGGTAGCGGAAGATCTCCTCGGCGAAGCGCTCCGGGAATTCGTGGTCGAAGCGCTTGACCAGCGCCACGCCTTCCTCGCGGGTGATGTCGCCGGAGCGGATCTCCTGCGCCGCGTCGTAGCTGGCGCGACCGATGCCGAACTTCACGCCGGTGGTGTAGTAGTGGAAGTCGTCGATGCGGTCGTCGATGCTGTTGTACTTGCTGTAGGTGCCGGGCGTGCGCTCGGGCGAGGCCTGGAAACCGCCGTGTTCCACCGCGTAGTAGTAGCAGCTTTGCGGATGCCACTTGAGGTAGTAGCCGAGGTAGTGCACCTCGACCTTCTGTTCCTCGATCTGGTTCGGGTTGGCGGGCAGGTAGGGCAGCAGGTCCTGCTGCTCGACGCCAAAGTGCTTCTTCAGGTCCGGCACCGTCACCCCGCCCAGGCTGACGCGGGACTGGTCCTCCGCGGTGAAGTACGACCAGTCGCGCTTGGCCGACTCGGTGTCGCCGATCGGGTTGCCGTACTCGGCCTCGTTCTCGCCGTAGAACACCAGCGGGATCTTGTGCAGCAGCGCCATCTTGGGCGCCAGCGCCTTCTGGCCGAACATGAAGGCCTGGAAGGGGTGGAACAGGTTGTCGACGGCCAGCCGCGTCAGCAGCCGGTGGATGCGGCCGTTGGGCGTCATCAGCAGGTTGTCGTGCCCGGCGTGGATCCAGGCCTGGAAGTTCTTCCAGCCCCAGTCCGTGTAGATGTGCGGCGCCCAGGTCACCGTCATCGGGTGCATGCCGTACTTCGTGCGCAGCATGTGCGAGGCGTAGAAGCTGTCCTTGCCGCCCGAGCCCGGCACGATGCAGTCGTACTCGCCGTTCCTGCTGCGATGGCGGTCGCACAGTTCACGCAGGCTCCGCTCGCGTTCTTCCCAGTCGATGCCCTGCTTCTTGCGCAGCGCGAACTTGCAGGCGTCGCACATGCCGTCGGCGTCGAAGGCGATGGTCTTCTTCTTCGAGTCCTTGGTGTGGCTGTATTCGACGGCCGAATTGGGCCGCTGGTTGGAGATGACGCAGCAGGTGCAGAACTTCACCTCCTGCGGCAGGCCGTACCTGGCCGGCGGATCCTTGGCGTCCGGCGCGTACGGCGTCCTGTCGATCTCCCGCGGTGCGGCGATGCGCTCCATGTCCTGTTCCTGCTCTTTCCCCGGCGGGCGATCAGCCGCCCGATTGAATGAAGTCCAGCGCCGTCTTGCGCAGCGCCTCGTCGATGCCCACCCGCGGCGTCCAGCCCAGGAGGCGGCGGGTCTTGGACAGGTCCAGCTGCAGCGAGCCGCACAAGCGCCGCGCCACGGCCCCCTGCCCAGCCAGCGACGCCGCTGCCGCCAGCCAGCCCGGCGGCACCGGCACCAACCGCGCCCGCGTGCCCAGCGCCGTGGCGACGCGCCGCAGCAGCTCCGGCGTGGACAGGTCCTCGCCATCCCCGGCCAGCAGCACCTGGTGGGCCGCGCCCGGATGTTCCAGGCACAGGATGATCAAGTCCACCAGATTATCCAATGCCACGAGCGTGCGGCGGTTCCGCACCGCCCCCAGCGGCAGCGGCACGCCACGCCTGACCCAGCGCAGCATGCTCCGGAAGTTGGCCTGCACGCCCGGCCCGTAGACGAGCGGGGGACGCAGCACGACGATTTCCATGCCGGTCTGGCGACCCAGCGCCAGCAAGGCCTGCTCGGCCTCCAGCTTGCTGACGCCGTAGGGATCCTGCGGTGAAGGCGCGTCGTCGGCGGTGAAAGGGCGGCCGGGGCGGGTCTCCTCGCCGTTGACCTTGATCGAGCTGATGAACACGAAGCGCTTCACGCCGGCGGCGGCCGCCTGCCGCGCCAGGCGCAGCGTGCCGGCGACATTGGTGCGGCGGAACTCCGCCAGCGGATCGACCGCGGTCTCGTGCATCACGTGCACGCGGGCGGCAAGATGGACGACGCGGTCGACGCCGGCCAGCGCCGCGGACCAGTCGCTGCCTTCATCCAGCGCGCCGACGGCGATGCATCCCGGCCGCTCGCTGCGGCTGGCCGCCCGGAAAGGCAGCCCGCGCGCCGCCAGTTCGGTGCACAAGGCGCGGCCCACGAAGCCGGTGGCGCCGGTCACCAGGATCACAGCGGCGCCTCGCGCGCCGCTCGCCGCGCGGGATGGCGCAATTGCGCAAGCCAGCCCTCCAGCTTGTCGATCTGCCGGCCGCGGTCGAACTCCGTGGCGCCCAGTTGCCGTCCGCGGGCGCCCATGGCGCTGCGTTCTTCCGGCGACAGGGCGGCCAGGCGCAGCACCGCATCGGCCAGGGCCTTGGCGTCGCCGGCCTTGGCGGCCACGCCCGCGACCGCGTCGGTGACGACCTGCGCGCCCTCGCCGTCCAGCAGCGCCAGGACGGGGACGCCGGCGGCGAGATAGGACTGCAGCTTGCCAGGCAGCGTCAGGGCGAAGATCGGCTCCGGCTTCAAGGACACCAGCAAGGCGTCGGCATGGCGGTAGAAGGAGGGCATGCGCTCCACCGGGAAGCGCCCGGGCAGCAGCACCTGTTCGGTGAGTCCGCGTTGGGCCACCTGCTCGCGCACCCAGTCCGCCATGCGGCCGTCGCCGACGATCACCCAGCGCACCAGGGGCGCCGAAGTCTTGAGCCGCTCAGCGGCCTCGATCACGGTGGGGAAGTCCTGCGCGTCGCCGATGTTGCCGGTGAAGACGATGGTGAAGGCGCCCGGCCGCAAGGGCACTTCCGGCGCGGGCGGCGCTTCCCCGGCGTCGTGCACCGCTTCCGCCCATTGCGGGAAATAGCGCAACTCGGTGGCGCCGGAGTACTTGCGGATCTGCGGAATGAAGCTGCGCGACTGCGCCAGCAGCAGGTCGCAGCGCCGGTAGATGAAGCGGACCAGTTGCGCCACCAGGCCGAGGCCACGCTTCGAGCGCAGCACACCGATCGCTTCCAGCGTCTCCGGCCACAGGTCCAGCACCCAGAAGGCGATGGGCGCCTTCTTCAGCCAGCGCTGCACGATGGCGGGCAGGCCCACGGTGACGGGCGAGACCTCGAAGACGAAGATGGCGTCGAAGGGCCGGCCGCGCAGCTTCCAGGCGCCCAGCAGGCTGCCGCTCAAGGCAAACGTGAAGAAGTTGAGCGCCAGGCGCAGGCCGCCCTTGCCACGCGGCAGCAGCGGCACGCGCACCACGTTCGCCCCGGCGAAGCTGTCGAAGGCGCGCGGATCGGCGCGGAATTCGGGGAACACCTGGCCATCGGGATAGTTGGGCCAGCCGGTGAGCACCGTCACCGCATGCCCGCGCGCGACCAGCTCGCCCACCAGGTCGTTGATTCGGAAGTTCTCCGGCCAGAAGTACTGGCTGACGACGAGGATGCGCATGGGGCTCAGGCCCCCTTGCGCCAGACCACCCGGTTCACGTAGTCGGTGTAGCTGTGGAGGATGCGCACGACCTTGTCGGAGACGTTGGGCATGCCGTAGTCGGCGACCGGACGCAGCACGCGCGTTTCACCGCGCGGCTGGTCGGCCAGCACGGCCAGGCCTTGCAGCACGCGCTCCCGATCCAGCCCCACCATCATCACCGACGCCTCCTCCATCGCCTCCGGCCGCTCGTGCGCCTCGCGGATGTTCAGCGCCGGGAAGTTCAGGATGGAGGATTCCTCCGAGATCGTGCCGCTGTCGGACAGCACGGCCCGCGCTTCGAGCTGCAGCTTGACGTAGTCCTTGAAGCCGAGCGGCTTGAGCAACTGCACCTTGGCGTGGAACTTCGCGCCGGTGGCGTCCACCCGCTTGCGCGTGCGCGGATGGGTGGAGACGATCACCGGCAGCTGGTACTGCTCGGCCACCGCGTTCAGCACATCCACCAGTTTCGCGAAGTTGCCGTCGGAGTCGACGTTCTCCTCCCTGTGCGCGCTGACCACGAAGTAGCCGCCGCCCTGGAGCTTCATGCGCTGCAAGACGTCGGAGGCATCGATGCCCGCGCGGTAGTGCGTGAGCACCTCGAACATCGGGCTGCCCGTCTTGATCACCATCTCGGGCGGCAGGCCCTCGCGCAGCAGGTACTCGCGGGCGATGTCGCTGTAGGTGAGGTTGATGTCGGCCGTGTGGTCGACGATGCGGCGGTTGATCTCCTCCGGCACGCGCTGGTCGAAGCAACGGTTGCCGGCTTCCATGTGGAACACCGGGATCTTGCGCCGCTTGGCCGGGATCGCGGCCATGCAGCTGTTGGTGTCGCCGAGGATCAGCACGGCCTCGGGCTGCACCTGCGCCAGCACCTCGTCCACCGCGATGATCACCTTGCCGATGGTCTCCGCGCCTGTGGCCCCCGCCGCTTCCAGGAAGTGGTCGGGTTGGCGGATGCCCAGGTCCTGGAAGAAGATGGCGTTGAGCTCGTGGTCGTAGTTCTGGCCGGTGTGCACCAGCACGTGCTCGCAGTACTGGTCCAGCTTCGCGATCACCCGCGACAGCCGGATGATCTCCGGCCGCGTTCCGACGACGGTCATCACCTTCAGTTTGCGCATCGTGGTCACACCGGGTGCTGGTAAGTGTCGGGATGGGCGCGGTCGAACACTTCGTTCGCCCACAGCATCACCACCAGCGCGTCGTCGCCGACGTTGGTGATGTCGTGCGACCAGCCCGGCACCGTGTCGACGATGCGGGGCTCGGCGCCGCTGGTGAACAGCTCGAAGGTTTCGCCGCCGGAGATGTGGCGGAACTTGAAGCGCGCCCGCCCCTGGATCACCAGGAACTTCTCGGTCTTGGTGTGGTGGTAATGGCCGCCACGCGTCACGCCGGGATGCGCCGTGAAGTACGAGAACTGGCCGGCGTCGGGCGTCTTGAGCATCTCCACGAACATGCCCCGCGCGTCGCCGTGCTTCGGCACGTCGTAGGCGAAGGCATCCTGCGGCAGGTAGCTCACGTACGTGGCGTACAGCGCGCGCGCCAGGCCGGTGCCTACGCGGCCCGGCGCCAGCGTCTCGCGGCTGTCGCGGAAACCTTGCAGCTGCTCCGCCAGCTCGCCCACCGTCGCCACGTACTGCGGCTGCACCTGGCGGAACACCTCGTCGCCCGGTTGCGCGTGCAGGAAGGAGAGGAAAGCGGCGACCACGTCGTCGATGTACGCCAGCGTCACCGGCGCGGCCGGGTCGGTCACCTGGATCGGCAGGCCGCGCGCGATGTTGTGGCAGAAGGTGGCGACGGCGGAGTTGTAGTTGGGCCGGGCCCACTTGCCGAACACATTGGGCAGGCGGTGGATGTGGACGGTGGCGCCGGTGGCGGCCCGGTAGTCCAGCAGCGCCTGCTCGGCCTCGCGCTTGCTGCGGCCGTACGGGTTGTCGCGCTCGGCCTGGATGGACGAGGTGTAGAGCACCGGCACCGGGCGGCCGGTGGCCCGCAAAAGCTCGCACAGGCGGTGCGTGAGGTCGCGGTTGCCGATGGCGAATTCCGAGGGTTCCTGCGGCCGGTTGACGCCGGCCAGGTGGAACACCGCGTCGGCGTCGCGCACGGCAGCAGCCCAGTCGGCGTCGGTCGAAGCATGCACCAGCGGCAGCACCTCGACCTCCTTGCGCTCCATGCAATGCGCGCGCAGGTTGCGGCCGATGAAGCCGTCGGCGCCGGTGACGGCAACCTTCATGGTCATTCGCTGGGCCGGGCGTCCCGGCCCGCCAGCAAGTCCTGGATGAACCGCAGCTTCAGCAGCAGCACCTTCATCTCCCCGACGTCGAGGCGATGCGTGTTGTCCGAGTTGTAGTCCTGCGCGTCGCTGATGCGGCGCTCGCCCTGCTCCACGAACTTGCCGTAGTTCAGGTCCCGCAGGTCCGGCACCACGCGGTAGTAGCCGCCGAGGTCCTGCGCGCCGGCCATCTCCTCGCGGCTCAGCAGCGCCTCGTACTTCTTTTCGCCGTGGCGGGTGCCGATGACCTGCACCGGGTGCTGCGGCTGGCCGAACACCTGCAGCAGCGCCTGGGCCAGCACCCCGATGGTGACGGCGGGCGCCTTCTGCACGAAGATGTCGCCGCTCTCGCCGTGCTCGAAGGCGTAGAGGACGAGGCCGACCGCATCTTCCAGCGTCATCATGAAGCGCGTCATGTCGGGGTCGGTCAGCGTCAGCGGCTGGCCGGAGCGCAACTGCTCGACGAACAGCGGGATGACCGAGCCGCGCGAGGCCATGACGTTGCCGTAGCGGGTGCCGCAGATCACCGTGGCGCCGCTGGCGCGCGACTTGGCCACCATCACCTTTTCCATCAGCGCCTTGGAGATGCCCATGGCGTTGATCGGGTACACGGCCTTGTCGGTGGACAGGCAGACCACGCGCCGCACGCCGTTGGCGATGGCGGCTTCCAGCACGTTCTCGGTGCCGATGACGTTGGTCTTCACCGCTTCCATCGGGTGGAACTCGCAGGACGGCACCTGCTTGAGCGCCGCGGCGTGGAAGATGAAGTCGACGCCGCGCGTCGCGCCCAGGATGCTGCCGTAGTCGCGCACGTCGCCGAGGTAGAACTTCAGCTTGTCGTTGGCGAACCGCTTGCGCATGTCGTCCTGCTTCTTCTCGTCGCGGCTGAACACGCGGATCTCGCCGATCGGCGTGTCCAGGAAGCGATGCAGGATGGCCGTGCCGAAC
>JAJTCN010000050.1 GCA_021323335.1 Ramlibacter sp.
GATCCCCGAGGACGAGGCCGAGAAGATCAGCCTGTTCACCAACGTGCCGCGCTGGGGCGTGATCTCCATGCCCGACGTCGACACCATCTACAAGGTGCCCCGCCTGCTGCACGAGCAGGGCCTGGACGGCCTGATCTGCGACAAGCTGCGCCTGAACACGCCGCCGGCCAACCTCAAGCGCTGGGACGAACTGGTGCACGAGGTGGAGCATCCCCGCGGCGAGATCAACATCGCCATGGTCGGCAAGTACGTCGACCTGTCCGACAGCTACAAGTCGCTCAACGAAGCGTTGCGCCACGCCGGCCTGAAGAACCACGTGCGGGTGAAGGTCGACTACCTCGACTCCGAAACCATCACGCCGGAAACGGTGGGCAACCTGGCCAGGTTCGACGCGATCCTGGTGCCCGGCGGCTTCGGCAAGCGCGGCATCGAAGGCAAGATCGCCGCGGCCCGCTTCGCCCGCGAGAACAAGGTGCCGTACCTGGGCATCTGCCCGGCCTGCCCGGCGCCAACAGCACCGAATTCGACCCGCACACCGCGCACCCGGTCATCGCCCTGATCAACGAATGGCAGGACGCCGACGGCACGATCAAGACGCGCACCGAAGCGTCCGACCTGGGCGGCACCATGCGCCTGGGCGCGCAGAGCTCCGACGTGGCGAAGAACACGCTGGCGCACAAGATCTACGGCGACGTGGTGACCGAGCGGCACCGCCACCGCTACGAAGCCAACGTGAAGTACCTGGACCAGCTGCGCAAGTCCGGCCTGGTGATCTCCGCGCTGACGCAGCGCGAACACCTCACGGAAATCGTGGAGCTGCCGCAGGACGTGCACCCCTGGTTCATGGGCGTGCAGTTCCACCCCGAGTTCAAGTCGACCCCGTGGGACGGCCACCCGCTGTTCAATTCGTTCATCCAGGCCGCCTGCGAGCACCAGGCGGCCACCCAGAAGGCCGGCGGCAACAAGTCGCTCAAGGCGGTGGCTTAAATGAAGCTCTGTGGTTTCGACGTGGGCCTCGAGCGGCCCTTCTTCCTGATTTCCGGCCCGTGCGTGGTCGAGTCCGAGCAGCTGCAGATGGACGTGGCCGGCCAGCTGAAGGAGATCACCTCCGCGCTGGGCATCCCCTTCATCTTCAAGAGCAGCTACGACAAGGCCAACCGCTCCTCCGGCACCAGCTTCCGCGGCCCCGGCATGGAAAAGGGCCTGGAGATCCTGGCCAAGGTGAAGCGCGAGCTGAAGGTGCCGATCCTCACCGACGTGCACACCGAAGCGGAAATCGCCACCGTCGCCGAGGTCGTCGACGTGCTGCAGACGCCCGCCTTCCTGTGCCGCCAGACCGACTTCATCCGTGCCGTGGCGCAGTCCGGCAAGCCGGTGAACATCAAGAAGGGCCAGTTCCTCGCCCCCGGCGACATGAAGAACGTGATCCAGAAGGCCCGCGACGCCGCCCGCGAGAAGGGTCTGCCGGAAGACAGCTTCATGGCCTGCGAGCGCGGCGCCAGCTTCGGCTACAACAACCTGGTGAGCGACATGCGCTCGCTGGCGATCATGCGCGAGACCGGCGCGCCGGTGGTGTTCGATGCCACCCACTCCGTGCAGCTGCCCGGCGGCCAGGGCACCAGCTCCGGCGGCCAGCGCGAGCACGTGCCGGTGCTGTCGCGCGCCGCGGTGGCGGTGGGCGTCGCCGGCCTGTTCATGGAAACGCATCCCGATCCCGCGAACGCGCTGTCCGACGGTCCCAATGCGGTGCCGCTGAAGCACATGCGCGCGCTGCTGGAAACCCTGGTGGAGCTCGATCGCGTCACCAAGAAGAACGGCTTCCTGGAGAACCACTTTGCCTAGCGCCTACATCCTCGCCAACGTCCGCGTCACCAACCCGCAGCAATACGAGGAGTACCGGCGGCTGTCCACCCTCGCCATGCAGGCCAGCGGCGCCGAAGTGTGCGTGCGCGGCGGCAAGACCGAAGTGCTGGAAGGCGACTGGACGCCGGACCGCGTGGTCATCCTGAAATTCCCCTCCGTCGACCAGGCCAAGGCCTTCTACGCCTCCACCGAGTACGCCGCCGCCCGCAAGGCGCGCGAGGGTGCGGCGGTGATGCGGATGGTGGTGATCGAAGGGGTTTGAATACGGACAGCCGGACGCAAAAGTCGCAAAGGTTTCGCAAAAGTCGCAAAAGAACATCCAGGAAAAACTTGGTTTTCCTTTTGCGACTTTTGCGTAGCTTTTGCGACTTTTGCGTCCGGCAGTTCTGGTTTTTTGACTTGAGAGAGAAAACTGAATGAGCGCAATCGTTGACATCGTCGGCCGCGAGATCCTGGACTCGCGCGGCAACCCTACCGTCGAATGCGACGTGCTGCTGGAGTCCGGCACCATGGGCCGCGCGGCCGTGCCGTCCGGCGCTTCCACCGGCTCGCGGGAAGCCATCGAACTGCGCGACGGCGACCCCGAGCGCTACCTCGGCAAGGGCGTGCTCAAGGCCATCGAACACATCAACACCGAGATCTCCGAGTCGGTGATGGGCCTCGACGCCTCCGAGCAGAACTTCCTCGACAAGACGCTGCTCGACCTCGACGGCACCGACAACAAGAGCCGCCTCGGCGCCAACGCGATGCTCGCCGTGTCGATGGCCGTCGCCCGCGCCGCCGCCGAAGAATCGGGCCTGCCCCTGTACCGCTACTTCGGCGGCATGGGCGGCTGCCAGCTGCCGGTGCCGATGATGAACGTCGTCAACGGCGGTGCCCACGCCAACAACAACCTCGACCTGCAGGAGCTGATGATCATCCCGGTGGGCGCGCCCACCTTCCGCGAGGCGGTGCGCTACGGCGCCGAGGTGTTCCACGCGCTCAAGAAGATCATCCACGACAAGGGCATGTCGGTCGCCGTCGGCGACGAAGGCGGCTTCGCGCCGAACGTGGAGAACCACGAAGCGGCGATCCAGATGATCCTGCAGGCCATCGAGAAGGCCGGCTACAAGCCCGGCGAGCAGATCGCCCTCGGCCTGGACTGCGCCTCCAGCGAGTTCTACAAGGACGGCATCTACGACCTCACCGCCGAAGGCCAGCGCATGAGCGCCTCCGACTGGATCGGCACGATGGAAAGCTGGGTCAACAAGTACCCGATCATCAGCATCGAGGACGGCATGGCCGAAGGCGACTGGGACGGCTGGAAGCTGCTGACCGAGCGCCTGGGCAGGAAGGTGCAGCTGGTGGGCGACGACCTGTTCGTCACCAACACCAAGATCCTGAAGGAAGGCATCGACAAGGGCATCGCCAACTCGATCCTGATCAAGATCAACCAGATCGGCACGCTGACGGAAACCTTCGCCGCGATCGAGATGGCCAAGCGCGCCAACTACACGGCCGTCATCAGCCACCGCTCGGGCGAGACCGAGGACTCCACCATCTCCGACATCGCGGTCGGCACCAACGCCGGCCAGATCAAGACCGGCTCGCTCTCGCGCTCCGACCGGATGGCCAAGTACAACCAGCTGCTGCGCATCGAGGAAGACCTCGGCGAGATCGCGCAGTACCCCGGCCGCGCCGCGTTCTACAACCTTCGGGGAATGTGAGCAGCCGCGTCGTCGCCGTCCTGCTGATCGGCCTGCTGGTCGTGGTGCAGGCCCAGCTCTGGCTGGGCCGCGGCAGCGTCGGCGACGTCGCGCAGATGCAGCGCAAGCTGGACGAGCAGAAGGCCAACAACGCCATCGCCCAGCAGGCCAACGAGCGCCTGTCCGCCGAAGTGCGCGACCTGCGCGAGGGCCTGGAGACGGTGGAGGAAAAGGCGCGCGGCGAGCTGGGCATGGTCAAGCCCAACGAGATCTACGTCCAAATCGTCAAATGACGATTTGGGTGGCGCTGCTCGGCGCCGAGAGTACCGGCAAGTCCCAGCTCTCCAACGAACTCGCAGCGCACCTGCAATCCCTCGGCCTCCGCGCCGTCGCCATCCCGGAAACCCTTCGCAGCTGGTGCCAATCTGCCGGCCGCGCCCCCCACCCCCACGAACAACTCGCCATCGCCCGGGAGCACGAACGCCTCGTCGATGCCGCCGCCGCCGACGCCGACGTCGTCATCGCCGACACAACGGCCTTGATGGTGGCGATCTACGCGGGAATGCTGTTCGAGGACGGTGACCTCTACCGCTTCGCCATCGAACGCCAGCGCCGCTACCACGCCACGCTGGTCACCGGCCTCGACCTGCCCTGGGTGCCGGACGGCCTGCAGCGCGACGCAACGCAGCCGCGCGAGGAAGTGGACACCCTGGTGCGCTCGCTGCTGCAGCGCGCCGGCATCGGCTACCAGGTGGTCTACGGCCAGGGCAGCCAGCGGCTGCAAGGCGCGATCGCGGCGCTGCGGCCCCTCGGCCTGCTGCCGGCCGCCCCGCAGCCGCAGGCAGACACGGGCAAGCCGTGGGCCTGGAACTGCGACAAGTGCAGCGACCCTGCCTGCGAGCACCGCCTCTTCACGCGACTGGTGAAGCAGCGCTGACCCGGGGGACCAGCCGCGCGCGCCACGGCGCGCTGAGGGCCGTCACGTCCCGCACGTGCGCCACGAACTGCACGCCGCGCACGCGGCGGCGCGAGACCACCGGGGAGCTGCCGCCGCACCAGACCGGCAGGCCCGCCGGCAGCTCCGCGCGCAGCTGCTCCAGCCCGCGCAGCACGTGCGCCGGGTTGGCGCTGGCGGTGAAGCTCAAGCCCACCAGGTCCGGCCGCAGCGTGGAACAGGCGGACACCAGCTGCGCGACCGGCACGCGCAGGCCGAGCGAGGTGCAGGACCAGCCCTCCAGCATGAACATCGCCTGCGCCATCAGCAGGCCCAGGCCGTGCGATTCCTCCGGGAAGGTGGCCAGCAGGACGTGCGGCGCGCCGGCCGCGGGCGGCGGCAGCTGCGCGAGCTGCGCGCGCAGCAACTGCTGCACCGCCTCGGTGTACAGGTGTTCTTCGTACACCTGCAGGCCGCCGCACGACCAGGCGTCGCCGACCACCGCATTCATGCGCGGCATGTCGCGGCAGACGAATCCAGCCAGCCCCGCGCTGCGTATCCGCTCCTCGAGCAAGTGCCGGAGGGCGACGGGATCATGGTTCTGCAGGGGTTCGAGCACGGGGTCGTGCGCGACGGCATCCGCCGGCGCGCGGCCCGCCTTCACCGCGCCGGGCAGGCCCGCCGCGGCCAGCTGCTCCGTCTCCAGCCCCACCAGGCGGCCGGGCCGGTGGCCCTGCGCCATCAGCTCCGCGATGCGGCGCAGCTTGCGCACCTGCTCCTGCGGATAGCAGCGCTCACCGCGCGCATCCCGGAGCGGCTGGGGAAAACCGTAGCGCCTCTCCCAGATGCGCAGCGTGGCCCGGGCGATGCCGGTCGCCTGTTCGACGTCCGCGATGGGGAGGCCTTCTTCTTGCGGTGCGAGGACGGCCATGTGCGCATTGTGGCTCCCGGCGGCCGGATTCCGAAATACCGATGACCTGAAAGGACTCTCATGCCTGCTTTTCCACATTCCCTGGCCGCCGCCGTTGCGGTTTGCGCCCTCCTCCTCGCCGGGGCCGGCAACGCCGCGGCCGCCGAGGCCGAGGTCATCGCCCATCCCTGGGTCGTGCCGCCGCCGAACCGTGAACCTTCCGCCTACTTCAGCAACGTGAAGGACGGGGACGTGCTGGAGGCGCCCTTCGTGCTGAAGTTCGGCCTGTCGATGCGGGGCCTGGTCCCGGCCGGCAAGACGGCCGGCCGCGCGGGCCACCACCACCTGCTGGTGAACCAGCCGCTGCCGCTGGACTTCAACAAGCCGCTGCCCTTCACGGAGAAGTACATCCACTTCGGCAAGGGCCAGATGGAACACGTCGTGGACCTGCCGCCGGGCACCTATACCTTCAACCTGCTGCTGGCGGACCAGGGCCACATCCCCTACTTCGTCTTCAGCCGGCCGGTGCAGATCACCATCGCGAAGCAGCGCAAGCCGGCGGCCGGCGAGAGCGTCACGGGCAAGCCCGGCGTGCAGATCCTGCGGCCCGCGCCCAACGAGGCCGTGCGGGGACCGATCCGGGTGCAGTTCCACGCCAGCGGCTTCAACGTCGCGCACGCCGATGCCAAGGTGGCCGGCACCGGCCACTTCCGCCTGACGCTGGCGCGCGCCGGCGCGGCGCCCGAGGTGCTGGACTTCCGCGGCGGCCAGACCGAGGTGTGGCTCAATCCGCCGAAGGGGGAGTACCAGATGAAGCTGGACTTCGTCGGCCACCAGGACGGCGAGCCGGTGCTGGCCGCCACCCCCGCGCAGCGCATGCTGGTGGGCGCGGCGCCGCTCTGATCACTGCACCGTCGACGGCCCCGGCGGCCGGTCGCCCGGCGCGGTGAACAGCTGCACCGTGTCGACCGCGTCGAAGCGGTAGTGCTGGCCGCAGAAGTCGCAGGTGACGTCGATCTCGCCGCGCTCGGCGACGATGCCGTCGGCCTCCTCCTGGCCCAGGCCGCGGATCATGCCGGCCACGCGCTCGCGGCTGCAGGTGCAGGCGAAGCGCGGCGTCTGGGGGTCGAAGCGCAGGATCTTCTCCTGCCAGTACAGCCGCCGCAGGATGGTCTCGACGTCCAGTCCCAGCAGCTCCTCGCTGGTCAGGCTGGCGGTCAGCATGGCGATGCGGTTGAAGTGCTCCATCTGCTCTTCGGGGTCCATCGCCTGGCCCTTGGCGATGTTGCCTTCGCCTTCCACCGGCAGGCGCTGGATCAGCAGCCCCGCCGCGATCGACTCGTTGGCGGCCAGCACCAGCCGGGTATCGAGCTGCTCCGACTGCCGCATGTAGTGCTGCAGCACGTCGGCCATGTCCGGCTGGCCTTCGCCGTGCGTGGCGTTCAGCGGCACGACACCCTGGTAGGCCTGCTGGCCCGGCATCCGGTCCTTGGGGTCGAGGGTGATCGCGCAGCGGCCGCGGCCATTGATGTTGACCAGGTCCTGCAGGTGCGCGTCCGCGGCCACCTCGCCCACCACCTTGGCCGTCACCCGCAGGCTCAGGTCGTGCTGCACTTCGGCCACCGCCACCTTGACCGGCCCTTCGCCGAAGATCTGCATGACGAGCGCGCCGTTGAACTTGATGTTGGACTGCATCAGCACGGCCGCGGCCGCCATCTCGCCCAGCATCTCCGTCACCGGCCCGGGCCACGGCGACTCCGCGTCGTCGGTGCGGCGGCGCGCCAGGATCTCGGTCCAGGCATCGGTGAGGCGCACGATCATGCCGCGCACCGGCAGGCCGTCGAACAGGAACTTGTGCAGCTCGGACATCAGCCGATCTTCTTGCGCTTCTGGTGGCGCAGCGCGTTGTCCACGTAGTGCTGGGGAATGGTCTGGAACCTGGCGATCTGCTCGGCGTCCAGCGTGCGGATGGCCTTGGCGGGGGAGCCGACGATCAGCGAGTTGTCCGGGAACTCCTTGCCCTCGGTCACCACGCTGCCCGCGCCGACGATGCTGTTCCGGCCGATGCGCGCGTTGTTCAGCACCACGGCCTGGATGCCGATGAGCGTGCCGTCGCCGATGGTGCAGCCGTGCAGCATGACCTGGTGGCCCACGGTCACGTCGTCGCCGATCACCAGCGGCACGCCGAAGTCGGCATGCAGCACCGACAGGTCCTGGATGTTGGTATTCCTGCCGATGGTGATCTTCTCGGTGTCGCCGCGCACCACGCAGCCGTACCAGACGCTGGCGTTCTCGCCCAGGGAGACCTGGCCGATCACCTCCGCGTTGTCGGCGACCCAGGCGCCCTTGCCCATTTGCGGCGCCATGCCGTCGAGTTCGTAGATCGCCATCGTGATTCCAAAAGGTCGCAAAAACTAGAATTGTAGGGATGGACTTGAGACAACGGGCTCTGCAGGCCTTGTGCGCCGCTTCGCCCACCGACAAGGTGGCCCAGGCGACAGCACTGTACGCCGAGGCCGCGCGGCTGCCCCTGTCCGCCGCCGCGCCCGTCCCGGACTGCGTCCTGCCGGGCCGGCCGGGGCTGCCGCGCCTGGTGCATCCCGCCCGGGTGCCGCGCCGCTCGCCGGCCCGGCCGGAAGGCCTGGCGGCCCTGCTGCACGCCATCGCGCACATCGAATTCAACGCCATCAACCTGGCGCTGGACGCGGCCTGGCGCTTCGAGGGCATGCCCGCGGCCTTCCACCTCGACTGGCTGCGCGTCGCCGCCGAGGAGGCCTACCACTTCACCTTGCTGGCGGAGCACCTGCGGTCGCTCGGCCATGGCTATGGCGACTTCGATGCGCACGATGGCCTGTGGGGCATGTGCGAGAAGACGGCGGGCGACGTGGTGGCGCGCATGGCGCTGGTGCCGCGCACGCTGGAAGCGCGCGGGCTGGACGCCACGCCGCAGATCCAGGACAAGCTGCGGCAGGCCGGCTCGCCGGCCGCGCTGCGGGCGGTGGAGATCCTCGACGTGATCCTGCGCGACGAGGTCGGGCACGTGGCGGTGGGCAACCGCTGGTACCGCTGGCTGTGCGAGCGGGAGGGGCTCGATCCGGTGGCGCACTACGCGCTGCTGGTGGAGCGCCATTGCGCGCCGCGGCTGCATCCGCCTTTCAATCGCGCGGCGCGGCTCGAGGCGGGGTTTTCGGAGGAGGAGTTGGCGTGGTTGGTGGGGAATGTGCCTCGCGCGTGACACCGGGGTTCGGCTTCGCGCTCACCGCCGGCCTACAGGACGCCGGGCTTCGTAGGCCGGCGGTGAGCGCGGAGCCGAACCCCGGTGACGCCTACGCCGTCAACGTATGCAGGATGTCCGCATACCACGCGCAATTCAAGCCGAGCGACTCGTCCAGCACCGCATCGCGGGTGCGCATGTCCAGCCGGGCGGAATGGATGCCCAGCAGCTTCCACGGCAACGCGGGGTCGCCATGGGGATCGCTCAGCACCACCGGCGCGCCGCTGGCGCCGCGGTGCATGCGGGCGTCGGTGAGGAAGTAGCCCTGGCCCTGGAAGCGCACGCCGAAGGCGGACGCCACGCCCGCGAGGCGGGCCACCGGGAGGTAGTGCAAGGTGTCGTAGAAGCCGAGCGGAAAGCCCACCACCAGCACCGTCGCGCCGATGCCGATCTCCTCCAGCGGGCCCTGCAGGTGCTGCGGCGTGAAGGCGCGCAGGTTGGCGCCCTTGGGCAGCTGGGACCGGTCGATCTGGATGGTGACGACGTCGATCTCGCCGCCCGAGTCGCGGGCATGGCGCCAGGTGCTCTTGCCGTCGCGGTACAGCGGCACCGACAGGCTGGCGAAACGCGTGAGGTCGACTTCGTCGGTGTGCAGCTTCAGTTCCACCCGGTCCGGGTGATGGCCGGTGGGCTCGTCGATCAGGACGTGCCGGCTGGTGACGATGAACAGGCGGCCGTCGCGCTCGTAGAAGAAGCCGCTCGCGGCCGTCAGCAAGCGCGGGCCCAGGAAGGTCTGGACCCGGGCCACCGCCAGCAGCAGCGGCTCGATCATTGGACGGGCTCGCTGTCGACGGGCGGCCGGTAGCGCCGCCCCATGCCGATGGTGCGCAGCGCCGCCACCAGCTCGATGCGCGCGCGGTCCATGGACAGGTAGCCGCCGGCGCCGCGCTCCATCAGCTCCTCCAGTTCCGCCACCGGCTGGCCGCGCACCAGCAGCAGGATGCAGGTGGCGGGCGACAGCGCGCGGGCGGCGGTGATGAGGTGCGGCGCCTCGGCCCCCACGCTTTCGAGGTCCACCACCAGCACATGCGCGGCGGTGACGCGCAGCAGGTCGAGTGCTTCGGTGTTGCCGGCGACGTCGCCGACGATGCGAAAGCCGACCTCGTCCGCGATGAAGTCGCACAGGGCGAAGCGGTGATCCTGCTGCGCATGCAGGACGGCGATGTTCATGCTGGTGGGACTCATCCGCTGGTCTTTCAGGCGTGCTCGCCGGGGCCGGCATCCGTGGACACGGCCTGCCAGGTGCGACAGGGCTGGCGCAGCACGCCGTCGCTGCCCGCCACCGGCTGGATCTCCAGCCGGCGCGATTGCGGCAGCACGTCGCCGAAGATCGATGCGTAGGCGGAGTCGGCGGCGTCGCGGCCCGAAGTCAGCCGCACGAAACCCATCGGGATCGCGGTGCCGGAAGGATCGAACATGTACCAGCGGCCGCCGACGAAGGCCTCCACGTAGGCATGGAAGTCGGTGGGACCCAGCGCCGGGTCGGCGCCGTAGTCCAGCCCGGTGGTGAAGCGCGCGGGAATGTTGACGGCGCGGCACAACGCGATCATCAGGTGCGCGAAGTCGCGGCACACGCCCTGCTTCTGCCGCAGGGTGTCCACCGCCGACGTGGTGCCCGAGGAACTGCCGGAGACGAACGCCACGTTGCGGTTCACCCAGTCGCAGATCGCCTGCACGCGGCCGTAGCCTTGCCACAGGGACCCGAACTCCGTCATCGCGAACTTGTTCAATTCATCGGACGGGCAATAGCGGCTCGGGTACAGGTAGGGCAGCACTTCGCCCGGCAGGTTGGGGATCCACGTTTCCGGGATGCCCGCGGGCTCGTCGAAGTGATGGGTGATCTCCACCGTGCCAGAGTACCGCAGGCTGACGAGGCCGGGGTCCGCCCGGAAGCGCAGGAAGCGGCCCTGCGTGGCAGGGTCGACGTATTCCTGCGAAACGATGCCGGGCGTCAGCCACAGCTCTTCCCCCAGCACCTTCTGCTGTTGCGTGCGAGCCGCCTGCACGTTGAAGATGAAGTCCGAGCCGGCCGCCCGCACGAGGTAGGACAGCTCCACCTCGTAAGCCATGCGCGTGGGGGGAAATGCGGTCATCGGCCATGCTAGCACTGCAGGGCGCGCGCGAGCGCGAATGCGCCGGATCGGTTACCATGCACGGGCTCGACGTGTTCAAGACGTCAACCCGCAGGTCTCTTCTCCCTCCCGCCGCCCAGGCGTGTCGTGTCGAAAATCCCGAATCGTTGATCTTCTTGGCGTTACGCGCACCGCGCAGGCATGTTGCCGCGCGGCCCACTGAAGAAAGACAATCGATATGGAAAAGCAGACCGGCACCGTGAAATGGTTCAACGAGACCAAGGGCTACGGCTTCATCGCCCCCGACAACGGCGGCAAGGACCTCTTCGCCCACTTCCGCGAAATCCAGGGTGACGGCTTCAAGTCCCTCGCCGAGAACCAGCGCGTCGAATTCAACGTGACGCAAGGCCCCAAGGGCGACCAGGCTTCGGCCATCACCGCCATCGCCGCCTGAGAGCGCGCGACGCGGGGGCACGCTTCCCAGGGGAGCGTGCCTGCCATGAAAGAAATCGAATGCACAACAACAAGCACGACCCCGTGACGGTCGGCAGATACCTCGTTTCCCCCATGACCCGGATGCTCGAGAACGGCTGGTATGCCTGTTCCGTCTCGATCCGCTCGGGCCGCGGACAGTCCACCACCGACCGCGTGCTGCGCCTGACCCGCATGTTCCGCGACAGCGTGGCTGCGGCCGAGTACGCCCTGGCCGAAGGCCTGCAATGGATCGGCGTCTCCCGCACCCAACCCCGGCTGGCGTAAGCTGTCTCCCTGAACTGCTGCGAAGGACGACCCCATGGCCAAGCCGAACTATGGCTTCGAGAAACGCCAGCGCGAGCTGGAGAAGAAGCGCAAGAAGGCCGAGAAGGCCATGAAGAAGTCCGGTCCGCAGGACCAGGACCCGGAACAGCCGCAAGCCGACGCACCGGCGGTCGCCCCGGCCGAATCCACCGGCCAGGACGGCGCCAAGGCCTGAGCGGCCTCCGCGTTACTCCACCTTGATGTTGCCCGCCTTGATGACGCGGGCCCACTTGTCGATCTCCGACTTCTGGAAGGCCGCCAGCTCCGCCGGCGACATGCCGCCGGGCTCGATGCCCTGGGCCACCAGCTTGCCGCGGATGTCCGGGTCGTTGATGGCCTTGATCATCTCGCCCGACAGCTTGTCCACCACCGGCTTGGGCACCCCGGCCGGCGCGAAGATGGCCTGCCACGACACGATCGCGAAGCCCGGCAGCGTCTCGGCGATCGCCGGCACGTCGGGCACCGAGGACGAACGCTTTTCCGACGTCACCCCCAGGGCGCGCAACTTGCCGGCCTTGATGTGCGGCAGCGCGGGCGCCAGGTTCTCGAAGATGATGTCGGCGCCCTGCCCCGACAGGATGGCGTTGAGCGACTCGGCGCTGCTCTTGTAGGGCACGTGCACCAGCTTGCCGCCGGTCATCTGCTCGAAGAAAACGCCGGACAGGTGCTGCGAGGTGCCGTTGCCGGACGACGCGTAGTTGATGGTGCCGGGCTTGGCCTTGGCCGCCGCGATGACGTCCTGCACGCTCTTGTACGGGCTGTCCGCGCGCACCACCAGGATGTTGGGCATGAAACCGATCATGGTGATCGGCTGGAAGTTCTTGACCGGGTCGTAACCCAGCTTCGAATAGAGGCTGACGTTGATGGCGTGCGAGCTGATCGTGCCGCCCTGGATGGTGTAGCCGTCCGGCGCGGCCTTGGCCGTGTAGTCGGAGCCCATGCTGCCGCCGGCGCCGGCCCGGTTCTCGATCACGAAGGTGGTGCCGAGCGCCGGGCCCGCCTTGGAGGTGACCAGTCGCGCCAGCACGTCGGTGGTTCCTCCGGGACCGAAGGGCACGACGTACGTGATGGGCTTGGTGGGCCACTGGCCCTGGGCGTGGGCCGGGACGGCCGCGATGGCCAGGCCGAAAAGAGTGGCCAGCGCGAGGCTGCGACGGTGCATGGGATGTCTCCTGTTTTGGCAGGAGCGATCCTACGGTCGTCCCCGTCAGCGCGTGCCCCCGGGAAACCCGCGCGGTCGAGGTCCCGTCAGCGGCGCACGAGCTTGTACAGCAGCAAGCCGCCGAGAAACGCATACGCAAGTTTGCGCATCGACGGCCGCTGCTTCGCCGGCAGGGGCTGGGCATAGCCGGCCAGCGGCGCTTCGCCCGGCTGGATCGGCTCGCCGCGGATGACGTGCGCGAGGCGCGCGGTGCTGCCCAGGTCGGGGTCGACCAGCAGGCCGGCCTTGCGCGCGGCGCCGCCGGGCCGCCCGGGCTGGTCACGTTCATGCGCCAGCGACTCCAGCCCGGTGCGGCCCTCCTCGATGGCGAGGTCGGATTCGGCGTCGGGCAGGTGGATGTCGCCGCTGAGTTTCATGTTGCCTTTCGGGTGAGGCATGGGACTGCTTTCGTGAGGGTGAGGGGCCCAATCTAGCGGCGGCGCCGCGGCGGCGGTGTAGGAAGCAAGGAGGGGAAGCCCTCGTTTCTCTCCCGCAACGCGCCCACTCGCGCTAAAGTGTCGCCCTTCGCACACCATGCCATGAGCGATCACCACGTCCCTGACGAAGTCCGTCGCTTCATCCTCACCAGCATCCCGTCGGTCCCGTACCTCGAGGCCCTGCTGCTGCTGCGCGCCGACAGCCGCAACCCCTGGGATTCGTTCAAGCTGGCCAGCCGGCTGTACACCGGGGAAGGCCAGGCCATGGAGCTGCTGCAGGCGCTGCACCAGGCCGGCGTGGTGCGCCGGGCGGACGACGGATCCTATGGCTACAACCCGGTCACGCCGGAGCTGCGCGAGGTGATCGACGCGCTCGCCGTCACCTACTCGCACGACCTGGTGCGGGTCACCGACCTCATCCACTCGCGCCTGGACAAGCGCGCCCACCAGTTCGCCGATGCCTTTCGCTGGAAGAAGGAGGGGAAGTAGCGATGCCCACGCTGATCTACTCCCTGTGCGCGCTCACCAGCCTCGGTTGCCTGGTGCTGCTGTGGCGCAGCTACCTGGCCACCGGCGCGCGCCTGCTGTTCTGGAGCGCGGCGTGCTTCATGCTGCTGACCGTGAACAACGTGCTGCTGGTGCTGGACAAGGTGGTGTTCCCGCTCGCCATGGACCTGTCGCTGTGGCGGCTGGTCGCCGCGCTCACCGCGGTGCTGCTGCTGCTGTTCGGCCTGATCTGGGAGGAGGACTGACGTGCAAGACCTCCTGATGGGCGCCATCGCCGCGGGCTCCGGGTTCGCGGGCCTGTTCTTCTTCCGCTTCTGGCGCCACACGCGCGACCGCTTCTTCCTTTTCTTCGCGGGCTCGTTCTGGCTGGAAACGCTCAACCGCGTCGCGCTGGCATTGTTGCCGTACGCCAACGAGCACGAGCCGCTGTTCTACCTGGTGCGGCTGGTCGCCTACGGCCTCATCATCGCGGCCATCTGGCAGAAGAACCGCGGGCGCTAGGAGCCTGCGCGGCGCAGGCTCCTACAGCTCCCCGCTGTGCCGCTGCACTCGCTCGGAGACGCGCTGGCGCAGGCGCAGGCGGGCGGCGTCGGCCAGCATGCGGCCGGCCCAGCGGTACACGTTGTACTCGTGCACGGTGCTGCGCAGGCTGCCCATGCGCTCGCGCTGCTCCCCGGCCGGCATGGTCAGGGCCTGGTACAGCGCATCCGCGGTCTCCTCGACGTCGTAGGGATTGACGACCAGGGCCTCCGGCATCTCGCGCGCCGCGCCGGCGAAGCGGCTCAGGATCAGCACGCCGCGCTCGTCGTCGCGCGCCGCGACGAATTCCTTGCACACCAGGTTCATGCCGTCGTGCAGGCTGGTCACCATGCAGACGTCCGCGGCGCGGTACAGCTTGTTCACCTCTTCGTGCCCGTGGTGCTGCGCCAACAGGCGGATCACCGGCGCATCCGGGCGGCCGAAGCGCGCGTTGATGCGGTCGGCGCTGCGATGGATGCGCTCCTGGAAGCTGCGGTACTCCTCCAGCGCCTCGCGTGACGGCGCGGCCACCTGGATGAAGGTGAAGCGCCCCTGCAGCTCCGGGTACTTCTCCAGCATGCGCTCGACCGCGTTGAAGCGCTCGAAGATGCCCTTGGTGTAGTCGAAGCGGTCGACGCCGACGCCGACGCGGTGCCCCTGCGGAATGTTCAGCCGCTCGAACACCTCGGTGCGGCACTGCCCCGGCGTCGGCCAGTCGCGCGACACCTCCGGCAGCGGCCATTCGATCGAGATCGGGTAGCTCTCCACCAGCGTCTGGGCGCCGCCGAAGGTGATGGTGGAGTGCTCGTGCTCGATGCGCGCCTCCAGGTAGCGGTCGACCGTCTCGATGAAGTTCTTGCAGTGGTAGCGAGTGTGGAAGCCCAGGATGGTGCTGCCCAGCATGCCTTCGAGGATCTCGCTGCGCCACGGGCAGATGCCGAACGACTCGGGGTTGGGCCACGGGATGTGCCAGAAGGTCAGGATGGTGGCGCGCGGCAGCTTCTTGCGCACCATCGCCGGCAGCAGCGCGAAGTGGTAGTCCTGCACCAGCACCACGGGGTCTTCGCTGCGCGCCTCGGCCACCACGGCGTCGGCGAACAGCTGGTTCACCTCCCGGTAATGCTCCCAGTCGCCCTTGCGGAACACCGGCCGCACGTGCGCCACGTGGCACAGGGGCCAGAGGCCTTCGTTGGCGAAGCCGTAGTAATAGCCCTCTTCCTGCTCCTTGGTCAGCCAGATGCGGCGCAGCTGGTACGCGTCCTCGCCGGGGGGCAGCGCCACCCGGTCGTTCCGGTCCACGGCTTCGCGGTCGCCGTCGCCGCTGCCGTGCGCTATCCACGTGCCGGAGCAGGCGCGCATGACGGGCTCGACCGCCGTCACCAGGCCGCTGGCGGGGCGCCGCACGGTGAGCTTGCCGTCCTTGTGCTCGTGGATGTAGGGCTCGCGGTTGGAGACCACGATGACCTGGTCGCCGCGCAGCTCCGTCCGCAGCAGCGACTGCAGGCGCTGCGGGCTCCACACCGTGTCGGGCCGCTGCACGCGGCGGTATTCGTCGTCCAGGTCGCGGAGGCGCTGCCGGAGGTCGGCGGCGAGCGGGGCGAGTTCCGGCGTGGGCGGCACCATCGGGCGCACCAGTCCCTCGCCGCGCAGCAGCGCCCGGGCGCCATTGACCCAGCCGCGCCAGCTCAATTGCGCGACGATCACGGTCGCCAGCGCGATGGCGGCGCCCAGCCCCGCGATGAACAGCAGCAGGTACTTGCGGGTGTCCTGGCTGCGCCGCTCGATGAAGCTCAGGTCGTGCATCAGCACCAGGTTGCCGGCAGGGCCCGCCTCGCCGCTGATCGGGTGGAAGCTGACGTGCACGGGACCGCCCTCGATGCGAAGCTGCGGATCCTTGGCGCTGGCCACCTCGCGCGCGCCCTCGCAGCCCAGCTCATTGGGAAAGCGCTGCGTGCGGCGCACCACCTTGCCGTCGGTGGAGCACCAGCCGATGGCGACCAGGCGCTCGTCCTGCACCGCACGGTCGAACAGGTTCTGCAGCCTGCGGCCGCGCGTCTCCTGCAGGGCGTCGGTGAGCGTGTCCGACAGGGCGTTGGCGACGAGCGTTCCGCGCATGTCGAGGTCGCGCGCGAACCAGCGCAGCGTCAACCGGTCCATGAGGGGCAACGCGAGGTAGGCCGCGCCCGTGAGGATCAGGACCAGCGGAACGAGGAAACGGAGTTGGAGGCGGAAGGTCTTCATCCGCGGATGAGCTGGCTGGATCGCATTTGCATTTCGACGAATGTACCTGTGCAAGGTTCCCCGGCCCCAAGGCCGGGCTGGACGGCCGCTAGTCGCCGGAGCCGAGCGGGAAGGAGGCGCCACGCTCGTCGAGGCCGAGTTCGTCGATCAGCCTGCCCAGGTCGCGGTCCAGGCGGTTCAGCGTGGCCGTGTCCAGCCGCTGCAGTGCGTCCGGCAGCAGCCCCGTGAACGGGCCGGGCGCCTTCTTCAGGATGCGCTGCCCCTGGGGCGTGACCTGCAATTGCACCGCGCGCCGGTCCGCGGCGCCGCGGCCGGACACGACCAGCCCGGCGTCTATCAGCGCACGCAGCAGGTTGCTGGCGGTGGACTGGTGCACGTCCATCGCCCGCGCCAGGTCTCCCACGCCGATGCCCGGCTGGTCGCGCACGACACTGAGAGCCCAGACCTGCGCCCCGGAAATCCCGGCCTTCTTCTCCACGCTGCGGAAATGCGCCTTGATGGCGTTGAACACCAGCCGGAAACGGCGCAACACCCGGGCGGGAGGCTGGACCGGCTCGGCCGTCTTGCGTTTTTTTCTTGGAGTCTTGGCCGTGGTCATGCCGGAATCTTAAAGAAAAACGCCCCCCGGGCGACCGGGGGGCGAACAAGGAGTTTCCGGAAAGAAAAAATCACTCGCAGCTGATGCCGCGGTTCCCATCATATCCATTTGCACAAATGCGTCAATGCGGGTTCCCGCGTACGGGCCGCGCCCTCACCCCAACCCTCTCCCAGAGGGAGAGGGAGGAACAGCCGTTGCGGCGGCTGCTAATCCGCCTTGATGCCGACCGCGCGCACGATGCGCAGCGTGCTGTCCGCCTCGGCGGCGATCTGGAGCGCGAATTCCCGCGCGGTGCCGCCGGTGGGCACGTTGTCGCTGGCCAGCAGGCGCGTGCGCACCGCCGGGGTGTTCAGCGCGTTGTTGATGTCGGTGTTCAGGCGCGCCAGCAGCCGCTGCGGCAGGTTGGCCGGCGCGAAGATGCCGAAGTGTGACGACAGGTTGGCGCGCGGATAGCCCAGCTCGGCTAGCGTCGGCACGGACGGCAGGCTCTCCAGCCGCCTGGGCGCACCGATCGCCAGGGGGCGCAGGCGGCCCGACTTGATGTGTTCGTTGACCGTGGGCCCGGCATTCACCGACAGCACCTCGAACTGGCCGCTCAATGCATCGGTGATCTGCTGGCCGCCGCCCTTGTAGGGGATGTGGACCATCTGCACCTTGGCCGTGTCCTGCAGCTGCTCCAGCATCAGGTGCCCCAGCGACGCCGCGCCCGACGTGGCCCAGCGCATGGTGTTGGGCGCGTCCTTGGCCCGCCCCAGCACGTCGCGGAAGTCGCGCGCCGGGTTGGCCGGCGTCGCCAGCACCAGCACCGGCGAAATCATCGCGCTGGCCACCGGGGTGAAGTCACGCTCGGGGTCGTAAGGCACCTTGCCGATCGCCGGGCTCAGCACCAGCGGGCTGATGGCCGAGAACGCCAGCGTGTAGCCGTCCGGCTGCGACTTGGCGAGCGCGTCCATGCCGATGGTGGCGCTGGCCCCGGCCTTGTTCTCGACGATGACGGGCTGGCCGAACAGCGGGACCAGCTGCTCGGCGAGCGCCCGTGCCACCACGTCGCTGACGCCGCCGGGCGGATAGGGAACGATCAGGCGCACGGGCTTGGCCGGCCAGGCCTGGGCATGGGCGGGCAGTGCGGCGGCGGCGAGCGCAGCCAGCATCGCGCGCCGGGAGAGTGGGGTTGTCATCGGAGTTTCCTTGGTCATGTGAGGTCAGCCGCGCGGGTGATGCTGCGAGTGCAGCACCTTCAGCCGTTCGCGCGCGACGTGCGTATAGATGGTGGTGGTCGAAATGTCCGCGTGCCCCAGCAGCATCTGCACCGCGCGCAGGTCCGCGCCGTGATTGAGCAGGTGCGTGGCGAAGGCGTGGCGCAGGGTGTGCGGCGACAGCGGGGCGGTGATTCCGGCGGCATGGGCGTGCTTCTTCACGATCACCCAGAACATCGCCCGCGTCATGCCCTGCCCGCGCGCCGTGACGAACAGGTCCTCGGTCTGCTGGCCGCCCAGGATGGCGCCGCGCGACTCGGCGAGGTAGCGCACGATCCAGTCCCGCGCCACCTGGCCGAAGGGAACCAGCCTTTCCTTGCTGCCCTTGCCCATGACGCGCAGCACGCCCTCGTTCATGCCCAGCGCGAAAGTCTTCAGGCCCACGAGCTCGCTCACGCGCAGGCCGCTGGCGTACATCAACTCCAGCATCGTGCGGTCGCGCAGGCCCAGCGGCGTGGCGACGTCGGGCGCGTCCAGCAAGGCCTCCACCTGCGCCTCGCTCAGGGTCTTGGGCACGCGCATCGGCTGCTTGGCGGACTGCAGGCGCAGTGTGGGGTCGGCGTCGATCAGCCGCTCGCGCAAGGCCCAGCGGAAGTAGCGCTTGAAAACGGTGAGGCGGCGGTTCGAGGTGGTGGGCTTGGTGCCGGCGTGGCGCGCGGCGAAGTAGCCGTGCAGGTCGGCCTCGGTGGTGGCGGGGAGTTGCAGGCCCCGCCCTTCCAGCCACCTGGCGTACAGCGTGAGGTCGCGGCGGTAGGCGGCGAGCGTGTTGCGCGACAGGCCCTCTTCGAGCCAGAGGGCGTCGATGAAGGCGTCTATCGCGTCGCTCACGCTCGCGGGCCGGTCAGTCCAGCTTCAGCTTGGCCGACTCCACGACCTTCTTGTACACCTCGTACTCGGCCTTGATCTGCGCGGCGAACTGCTCCGGCGTGTTGCCGATGATGATGGAGCCGGTGTCCTCGATGCGCTTGCGCACCGCCGGGTCCTGCAGCGACTTCACCGTGGCGGCATGCACCTTGTCGACCACTTCCTTGGGCAGGTTCTTGGGGCCGAGGATGCCGTAGTAGGCCATGCGGTTCACCGGCTCGAGGCCCACTTCCTTGAACGTGGGCACGTTCGGCAGTTCCTTCAGGCGCTGCGGCGCGGCCACGACGATGGGGACCAGGCGGCCGTCCTTGATGAAGGGCAGCGCGGACGGCAGGTTGTCGAAGATCATCGGCACCTGGCCGGCCACCGTGTCGTTCAGGGCCGGGCCCGCGCCGCGGTACGGGATGTGCGTGACGAAGGCGCCCGACATCGTCTTGAACAGCTCCATCTGCAGGTGGCCGATGCCGCCCGTGCCGGAGGAGGAGTAGGAGTACTTGCCCGGGTTCTTCTTCAGCTCCGCGATGAAGCCCTTGTAGTCCTTGGCGGGGAAGCTGGGGTGCACCGCGATGATGTTGGGCGTGGCCGCGATGTTGATGATGGGCGTGAAGTCCGTGGTGGGGTTGTACGGGATCTTCGGGTTGATCGCCGGGTTGGCCGCGGTGGTGGACACCGTCGCCACGCCCAGCAGATAGCCGTCGGGCGTGGCACGCACGGTTTCGGTGGCGCCGACCACGCCGCCGCCGCCGGCCTTGTTCTCGACGATCACGTTCTGACCCAGGTTCTTGCCCAAGGGTTCGGAAATGACGCGGGCGATGATGTCCGTGGTGCCGCCGGGCGCGAACGGCACCTGCAGCTTGACGATCTTGTTCGGATAGCCCTGCGCGAATGCGGGGGCGGCAACGGCGGCCAGCACGCCCGAGGCGGCGGCGATCCAGGCACGTCTTTTCATGGGGAGCTCCTTCAACGATGAAATGCGCAAACCCATCATCCTAGTGCAGAACGGCAGGACGTCCGCAGGCGTGGGCTATCCTCGGGCGCGTGAATTTTGTCCACCTGCTCCTGCCCGACTTCGGGTTGATCCTTTGTGGCTACCTGATCTGCCGCCACACGCCACTGAACCGCGCCGTCTGGGAGCCGGTGGAGAGCCTGGTCTATTTCTTCCTGTTCCCGGTGCTGCTGTTCCAGTCCATCGTGCGCAGCCCGCTCGACCTGGTGGCGGCCTCCAGCCTGGTGGGGGCCGGCCTGGTGCTCGGCGTCAGCGGCATCGCGATGGCCTACGCGCTGCCGTGGCTGCCCGGGCTGCGCCGCCACATCGACGCGCGCGAGCATGCGGGTGCGGCGCAGGTGGCCTTCCGCTTCAACTCCTACATCGCCCTCGCCTTGTCGGAACGCCTGCTCGGGGCGCAGGGGCTGCTGCTCATCGCCGTGCTGATCGGCGTGTGCGTGCCGCTGTTCAACGTGGGCGCGGTGTGGCCGATGGCGCGCCATTCGCAGACCGGGCTGGGCCGGGCGCTGGTTCGCAACCCCTTGATCATCGCCACCGCGCTGGGGCTGGTGGCCAACTTCTCGGGATTCCAGATTCCCGAGTGGCTCGCGCCCACGGTCAACCGCGTGGGTGGCGCCTCCATCCCGCTGGGACTGATGGCCGCCGGCGCCGGCATGCAGTTCGGCCACCTCGCGCAGCAGAAGGCGCTGGCCGCGGGGCTGCTGACGATCCGCCACCTGCTGATGCCGCTGGTGGCGGCCGGGCTGGCATGGGCGTTCCGGCTGGATGCGGCGCAGGCGACGGTGCTGATCGCCTTCTCGGCGATGCCCACGGCGTCCAGTTGCTACGTGCTGGCTTCGCGCATGGGATACAACGGGGCGTATGTGGCGGGGTTGGTGACGCTGTCGACGGTGCTGGGGATGGTGAGCTTGCCGTTTGCGTTGGGGGTGTTGCGGTAGGCGGGGTCACCGGAGGGGGTGTGGTGGGCCGGTCACCGGGGTTCGGCTTCGCGCTCACCGCCGGCCTACGGAAGGCTCGGCCTCTCTTCGTAGGCCGGGGTGACGCCAGGAACCCCGGTGATCTGGCCCAACGCCCACGCCACATGCTCGCGCACCACGGGATCGGGATGCTCCAACCGCGCCTGCAAGGCGGCGCGAATCTCCGGGTCCTCCCGCTTCGCCAGCGCATTCCCCATCGCCACCGCGATATTCCGCAACCACCGGGCATGGCCGATGCGTCGGATCGGGCTGCCCTCGGTGAGGCGCAGGAAATCCTCTTCGCTCCAGGCGAACAGCGCCACCAGCGGCTGGCCGGTGAGCGCGTCGCGCGGCGCGAAGTCCGGCACTAGCGCCGGCTGGGCGAACTTGTTCCAGGGGCAAACGAGCTGGCAATCGTCGCAGCCGTAGATGCGGTTGCCCATGAGGGGCCGCAGTTCGACGGGAATGGAGCCGTGATGTTCGATGGTCAGGTAAGAAATGCAGCGGCGTGCATCCAGCCGGTACGGCGCGACGATCCACGTAGATTTCGCC
This sequence comes from Ramlibacter sp., assembly GCA_021323335.1. Lineage (GTDB taxonomy): Bacteria > Pseudomonadota > Gammaproteobacteria > Burkholderiales > Burkholderiaceae_C > Ramlibacter. The sequence continues at coordinate 21,674 of JAJTCN010000050.1, forward strand.
GAGGAAGAACATGGAGCCGCCCTCGCGGTTGAGCACCAGCGTGTGGCGGCCACGCCACCCCTGGCCGCTGCGCGCGGCGAGCTCCACCTCCAGCACCGGCGCGGAGTCTGTAAAGACGCGATGGCCGAAGGGGCCGACGGCGGCGGCGATGCGATCGGCCAGCTTCTGCAAGCGCGAACGCAGCACCTTGTGATAGTCCCGCCCCCGCGCATAGAGGGAAACGATGCCCTCCTCGGGGCGGCGCAGGCGATCGAACTCGATGCCTTGCCAGCCGAAGGGCACGTCGGCCAGGTAGTCCATGCGTGCGGTAATCACGGAAGTGGTGCCCGGCACCAGGTCCGCCGGGCGGGCGCGGCGCACGCCATGGGACTCCATGTAGGCCATGGAACCATGAAAGCCGTTACCAAGCCAGGCGAGCAAACCGGGCTCCGCGCTCGAAAGATCCACGCCGGCCACGCCGATTTGGGAAAATCCGAGCTCGAGCGCCCAGGTGCGGACCTGGGCCACCAAGGAAGGACCTTCGCTCTGACTGCCGTTGAACGCCACGCGCCCATTGTAGGAACGCCCTCTTCCCCCCTCGTGTGGGAGGGTGAGGACGGCACGCGCGCGTTCGCGCAAAGGCTGGCGTCGCACCCGGCCATCGGCGAAGCCTTCATTGCCCTGCATGGCGACCTGGGCGCCGGCAAGACCACGCTGGTGCGCCACCTGCTGCGCGCGCTGGGCGCGCAAGGCCGCATCAAGAGCCCGACCTATGCGGTGGTGGAGCCCTACGAGCTGTCCGGCCTGAATGCCTGGCACTTCGACTTCTACCGCTTCGACGACGAAAAGGAATGGGAGGACGCCGGCTTCCGCGACATCTTCGCCGGCTCCGGCCTGAAGCTGGCCGAATGGCCCGAGAAGGCCGGCGCGCTGCTGCCGCCGGCCGACCTGGACATCCACATCGCGCCGGGCGACCAGGAAGATCGGCGCAACGTGCGCCTGCAGGCCAACACGCCGCTGGGCGCGGAGCTGCTGTCTTGACGATGCAAAGACGCCAACTCCTGCGCGCCGGCAGCCTGGTGCTGCTGGTGGGCGCGCACCAGATCGTGCGCGGCGCCACCGTGGTGGCCGTGCGCCTGTGGCCCGCGCCGGACTACACCCGCCTGACCATCGAATCGGACGGCCTGCTCACCAGCAAGCTGTGGCAAAGCTGCTGCCGCAACTGTTCAACCTGTCGCCGGTGGCCGCGTACAAGCACCGGCTGGTGGTGGACCTGTATTCGCCCAAGCCGGAGGACCCTCTGGAGGCGTTGATCGCGGAACGGCTGAAGGAAAAGCCCAAGGCCGACTCGCCCTCCCCTGCGCCTGATCCCATCGGCGACCTGATCGCGCAGCAGATGCAGCGGCCGCCCAAGCCGCCAGCCAACGAGCAACCGCCACAACCTCGGGGCAACGGCAACAAGACCGACCGCCTGATCATCATCGCGCTGGACCCGGGCCATGGCGGCGAGGATCCCGGTGCGGTGGGCCCCGGCGGCACGCGCGAAAAGGACGTGGTGCTGAAGATCGCGCACCTGCTGCGCGACCGCATCAACGGCAGCTCCATCAACGGCAACCCGATGCGCGCCTTCCTCACGCGCGACGGCGACTTCTTCGTGCCGCTGGGCGTGCGCGTGGACAAGGCCCGACGGGTGCAGGCGGACTTGTTCGTCAGCATCCATGCCGACGCCTTCATGACGCCGACGGCACGCGGCGCCAGCGTCTTCGCCCTCAGCCAAAACGGGGCCAGCAGCAGCGCGGCGCGCTGGATGGCGGACAAGGAAAACAAGGCAGACCTGATCGGCGGCGTGAACGTGAAGGTACAGGACGCGCACGTCATGCGCGCCATCCTGGACATGAGCACCACCGCGCAGATCAACGACAGCATGAAGCTGGGCAGCGCCCTGCTGGGCGAGATCGGCAGGCGCCCGACATTCCGAGCGTGCTTGTCGAGACCGCGTTCATCTCCAATCCCGAGGAAGAAGGGAAGTTGCGCAGCCCGGAGTACCAGGAGCAGCTGGCGGATGCGCTGGTGCGGGGGATCCAGAGGTATTTCTCGCGGAATCCGCCGTTGGCGCGGAATCGGCCGTTGTAGGTGGGCGGGGCCGTGGCGGCCCCTTTTTGGTTCCGCTCTGTCTTCCTGGATTTCTCCCTCGTAGGCTGGCGGTGAGCAACGCGAACCCCAGCTTCCCGCCGATTTCCAGCTCCCAGTTTTCAAGAGCTGATATCCCGCATCGCCGCCACAAACTCCCGATGCGACAAGGACTTGCCGTCACGAGAGCACCCGACGTTATTCTGCAATTGCGGGATTGCAGGTTTTGGGGCGTGCTCTTACATTTGCCGCGGGTCCTGCTTCCAGGTTGCGGGGTTCCAGATCAGGATTTCGGGGAGTTCTTATCCTGCGGGATGGAGGGGAAGGCTTGAGGAATCAATCGGTTGGAGCCGATGAACTGGCTGGAAAACGCCGCGGGTGCGAGGTTGCAGGATTCGGTCTGCTGTCTACATTTCGTTAGCCCGCATGGGGATGCGTTGTTGTTGTCGGAGGGCGCATGCCACGGCTTCGAAGCCTGGCGACCCTTCAACCTTCGTCGGGCACAGTCTGAGGCCCGGACCACATCGTCGGACCCAGCGCTTTGGCCATCACGCGCCCGTTGGGCGCAGCCTGCATTTGTAGTGCGCCTGGTCGTTACGGGCTTGGCATTCCACGGCCCGTGCGCTACCGTAGTGCCGCCCATGCCGCCTTTCACTTCCCAACATTCAGTCGGCAAGTCGCGTCCGAGCACGGAGGCGTTGTTGGCTTCGAACCCGACGGCTTGGGCTAACAAGTCGTTCGACGCGGACGCCCAAGTGCTGCCGTGCGCTGCGCGCCCGCGCCTCCCGGTCGCCGGTCAACTCCGACGTTAGCCGTCACGATGAAGTCCGCGACTCACTACGACCCCGATGCAGCGCCTGACCCCAAGGAATGGCTGGCGTTGGACGAGCATGAGCGGATCAGACTGGCGAAGAACTACCACCAGGCCGCTCGCATCAAACTCCCGGATGCAAAGGCTCATGCCATCTTCCACGCAGCGGTCGAGAATCAGATTGCACAAGGTTACGGCCCGAGCTGCCGTGCACTCGAGCGTCTGCAACAGGAGGGGCTTTCCCGGCATGACGCGATTCACGCGATAGGCTCCGTGGGGGCGAAGTTTGCATTTGACACTTTGCACACCCCGGACGGGAAGTCTGCTGGGGACACGCAGCGAGAGCTGAGTGCGGAGATCAACGCCTTGTCGGCGGCCGCTTGTTTAAGGGGTAAGCAGTGAGCGTGATGGCTAACAGGTCGTTCGACGCGGACACGCAGCGGCATTGCGCCGCGAGGCGTGCAGGCAAGCATACGCCTCGCGGCGCAATGCCGCTGCGTGCCGGTCAACTCCAACGTTAGCCGTCAGATGCAAACTGTGCTCGCTCAAACCACTGCAGTTCAGGCACGTGCCGCCCCGCCGCCTCAGGTGGTGCCCGCTGCGCCATCGGTTACCTTGAACGTGCCGGCATCAACTCAGTCCGAAATTGCGGTCCGGGAGCTTCCAAAGCTTGTCTTGGATTCGCCTACTGACTGGCTTGCTGTTCTCAGTTTCCTGATTACCGCAATCGTCGTCCTCGGAACGACATGGCTCACGATTAGGAACTATCAGAAGACGATCGACCTTCAGGACCGCATTGCGAAGAAGAGCCAGGAGATCGAAACGACTAAGAGCCGCGTCGAGATTCTCTCGAAGAACCGGCAGGACTGGATCAATACGCTTCGGAACACGATATCTGAGTACGTTTCCGTAATGCTGTCTCTCGTACAGCTGAAGGAACTTCGCAGAGCTGTTCAGACCGACTTCGAACGCTTGGGCAACACGGGCAACATCGAAGCGACGGTTGAATGGAACTACAAGGTTCATGCGGCGAGAACACTGGCTACCCAGCTGCGGGTGAAGATTAGGCTGCTGTCCAATCCGCGCGAGGAGGACTTCGTCTCACTGCTCAAGGCGATTGATCAACTGCACGATGCGGTCGACGCCAGTCGAAAGAGCGTGGGCGAGGAGATCGAGGCTGTGATCACGACTAGCCAGAAGATTCTGAAGTCTGAATGGGAGCGGGTGAAGAATGTGCAGTGAGGCTCGGACGCTGACGGCTAACTGGTCGTTCGACACGGACACGCAGCGGCATTGCGCCGCGAAGCGTGCTGGTGAGCGTACGCCTCGCGGCGCAATGCCGCTGCGCGCCGGTCAACTCCAACGTTAGACCGCACAGGACAGGCGGTGCCTACATTTTTCGAGCTCCAGCCAGCAGAGTACTTGGAGAGTGACCTCCAGGTAGGCTCCGCACAGTTCCGAGTTCCCGATCATTGGTGGCTGGGCGATGAACCGATTGGGGAGGAGGTTGGCGGATTGGAGCTACGGGCGAACCGGCGCGTTGCAAATCTCCCCGACTTCCTCCACCACGGAGTCCTGCCGTTTGTTTCGGAGCGCATGAAAGGAGTGCTCATTGAGGCCGGCGGCTTCAAGGGTGAATTCCACCCAATCAGGCTATTCAGCGCGGAGCATGAGAACGCAAAGCCGTACTGGTACTTCCGGTTGCTCACTCGCTTAGACGCCTTGGATCGAGATGCCTCAGAAATTGAGTACTTCCCAGGTTCGGACTCCCCCCGGAAGGTGTGGCAGCTGCGTCTAGGCCCTGTGCCTTCGGAACTGAACGTGTTCCGTCTGCGGAAGCTGGAGAGCATATTCGTTTCCGCCAAACTGGCGGAGGCCATATGCACGCTGAAAGTTCGTTTAACTCCCGCCGAGAATTTTCGGCTGGGATGGTGAGGAGGTAGCGAAATGCGGTCTAACAGGTCGTTCGACACGGACGCCCAGCGTCGGTCCTTCGCTTCGCTCCGGCCCTCTCCGCCGGTCGCCGGTCAACTCCGACGTTAGCCTGCACGGGAGGAATCGTGAGAGCCATAGTAGGAATACTCGCTGCGATACTAGCTTCCGCCGCAACCGCTCAGGACGACGATCACGCGCTCGGCCAGCAGCTTGCTCAATGTGCCGCGATTCTGGTGTTCGTCCAGTCCGCGCCGGCCTCCTTCAACCTTGCTATCTCAAAGGCTGACGCGAGCACAGTCAGCCACCTCGCAATGCTGGAGACGTACGCTCTCCTTGGCCGAGTGGTTGGCAAAGCGGCAATCCAGCAGAGCGTGCCTGCATTTCGGGCAAGGCTAGAAGTCGGCCAGGCGGACCTCACAGCCATTTTGAATGCAGAGGGCAAGCGATGCGCTGAATTGGCGCTCGCCAAATTTGAGGAACTCAAGCCGCGGATGAACGCACTGGAGAACAAGCAATGATGCCGGCTAACAGGTCGTTCGACACGGACGCCCAGCAGCGGCCCTTCGCTTCGCTCCGGTCCTCTCCGCCGGTCGCCGGTCAACTCCGACGTTAGATCTCACGGATACCTATGGCCAAACTTCTGGAGTTCCTGAATACCAACTCGGGCGCGCTGAGCGCCTTGTTCTCCGGCGTCGTCACGATAGCAACGATTGTGTACGCCTGGCTGACCGCCAAGCTCGTACAAGAAACCCGTCAGATGCGGCAAGTGCAGACGGAGCCCAGGATTCAGGTGACGTACCGCGTGAGCGAGGAGTGGATCAACTTCTTGGACATCTCCATACGCAACATCGGCTTGGCGCCGGCTTACGACATCCAATTTACAGTTCGTGGCGAGACATCCCTTCCGGGCACTCAGGAACTCTTGGATCGCCTTATGAAGCTCTCATCCTTCAAGAACGGTTTGGCCTACCTTGGTCCTGGGGAACAGTACTTCTCATTCTGGACAAGCTTGGTCGAGGGCGATCAATCCAAGGTGGAGAGTCGCCTTGTTGTGGATTGCAGCTATCGTTCAGCGACAGGGTCGACCTACCAGCACCCGTGCATAGTCGATCTCTCCGAGCTGAAGGGAAGCAGTCGGCTTGGTGAGCCACCCCTGCTGAAGATTGCGAAACATATGGAAGCCTTGGCCAAGGACGTTCATCTGGTGACGTCCGGTTTTGGGAAGGCGAAGGTTGACGTATACACCCAAGCCGACCGAGACGATGAGCGGGCGAAGCTAGACGCTCGCTTTCGAGCGGAGAAGCAGGGGGGCGCGTGAGCTCTAACAGGTCGTTCGACACGGACGCCCGGCCGCGGTCCTTCGCTCCGCTTCGGTCCTGCCCGCCGGTCGCCGGTCAACTCCAACGTTAGCCCGCAAGAGGCATGAACCCGTGTCCGGGTTGTCCTCTCGGCACCAGCTCGGCGCTCTCGATCTTGCAAGTGCTCAGAGGTCTCTGGCTAGCTTGGTCACTTCTCTGGGGTCGGCTGCTGGCTTTCCAAGATCACGCGCCCGTTGGGCGCAGCCTGCATTTGGGCGACTCCACCTGATGCGGGGTTGGCAATCGACGGCCGGCACGCTACCGTTACGTCCTATGCCGCCCTCTGCGCACCACTATTCCGTGGGTTCCACCAGGGCTCGGGCTAACCGGTCGTTCGACACGGACGCCCAAGGGCGTCCGCCGCTGCGCGGCTCCTGTTCCTTGGTCGCCGGTCAACTCCAACGTTAGAGCGCAGAATCCAGCATGGTTGATACGCCGGAAGTCGAGTCCCTGGTCCTTGAACCCGCCGCCACCCCGGAGCTGGTGGCACTGAGTTTTGACCTCTGGACACTGCGACTCACCATGCGCTTCCCCGGGGTTGTTCCACCCACGTACGTTGAATTTGGAGAGGTGGCAGGGTTCCGTGTTCTGGACGAGGGCGACCTCCTGGAGTTCTGGGCGCAGGGCGTGCACAAGCCTGGGTGGCTGTGGCGGGTGAGTCGGGGCGGTTGGCGTGATCTGGAGGCAACCCGCCCGGGCTTCATTCGGACAGATGCACGCGAGTTCCTCGTCCTCGGGATCAACGACTGTGTGAGCGTCTTCTCGGGTGAGGAGCCGAAAGTCCATGCACCTGCGCTCTAACAGGTCGTTCGACTCGGACACGCAGCGGCATTGCGCCGCGAAGCGTGCTGGTGAGCGTACGCCTCGCGGCGCAATGCCGCTGCGTGCCGGTCAACTCCGACGTTAGGCAGCAAGATGGACGCGCGCGCTCTTGAGGCGCAAATTCGGAAGGCTTTCCCCGAGCGGCGAGTTTCCGGTCCAATCGCTCTAGGGAGTTACGACGACTGCGAGGCCCTGCGTCTGATGCTCGAGAACGCTACTTGGATTGAGATTCCCGCCGAGTTCGTAACAGCCCATGATGGATCACTCCCGCTGCTCACCGATGACGCATACAGGGCGTTCCTACCGGCGTGGCTTCTTCAGGCTGCCCGCGAGCCAAGTGAAGGAGTAGCTGGAATGCTGCTTGTGAATCTGCGGCACGAGCCAAGGACGGCCGGGTTCACCCCGGACCAAGCCCTAACAATCATCGACGTAGCGCGCTTCATCACGTTCTCAAGCATCTGGGGCCCTACGGATCCGGTCAACGTGGACTCTCTCGCCGAGATTAGAACTGTGTGGGGGCAAGTTGCTGCCTAACAGGTCGTTCGACGCGGACACGCAACGGCATTGCGCCGCAAGGCGTGTTGGCAAAGCCTACGCCTCGCGGCGCAATGCCGTTGCGAGCCGGTCAACTCCGACGTTAGGCAGCATGGCCTTCGATCACCTTAAGGAGAGCGCCGTCCGTAGCTTCCGCGACGCTGCTGAACGCGAGGGGCGCGATCCAGAGCGGGCGTTGGCCGCCCGTGGTCACGCCCATGAGGCGCTCGCGAGCTATTGCTTCGCTACAGGTGACGACGCCGAGGGCATGATGGAACTTCGTAGAGCGATTCAGACCGAGGTCGCAAGGTACGTAGAGTTTAAAGGGGCGGTCAGTCCCTTCCTGCAATATCGTTACCTGGTCCTGGGACTAGGAGTAGGGGATCTCGGACTCGCGCGTGAGGTTGCAAGTTTTCCGATCGATCGCAAGAACTGGTCGCGCTTCGACTTTGCTATTACTTACCGAGTATGCGAAATGCTCGGTGTGTCACAGGACGCCAGGGCACCGAAGGCGACCTACACCACTGCGGAACAAGCTTTCTTGCGTGCGCTCGATGCTGTCTCACGGGGTGAGGCGTACGACGCCGCTGAGGTCCACGCCTTCTGGAAGACGCTCCGAAAGAAGCGCTATCAATTCACCATTTTCGAGCAGAAAGACTTGTTCACTCCGGCATTGGAGACGCTTCGTGCTGCCTAACAGGTCGTTCGACTCGGACACGCACCGGCAGGGCGCCGCGAAGCGTGCTGGTGAGCTTACGCCTCGCGGCGCCCTGCCGGTGCGTGCCGGTCAACTCCAACGTTAGCCCTCAATGGACAACGCGTGGATTGCAAGCTTCCTTTCCGACCCATGGAAGATCATCTTGGGCAGCGGTGGCATCGCTGGATTGGTCGGACTCGGCCTCGGATGGTGGCGTGCACGAGCCCGCCCTCGTGTTCGGTTGTTGGGCCAGACATATCACCCGAACGGGCAATACGACTGCCCGAGTGAAGTCGAAGTCGAAATTGAGAACGTCGGGAGAGAAGCCACGTCCGTGGAACCCTTGGTTCCAATGACGTGTCGGTACCCGAAGGGCGGAGCCATCGCGTGTGATTTTCAGGTCACCGATGCAGACCGTTCTCTTGCTCCCGTGACCCCCAGAAAGTTCCGCGTCACTGGCAGGCCGCCGGTGGGGTACATCTATTCGCACTTCCGGGTGTACACGTTCAAATTCACGCGAGGCGGCTCGGCGAAGTTGCGCGTGTTGAATGCATCGGGCCATACTGCAGGACCGCTTAAGTTTTGGTTCTTGAAGTGGCTTTTCATTCTTAAGGGGGCACTTCCGCATGTTGAGGGCTAACAAGTCGTTCGACACGGACGCCCAGGTGCTTCAGTGCGCTTCGCGCACACGCCTCCCAGTCGCCGGTCAACTCCGACGTTAGACAGCACGATCGTGGTCACGCAATCTCGAGCACTCCAGGCGGAACTCTCCCGTCGAATTCGTACCGCTTCGCCTGAAGACTGGAACGAATTTTCTCGCCTGTGGATGGCGTTCAACTCCGTGTATGGTGGTGAACCAGATCAGCGCGAGCGCGCGCGGGTAATGTCATCGATCCGCCGCAATTTCACTGAGCGCGCTGCGCTGCGAGTGCTGCGTAGTGTCACGAATTCTGTGGATCGAATTCTCGAGGTTCCTCCGGGAAACATGCTCCTGAATGGGTGGGACCCTAAGTTTCGCGCGGCGTCACAGCGATGCGCTGCCCTGTATCGCAACAAATCTGAATCTGCCGTTGGGCGTCTGGCGGCAGTGGGTGGCGTGCTCTATCAAGTAAGGTGCAATCTCATTCATGGCAGCAAGGACCCGAGCAGCCCGCGAGACCGCATGCTTGTTTCTGAAAGCGTGGCTATTCTCAGCGCCCTTGTTTCCGCCCTAGAAGAGTCTCTTTCGGAGCCGTAGCACGCTTCCTAACGCGTGCCGGTCACCTTTTTGCTAGAACTCGTTGATAGCGTGCCGAGTCATTGTGCGGCGAAGCCAGATACTCGCGTTGGATACCAGTGGCAAGGTTGGGGACCGGATTGTGCTGCATAGGTATCACCCAAGTACCACGAGCCTCTGGCTGGGAGTAAGTAAGAACGTGGCAGGGAGCGCGCTCCACACAAGCGGTGGACGAGTTCCGTAAGCATCCCTCCACCTGCGACTTTCCGTATTGCTAAAGCATTCGGCGCAAATCGGCCGCTTGCAATTTGCGTCAATGTACGACACGATCGCCGCCCAAGAACTGACGAGTCACAGTGGCGCGAGGGACGGGTATGACCAGTAACACGCAAGCGGACGATTTCGACGTTGGCAAGGCGATATTCGACCAACTTAAAGATCTGCCGACGGAAAGACAGCAACGGGTATTGCGTTGGGTCGCTGAAGGTCTGGGGATTTCGAGCAGCCCTAGTGCGCCACCCGCACCAGGTACGATCGCCAGTTCTCCAGCGGCTCCTGCGGCTTCTCCTACTCCTGCAGGTGCCGCAGTCGACATCAAAACTTTCATAGCCGCGAAGGCGCCGAAGAGCGACGTCCAGTTCGCGGCTGCGGTGGCGTACTTCTATAAGTTCGAAGCTCCTCCGGCAGCCCGCCACGACACGATCGGCAGCGAGTTGCTACAGGAAGCGACGCGGCTGGCGGGCACAAAACGTCTGAGCAGCCCTCGACACGCGTTGAAGAATGCGAAGGCTGCCGGTTACTTAGACAGTGCCGCGCGGGGAGAATACAGCATAAACAGTGTCGGTGAGAACCTTGTTGCCATGACGTTGCCCGGTGGTGGCAATCCCGTGATCACTGCCCCCAGACGGAAGAACACTCGGAAGCCGTCGGCTCCGGCCAAAAAGGCCGTGCGGAAGGCAGTTGCGAAGAAGTCGCGCGGGTCGAAGTAGGCAGATTTCTCGTGCTGCCCACTGATATAGACGAGGCCATCTCCGAGATCGACCGAGTTCGCAAGCGTCTCGCAAAGCTGAAGGTGCGCCAGATCGGAGCCTCAGAGCACCGAGACTTCCTTAAGGCGACTGCGCTCAGCTGGTTCAGAAACCGGCGGGCAGGGGTGGCAAGCTCGGTCTCGTCGGAACTGCTCTCGGCGATAGACTCGCCTTACCAACGCATCTTGGACGCGACGGACCGTTATTCGTCGAAGACAACATACGTTGCAGCAGCAAAGGAGGCGAAGGAAGCCCTCGTAGCCGCACGTTCCACGTCGTTGACCGCAATACCTGAAGCGAGCACGTCCAGCGTGCCTCCTGATTTCAGCCCGCTAGCATCCGATGTGACAATGCGCACCATCTTAAGCCGGCGGTGGGAAGAGTGCGACAAGTGTCTACGAGCTGGCGCCCCTCTGGCGGCGACCATCATGATGGGCGGACTGCTGGAAGCGCTCTTCGTGGCACGTGCAAATAGATTGACGAACAAGTCAGCTCTGTTTTCGGCAGCCGCTGCCCCGATTGATGGCAAGACAAAAAAGGCGCTCGAGCTGCGTCACTGGACGCTCGCGCCTTACATTGACGTCGGCCACGAGCTGATGTGGATATCTCGATCGGCGAAGGACATAGCCGTGGTGTTGCGTGACTACCGAAATTATGTTCATCCTGAGAAAGAAAGATCCCACGGTGTCACGCTCGTACAGGACGACGCAATGATGTTGTGGGAAGTAACGAAAGGGTTGGCTAAGGAGTTGCTGCTCATGAAAGGCGCGTCGTGACGGATAGCGCCCAGCAACACTGGAACCAGCTACATCGCGAAGCACGCACGATGAGCTCTAACAGCGGCGTTCGGCACGGCCGTGCAGCGGGATTGCGCGCAAGCCGTGCGCGGGTGCATACTTTTTGCGACGCAATGCCCCTGTATTCCGGTCACCGCGACGTTAAGGCGCAAGGAGACACTGAGGATGAGCGAAGATGTGAATTGGGAGCGTAACGAGGAGCTCCTGAAGGTAATGCAGCACTCGGCAGGAGAAAGTGACCGTGGGATCACCCTCGTGATCGCAGCTCATATTGAAGTCTGCCTTCGTCGGATCCTCGAAGCAGTGCTGATCGACTCGAAGGCCGCCTCTGAACTCTTTGACGGTCCGTATGCACCGTTTGGATCACTATCTGGCAAGACGCGCGCTGCATTCCTGATGGGTCTCATTACAAAGGCCGAGCGCGACCAAATCGACGCTGTACGCGGTGTGCGCAACGTTTTTGCGCACCAAGCGAGCGCCAGTTTCGATCACCCAGACATCGTCAAAATATGCAAGAAGCCGGTGGTGGACGGCGGTCGCATGATCTTGCGAGACGAATTCTTGCATATGGCCATGAACGCAGTGCTTCCGCTGCTATATCGAGACCTACACATCGCTGCGTGGCGGCGTCCTGAGTTGACCCAAGATGCGATCAATGGCTGGAACGTAGGACCCGGCGTTTCGCCTTGACTTCTCGGTCGACACAGACATGTTTGCGGGAAGGGGCGGGGCCGCACGGCGCGTCGCAGTCGTGTACCACGCGGCCCCTTGCCACAACGTGCCGGTCACGTGTGAGAGCGCAGCGGGTTGGTCGAGATACAGTCGAAGAGGGGTGGAGACTTGAATATGAAGTGGTTAATGGGCACAGCGGCGGTCGTTGCTAGCATCGTGCTGATCGCCTACGTGCGCACGTGGAACGGCGAACTTCCCTACCCAGGCTCCGTTAGCACCTTAGAGCATCAAGGCCAGTTCGGCGACAGCTTTGGCGCTTTCAACGCGCTGGTGTCAGCATTCGGCTTTCTTGGGCTCCTGCTCACCCTGGGCATGCAGCAGTGGCAAATATCGCAGCAGTCTAAGGACCTTAAACGCCAAGCGGACCGCGATCAGGAGAACCGTCGTCGTGACGAGATGGCGCAGTACGAAGGCCTTCTGTTTAGATTGATGGAGTTCTACAGGGACAGTGTCGATGAAGTGTTTATCGTTCGGGGCGGAAAGGAATATGCTGGATTAAACGCGTTGGCACTGTGCATCAGACACATGCAAGAGGAGCTTAGGCAGAGAAAGCTTCACTTCGTTCCTGAGGAAATTCTTAGTCCCATTCGCGCCGGCCATGGAACAGCCGATCAGGAACTGGTGCTTGACTACTTCATCGTCGAGAACTTCCGTGTAGTGCAGTACACCGTCACCTACCAGCGGCGGGTCCTGACCACCCTCGCAGCTCTCTTGAAGCACCTTGAGCATCGGTGCCCATCGCACGCAGACATTGACACGTACCGAGCTCTGGTTTCCTCGCAGATCACACACGTAGAGGTCCAATACCTCTTCGCGATCCTGCTGATCTATGCCAACGAGTCCGAATTGCGTGACCTAGTAGAGTCCTCGCGGCTTTTTGTTAAGGATTCCGCCCCCTACAACTTCAAGCTACACCAGTATCTTTACCTACGGTTATGGGGAAAGGCCGTCGGCGATCCCAGCAAAGCGAGGCGGCTGGCATTTAGCAGCAAAGCCGCAGCGAAGGTACGAGACGCTGCGATGCGCCCACCGCTGGCGGACTTGCTATCACGGTATCGCATCGCCGAACCTGTTCGTCCGGAGAAGATGCGTGTGCACAAGTCGAATGAGCCGTGACAGGTCGGCCCAGACGGACGCGTTGCGGCAAGGCGCCTTAGGGTGCCATTGGAGATCCTGCACTCTGCGGCCTCTTGCTGCAACGTGCCGGTCACCTTTACGTTAGAACGCACAATGAGCGCCGCTCGTAATCGGGGACCCATTTGAGCCATCGTGACATTCCGCTGATTCAATCCAGCATCGATAACGGCCGGATCTACTTCGCTCCGACTGACGTCAAGTTCTTTCCTGCCGACTCCTATGGCGACCGAGCGGGCGACGGACACAGGGGAACTCCCGTGACCTTTCGTGCTGGCGGAGACGAGTACGAAACCGACATTCGCATTAGCAGCGGGCAGCGTCTCACTCCACGCAGGTCATTCGCCGCATTTCTGAAAGCTGTTCGCGCGGTGGAGGGAGCGACGCTGCGGGTCACCCGGACGGCCGACCGTGAGTATCAAGTCGAGTATCTGGGCTAAGGCAGCTGCGGTGCTGCCTGACTTGTCGGTCGACACGGACACGTTGCGGCAAGGCGCCGCACGGGGCCGTTGGAGATCGTGCACCGCGCGGCGCCTTGCCGCAACGTGCCGGTCACCTTCACGTTAGACCGCAGAGTGCGCGATCTCGTTGAGCGTCTTCTTGCCGCCCGGCGTAAGAGCCGGTTCAAGTCGCGGCGCGTCTTTGAGGCCTACGCGCCCGCCACTCCCGCAGACCTCTCGGCCGCTGAAAGTCACGTCGGTCGCGCACTTCCTGAAGATCTGAAGGCTTGGCTCTCGCTCGTCGGTTTCGGCGACGTAGGTGAGGACTTGGGCTTTCGAAAGGAGTTCTTTGCTCCTGTGGCGGGCGGAAAACTCAAGGGCGGAGCGCAGTTCGCTCAGGACATACTCGGCAACTTCTATGCGTTTCCTCCCGACGGAGACCATGTTGTGTTCTTCTCACGGTCCGCGCCAGGCTACGCGGAGATGGCTCCTTCATTTCGGGCGTTTCTGGAAGAATTGGAACAGCGCGACTACAAGGTCACCGACTGGGTGGATTCATTGGAGCTATTGCCGTATGCGTGGTCTGCGGTCTAACAGGTCGTTCGACTCGGACACGCAGCGGCATTGCGCCGCGAAGCGCGCTGGTAAGCGTACGCCTCGCGGCGCATTGCCGCTGCGTGCCGGTCAACTCCGACGTTAGACCTCATGGCAACTGTTGCTCACCTAAGAACAAAGTACCAGCCGCAACTTGAATTGATTGCTCAAGAGGGGTTTGAGCGCAAGCTGGTGCACGCTTGCTTCTTAAATTTAGAGGTTCCAGGGCCTTTACGCTTCAACAACTTTGCGTACGCGTTGCGCGAGCTGTTGCGTCATGTGTTCCATAGACTTGCGCCTGACACGTCGGTGAAAGAGTGCTCTTGGTACAAACCTGATCCTAAGGCAAACGGCCGAATCACTCGAACTCAGCGGGCCAAGTACATGATTCAGGGCGGGCTCTCTGATTTCTTCGTTCAGAGACAACTTGGGGTTGATGTTCCTCCGGTTTTGTCGCAGCTCTCGGGTGCGATCGAGCTGCTGAACAGCTTCACTCACATCGGCCCCAAGACCTTTGATCTCCCGGCACGAAAGGCGGAGGCACTCGCCGAGGAATGCCTCGAGGCTGGCAAGTCGCTACTGGAGAACGTCGCTGAATGCAGAACAACTGTTCTTGCCAGCCTCTCTGAGGCAATCGATGATCACCTTCTCACGGAGGCCATCTCGGAAACGATTAACGAGTTGGATGAGCTGGCGACGCACCACTTAATTGAGGGAATCTACGTCGACTCGTCTGAAGTTCTCGATATTGGACCTGATCTCCTTACCGTTCGAGCGGAGGGATCAGTAGAAGTTGAATTGCAGTACGGATCCACCTCAGACGTCAGGAACGGCATTGGGGACGTACGGAGTGATTCGTTCCCGTTCTCTGCCGAGGTGCACGTTAAGCTTCAACGACCACTCGGAAGGCATGCAAAGGTCGAGAACTTCAAGGTGGATACAAGTAGCTGGTACGAATGAGGTCTAACTGGTCGTTCGACACGGACACGTACCGGCAAGGCGCCGCGAGACGTGAGCGGGAGCATACGCCTCGCGGCGCAATGCCGCTGCGTGCCGGTCAACTCCAACGTTACACCGCACGATGAGCAGCGTCGCTTCACACGCCAAATTGGTAGCTGCCTTGCAGACCGCGGGCTTCTGCGCCACGGTTGAAGCAATGCTCATCCTGGTCGTGGGCACGCTCATGAACTCATATCTCGGTTCTGTAGGAGTGTCGCTCCTGATCCTCGGCCCTGTGTCGCTGTGGATCGCCCATCCTTTGTACAGGCGTCTGTTGAGTACGCGCACATGAACGGCCGCAGGTCGCGCGCCGTGGACGGCCGCCTCCGGTCTAGCAGATCGGTCGCCACGGACGCCCAGCGGCGGTCCTTGGCTTCGCTCCGTTTCTCTCTGCAGGTCGCCGGTCAACTCCAACGTCAGGCTTCCACATGACCGCGACGCTGTATGCCATGTGCCAGAAGCCGGTGATTGGCATCGCACTTTGGCTGTTCAACTTGTGTGCATTTCCCCCGTTGCTGAAGGAAACGCCCATCTCGGTTTTGGCCCCCGGTACGGTTCTGTCTTCGCCGTTCAGCGTCCCGGTCTCGAAAGGCTACTTCCTGTCCGCCAGATTCACATTCCCGAGCACGCAGGAACGCATCAGCGACACCCTTGTGGGAAGTGAGTTCGACACGCCGTGTTTTGGGCCGGCAGCGAAACGCTTTGACGACTTTCCTGTCTCTGCGCGCACTCATCTTGGCAAACCCCTCAGGCTCAAGGCGATTATCAAGAGCAGGCCGAGTGGTTCGGTTGCCTACGCACAGGAAATTGCATCCATATGCCGCAGCGGACACAATGGGGCCGCAGTCAAGACACAGGTACTGAGCCTCATTTGGCTCGCTGAGGGCAACTACACGATTGAGGTTCAGAACGTTGAACCCCGGCCCGAAATTGACGCCCTGCATCCCAGCCTCATCATCCACCACGGGGGCAACAAGTGACGCCTAACGGGTCATTCGACACGGGCGGGGAGCGGCATTGCGCCGTGAAGCGTCCCGGTGAGCTGACGCCTCACGGCGCAACGCCGCTGCGTTCCGGTCAACTCCGACGTTAGGCTGCACATGCGACGTGCGTTGCTAAGCCTTCTGCTCGCGACACTGCTGCTAGGTGCATTCGCTGCTGGCGCAGTTGTGGCGATTGGGTCCAGGTGGGGTGCACCGATCGTCACCATTGACGTGAAGAACGAATCTGCACGTGCTTTGGAGTCCGTCAGCGTTACGTTCACCACGTGTGGCGTGAGGCGCAAGCTCGTTCACACTCTCTCCGAGCAGAGCGGCTCCGCCTCGCTAATACCGGAAGTCTCAATGCGACTCGTCGTTTGCGGAGAGGGAAGCCAGACGAACACGGTAGCATTCAGCGATGGATCTGTCGTGACATCCGGCGGCTCATACATCGAACCGGGCTACACGATTACCTACCGTGTCACCAATGCCGGAAGACTTGCTGAGCAGATGCGCACGTTCCCCTGAAGTGCGTGTTCCTCCGATCCTGGTTCGGCCTGACAGGTCGTACGAAACGGCCGAGCACCGGCAGTGCGCCCCAATGAGCATCCTCGGCCATAGCACTCGATGAAAACCGGCTTCGTCCTGCTCATAGTCACTCTGATAGGGATCGCAGCATTTGCTTTCTCGCAGTATGTGCGGCGGCGTGATCTGGCACGAGAGCATCATGTCCGGTCGTATGTCTTTCCCAGCGGTGTGCTGCGGGCGTTATCGAAGTCCTATCCGCAACTGGAGCTCAAGGACGTCCAGCTTGCGGCCCGCGCGCTGCGCCAGTTTTTTCTGATCCACCTAAGAGCCGGCGGCCATCCCGTCGCAATGCCCTCCAAGGTTGCGGACGCCCTGTGGCACGCGTTCATTCTGGACACGCGCGCCTATCGCGCCTTTTGTCAAGAAGCGTTTGGAGGCTACCTTCACCACATCCCGGAAGGTGCGGCCATGCTCGACGTGGACAAGGATCAGATGGCGACTTGGCGCACTTGGCGTTTGGCTTGTCTTGAGGAAAACATCAATCCCCTGAGTGCCACCCGTTTGCCGCTTCTCTTTGCGCTGGATTCGAAGCTCAACATCCCGAATGCCAGGAGGTACGACCCATCTGGCTTCAAGAAGCCCGCGTCAGCGGATAGTGGCAGCGGCGGCAGTTGCGGCGGTTCGGGGTCTGACGGCGGCTGCGGCGGTGGCTGTGGTGGCGGCGGAGATTAGGTTGCTCGCAGCTTCCCTTGACACGGGAAGCCTAGGGGCGGGTCTTCGCTTCGCTCAGGTTCCCATGGCGGTTCGGTGTTCATTGGATCGCTCCGCCTGGCCTCTCGGGCGACCTCGCGTGAAGCGGCAGCATCCACAGCGTCGCTATTGCGCCACATCGCTTGTGTGATTTCACATCGGAGCGAACAAAGGGCGATTTACACCGGTGCAGGAGGGCCGCCAGAATGCCACGCAAGGTTTGCTTGAACCTCGCCCGGCCCGACCATGCCCAGTCATCATGGAGAAGACAGTGCGATACAAACTGCTGGTTGCCTCACTGCTCGGAGTGGCCCTCTTCGGCTGCGCGACTTACTCCTATACGCCGGCAAGCGGTGTCGAGCCCGCCAGGCTGAAGATGCCTTCCGCACGTCCGCCCATCGTGCAAGTTGCTCCCATCGATGCGCCGTGCCCCAAAGCGAACCTGGACCGGAACAAATCCGAGATCGAGATCGAGCCTGGCAAGCGCATGCTCGTCGAGCTGGGCTATTCCACATTGGGATTGGCGTATGGGCGAGAGTGCATCGTCACGCTGAGCTTCGTTCCGCTGCAAGGAAAGGAGTATTCGATCCTGTACGAAGCCACGCCGAGGGGGTGTTCAGCCGGCATCACAACGATGAACGCCGACGGTCAGACCATAAGAGAGCCGTCCAGCCAGCAGGAGCCCTTCAAGCGATGCTTGTATTGACGCGCCCTTTGTCCGGCTGGTGACGAGAAGCGGACGAATCCGCAGCGTCCCTTCACCGGAAGGAGCCCCTCCGAATGGGGACTTGGCAAGCCAAGACCGGCACGCTACCGTCGAGCGTCATGTGGGTCTCCATGGCCTGCGCCCGGAGATTCGAGATGGTCCTGAATCACTCCTGGAGGAGCATGTCCCTGCATCACCAAGCAATCATCGTCGCGTTGATGGCCACGCTCGCCGGGTGCGCCGCCACGGTGCCGCTGCAACGCGGCCAACTTGACGCGATCACCCGCGACTCGGATGCCGCTGCGGTGGAACAGACACTCGGAAAGGCGACGCCGACTGCACAGTTCGAGTTCACCGCCGGCGACACCCCATTCCTGGTTCGCCACTACATGCTGCAGACCGGCTCGCGCCAGGAGATGACCGTGGTGTGCACCACGTTCTGCCTTCCCGTGTTCTACCAGGTGCCGGTGACCGTCCCGTACTTGATCGTGCAGCGCCTGCCATCGCGCATCATGCATGCATGGGGCACGATTGAAGAACTGAGCAAGGATCCGGATGCGCGCGTCAGCTCGATCATGCCTGCGCTCAAGACGCGGCTGGAAGTTGCATTGACCGAGAAGAAGAAGTGATCGCAAGAAGCCTGATCGTCACCGCCGTCGCGGCCATGGTTGGCTGTGCCGGCCCCCAGATTCATCACGCCCAACTGGCCGCCCTGGACAAGGGAATGTCCGCCGAGGCGGTCACTGCGCGACTGCAACAGCCTCCGCTTTCGGTGCACACGGGCTCGGGAGGTGGGCGCGCGTTCGAGTTCCACCGATTCCACATGAACAACGGGCTGCAGACGGATCTGTACCTGCTCGCCTACGAGAAGGGCCGGCTGGTGTACTGGGGGTATGTGTCCGAGTTCCGGCGCCTGCAGGACAGCGACTTGAACGCTGCCTTGAGCCTTGCATTGCCGCAGATCCTCGCGACCCCATCCACGTCACCCCGGCGGCCGCAACCCTGATGCGCGATTCCGGAAGGTTGACGCCATGGGACTCCTGACCTTCAGCATCAACGTCACCCTGGACGGCTGCGTCGACCACCAGGAAGGCATCGCCGACGACGAGACCCACGCCTTCTTCACCCGCCTCATGGACGAGGCCGGGGTGATGCTGTGGGGCCGCGTCACCTACGAGATGATGGAGAGCTACTGGCCAGCGGTCGCCCGCGGCGACGTGCAGGCGCCGCCGGCGATGCGCGAGTGGGCGGCCAAGCTGGAGGCCAAGCCGAAGTACGTGGTGTCCTCGACTCGAAAGGACTTCCCGTGGACCCGCAGCCACCACATCTCCGGCGATCTGCGGACGGGCGTACAGAAACTCAAGGACGCGACCCCGGACGGCGTGCTCCTCGGTAGCGGCAAGCTCGCGACCGAGCTGGACCGGCTGGACCTGATCGACGAGTACAGGTTTCTCGTCCACCCCAGGATCGCCGGCCACGGCCCGACCCTGTTCGAGGGCGGGCTCCCCAGCACGCGACGACTCGAGTTGATCTCGGCCAAGCCGCTCCGATGTGGCGCGGTCGCCATGCACTACCGCCGCGCGCGCTGATTCGGAGACGGGTATCCACACGAGAGTTGCAGCGCATCAACCGTGCTGGCAAGATGACCGACACACATCGGAGTCGCGACGTGCCATTTCGCCTCAGCCTCTTCCGCGCCGCCGAGGGTCTCGGGCCCTTGCATACCTGGGAACGCGAGCACCGCGAGCCGCTAGGCAACCGGGACGAGGTCCGATCTGCCCTCGACGCAGTCCTGCCAGGTCTTCGCTGGGAGGAGTCCAGCGGCATGCTGATGGCCTCCGGTCCATTCAACGGGGAAGATCACGCGTTGGAGATCACGCTCTTCGGCCAGCCGGACGAACCCCTGTTGGACATCTCTGTGTACTCCAGTCCTCCTGCCGTCCGGGCGATCATGTCGGGCCTGCGCCTGAACTACTGTTATGCGCAGGAATCAGGTGAGCCCTGCTTTCCGTTCGAAGCAGGAGATCATTGGCCCGGTTCCGCGCGCTGACCTTCCACAAACCCCATGTCCCAACTCCGCGTCGAAAGCTTCACCATCTCCCTCGACGGCTTCGGCGCCGGGCCGGACCAGGACCTGCAGAATCCGCTTGGCGTGGGCGGCACCTCCTTGCATGGCTGGGCCCTGCCCACGCGCACGTTCCAGAAGCACCTGTTCGGCCGCGATGGCGGAGCCACCGGCATCGACGAAGAGGGCGCAACATGTTCGGGCCGGTCCGCGGTCCATGGCCGGACGAGAGCTGGCGCGGTTGGTGGGGCGAGAACCCGGTCTATCACGTCCCCGTGTTCGTGCTGACCCACCACGCACGCGCCCCACTGGTGATGGAGGGAGGGACGACTTTCCACTTCGTCACGGAAGGGATCGAGTCCGCCCTGGCGCAAGCGCGCAAGGCGGCCGGCGGCAAGGATGTTCGCGTGGGTGGCGGCGTCAACGTCATTCAACAGTATCTTCGCCAGCGCCTGATCGACGAGATGCACATCGCCATTTCGCCCGTGCTGCTTGGCGCGGGCGAAAGACTTTTCGAAGGAATCAACCTTCCTGCCTTGGGTTACGCTTGCACCCGGCACGAGAGCTCGCCGCTCGCCACCCACGTCGTCCTCACTCGACAGTAATCGCCGCATGCCCAGCGCCATCATCGAAGTCCGCCGCAACTACTCGCCCGAGGAAGAAGCGGGGCTCATGGAAGCGGTGCACGCCGCCATCGTCGAGGCCTTCGAAATCTCGCCGGTGCACCGGAACGTCGCCCTGGTGGTGCATGCCCCCCACCGCTTCATCGGCCGCACCGATTGCCCCGATCCGGAGCGCGTCACCAACGTCAGCATCTTCCTGCTTCCCGGGCGCTCCGTGGAGGCCAAGCGGCGCCTGTACCGCTCGCTGGTCGAGCGGCTCGAAACCTTTGGCATCCCCCGGGTGTGCGTGCTGATCCGGGTGCATGAGATGCCGGCAGAGAACTTCGGCGTGCGCGGCGGCCAGGCCCTGTGCGATGTCGAGCTTGGCTATCCCGTGGATGTCTGAAGCATGTCCAGGGCCGATCGATTCCGGGCAAGGATGGTGCGGGGTCTCGCCCGTGCGCTGGAGGACGAGGAGGCCCACTTGCGCAAGTACCGCCGCCTCGGCCAGGCGTGCGGCGTGCTGGGCGCCATGGTCCTCACCTGGTCGCTGTTCGCGGCGTGGGGCGGCAGCGAAGCCGCGGGCCTGTGGTTCGTCGTCCTGGGCACGGTCGGCGGTCTCCTGATCGGGCTGGCCCTGTTTTTCAATTCTTCCGTCGAACAATGGCCGGTGAACCGTGAATTCCTGGATGCGGATGCCATCCGCGACGCGGCTCGGCGCCTGGAACTGTAAAAACACGTGTCCGTGTCGATTTCGAACGGCTTCGTTCGTCGTGGGAGGCAGCTTGCATCTCCGTCCGGAATGCAAGGCCTGCGTCCCATGAACGAGGAACAACCATGAAGAACTTTCTTGCCGTCTACACAGGTACTGCCGAAGCGAGCGAAAAGTCCGGCTGGAACGCCCTGAGCGAATCAGCGCGGAACGAGCGCATCCAGGCCGGCATGCAGGCCTGGCACGCCTGGATGGAGTCGCACCGGAAACAGATCGTCGTTGCGGGTGGTCCGGTCGGCAAGACGAGGCGCGTGTCCGGCAACGGCATAGCGGGCGCACAGAACAACATCTGTGGCTACGTCGTGGTGTCCGCCGAATCGCACGAGGCCGCTGCCAGGCTGTTCGAGAATCACCCCCATTTCTCGATCTTCCCGGGTGAAGCCGTGGAGGTCATGGAATGCCTTCCCGTACCGGTAGCATGATGCACCCGTTCGCGACCTTGTGATGACCCCCTCCTCCTGCATCCTCATGGCGGAATACAACCGCTGGATGAACACCCGGCTGTATGACGCTGCCGCCAGGCTCACCGAGCCGCAGCTGTTCGAGGACCGCGGGGCCTTCTTCGGGTCGCTGTTCGACACGCTCAACCACATCGCCGTGGCGGACACGATCTGGCTGCATCGGTTCGCCACGCTTCCCGGCCTGGACTGGTTGAAGGACCGCATGGGCGCCTTTCCGCGGCCCGGCTCGCTGACCGAGCGCCTCGCGCAATCCCTGGAGCAGCTGCGGGCGTACCGGGACGACGTGGACGCGGTGATCACCGAGTTCGCCGGCCGCGTGACGGAGGCCCAGCTTGCCGCCACCCTGCGCTACACCACGACCGCCGGGAAGGCGCAGGCCAAGCCCCTCGGCCCCCTGCTCCAGCACTACTTCAACCACCAGACGCATCACCGCGGCCAGGCCACCACGCTGTTGTTCCAGGCGGGTGTCGACGTCGGGGTGACCGACCTGGCCGCCATCATCACGAGCGAGACCTGATCCGCAACCCGTCTTCCATGAAGTTTCCCGCACTTGCATCCGCCCTCTTCCTGGCTCTCGTTCCGTCGTGGAGCCACGCCGAAGCCCCCGAATCCGCGCTGCTGGGCTGCTGGCGCGCGGTGAACATCGTGCAGCACTACAAGAGCGGATCGAAAGCCGAAGACGCCTCCGGGCGTTGCACCCTCCACTTCAAGCTGGGCCAGTTCCGCACGAGCCTGATCGGGACGACCCGTGAGTACCAATACAGCATCGCCGGGGATCGCCTCAAGACCGCGATCGAGTTCCAGCCCGCGGAGCCGGTGGCCCCGTCCGTGACCGTGCGCGTCGAAACCGAGGCGGTGCGGATGGCATGCCCGTGATCCGATGACCCAGACCTGAGCAAGCCCATGTCGAACAACCCACCGAAGTCCGAATACCTGCTCCTCTCCCGCGGACAATGGGACCGCGACAAGTCGCCGCAGGAGATCCAGGCCGCCATCGACGCCTTCTACACCTGGCATGCGCAGCTCGTGGCGGAAGGCAAGTTCAAGCCCGGCCAAAGGCTGGCCACGGGCGGGAAAGTGGTTTCCAGGTCCGGCATCACGGACGGCCCGTACTCCGAAGCCAAGGAGGTCATCGGCGGCTACTGGTTCATCGTCGCCGGCAGCCTGGACGAAGCCGCTGCCATCGCCGCCGACAACCCATGCCTGGCCTGCGGGCTCAACTTCGTCATCCGTCCCATCGAGACGGAGCGCGCCAGCGCCTTCAGGGACGCCAACGAAACGCCGGCCCGCGGCTGACGCGCCGGCGGCCCGCTACTCCTTGCCCGCGTGCCGCGACACCGCGGTCGCTTCCCCCATCAAGCCGCGCGGACGCCACAGCAGCATCAGCGCGATGAGCACCCCGATCAGCACCACCTGCAGCGACGCCGCCCGGGCCTGCTCCGCCTGCGGCACCAGGTTGCGCAGCAGGCCGCCGGACAGCGCCCAGAAGCCCCACACGAGATAGGCGCCGAGGATCGCGCCGCGGTTGTTGCCCGAGCCGCCGACGATCAGCATCGCCCACAGCTGGAAGGTCAGGATCGGCAGGAAGTCCTCCGGCGCGATGTAGCCGACGAAGTGCGCGTAGAGCGCGCCGCCCAGCCCCATCAGCATGCTGCCGATCACGAAGGACTGCAGGCGGAAGCGGAAGGCGCTCTTGCCCAGCGACGCGGCGGCATCCTCGTCCTCGCGGATCGCGCGCAGCACGCGGCCCCAGGGGCTGCGCACCAGCCGCTCCAGCCCCAGGTACAGCACCAGCAGCAGGCCCGCCACCAGCGCCAGGTAGGCGAGGTTCCACGCCACGCCAGTGCCCAGCGTGCCCTGCCAGGGCTTGGGGATGAACTGCACGCCGAACGGGCCGCCGGTGAGCCACTGTGCGTTGAGCGCCACCAGCTGCACCACCACCGCGATGCCGAAGGTGGTGATGGCCAGGTAGTCGTGTCGCAAGCGCAGCGCCGCGGTGCCGACGATGAGGCCGGCGATGCCGGAGGTCGCCATCGCGGCCAGGCAACCGGCGACGATCGGCCAGCCGAGCCCGCCAACGCGTCCTGCCGCGGCGGGTGTCGTCAACAGCGCCGAGGTGTACGCGCCGATCGCTACGAAGCCGGCCACGCCGACATTGAACAGCCCGGTGTAGCCCCACTGCAGGTTCAGCCCCAGCACCATCACCGCGAAGATGCTGGCGAACACCAGGAAGAAGCTGCCGTAGGACAGCAGGTCGCCGAAAGCCGGCATCAGGTCTTCTCCGCGAACAGGCCGGTCGGCCGCAGCCACAGGATGGCGATGAGCACCACGAAGGAAGCGGCGGCGCGGTACTCGGCGCCCACCAGCGTGACGGCGAAGCTTTCGGCCAGGCCGATGATCAGCCCGCCCAGCACCGCGCCCCACACCGAGCCTATGCCACCCAGGATGGCGGCGGCGAACAGCGGCAGCAGCAGGTCCAGCCCCATGGTGGGACGGATCTGCACGGTGAGGCCCGCGAACACGCCCGCCACGGCGGCCAGCATGCCGCCCAGCACCCAGGTGGCGCGCATCACGTGCTCGGGGTCGATGCCGCTCACGCGCGCCAGCTGCGGGTTCAGCGACGCCGCGCGCATCGCCCGGCCCAGCGTGCTGCGGCTCAGGAACAGGTGCAGCGCGATCACCGAGGTCAGCGTCAGCACCAGCACCAGCAGCTGGTCGGGCGTCACGCGCAGCCCGCCGTAGACGCTGCGGGGCAGCAACGGCAGCGCGATCTGCAGCTCCTGCGAGTAGTACTGCGGCACGCCGCCATAGAAGAAGAACAGCAGGTTGCGCATCGCCAGCGCCGCTCCGAAGCTGGCGATCACCAGCGTGATGGCGCCCTGCGCGCGCAGCCGCTTGAACAGCAGGAAGTCCAGCAACAGCGCCAGCAGCGCGCTGCCCGCCATGGCCAGCATCAGCGCCACCACCAGCGGCCAGCCGAAGGTGAAGGGCGCCCAAGGCGTGGCGTTGACCGCGGCGAACCAGCCCACCGCCGACAGTGCGATGTAGGCGCCCCAGGCCAGCAGCTCGCCGTGGCCGAAGTTGGAGAAGCGCAGGATGGAGAAGGTCAGCGTGACGCCGATGGCGCCGAGCGCGATCACCGAGCCGGCGATGAAGCCGTCGGCCAGCATCTGCAGGATCATGGCGCGCTCGCCTCCACGTGGCGGCCGAGATAGAGCTCGGCGATGCGCTCGTCGCGCGCCAGTTCGGCGGCCGGCGCCACCACGCGCTCGCGGCCTTCCACCAGCACCGCGGCGCGGTCGGCGATGGCCAGCGCCGCCTTCACGTTCTGCTCCACCAGCACGATGGTGACGCCGCCGGCGCGGATCTCGCGCAGCTTGGCGAACACCTCGGCCACCAGCCGCGGCGAGAGGCCGGCCGAGGGCTCGTCCAGCATCAGCACCTGCGGCATGCGCACCAGCGCGCGCGCCATCGCCAGCATCTGCCGCTGCCCGCCCGACAGGCGCGCGGCCAGCAGCTTGCGTTGCCGCGCCAGGTCCGGGAACAGCTCGTACAGCGCCGGCAGCCGGGTCTTCGCCGGCACCTTCTGCAGGGCGGCGGCCAGCTCCAGGTTCTCGGCCACGCTCAGGTTGGTGAACACGTTCTCGGTCTGCGGCACGAAGCCGAGGCCCAGCGCGCCGAGCTTGTGGGCGGCCACGCGGGTGATCTCCTGCTCGCCCAGCCACACCTTGCCGGCGCTCACCGGCACCAGGCCGGCGACGGCCTTCACCAGCGTCGACTTGCCGGCGCCGTTGGGGCCGAGGATGGCGAGGATCTCGCCGGCGGCCACCGTGAGGTTGGCGCCCCGCACGATCGGCAGCCCAGGCTCGTACCCGGCCTCGAGGGCCTCGACTCTCAGCGATGCGCTCATGCTTCGGCCGTGCCCAGGTAGGCCTCGCGCACCAGCGGATTCGCCAGCACTTCGCCGGGCGCGCCCTGCACCAGCAGCTTGCCCTGCGCCATCACCAGCACCGGGTTGCAGAGCGATGCCACCATGTCCATGTTGTGCTCGATGATCAGGAAACTGGTCCCTTGCTTGTGCAGCACCGCGATGCGGTCGACGATGGTGTCCAGCAGCGCCGGGTTGACGCCGGCGCCCGGCTCGTCCAGCAGCACCAGCTTGGGCTCGGCCACCATCACCCGGGCCAGTTCCAGCAACTTGCGCTGGCCGCCGGAGAGCACCCGGGCCGGCTCGCTGGCCAGCCTGGCCAGGCCGACGAAGTCCAGCCAGTGCATGGCCCGCTCGCGCACCTCGCGCTCCTGCCGGCCCACCGCGCCCGGCGTGAACCAATTGCGCCAGAAGCTCTCGCCCATTTGCCCGCGCGGCGCCAGCATCACGTTTTCCAGCACCGACATGGCGGCGAAGGGCCGCGGGATCTGGAAGGTGCGGGCCAGGCCGGCGCGGAAGATGCGGTCGGCGGGCCGGCCCGCAATGGGCTCGCCGTCGAGGGAAATGCGGCCCGAAGTGGGCTTGTGGGCGCCGGCGATCAGGTTGAACAACGTCGTCTTGCCGGCGCCGTTGGGGCCGATCAGGCCGGTGATGCGGCCGGCTTCCAGGGTGCAGGAGACGCCGTCCACGGCCCGGTGGCCGCCGAACGCCTTCACGACCTGGTCCAGAATGAGCATCCTTTATTCTTGCATCTTTTATAAGGTGAACCGGATGGACGACGACGGTTTCGAGCTCCACGACCTGCGGGTCGAGGTGGTGGCGCCACCCGATGCACGCATCTTCTGCGGCGCGAAGCCCGGCGACTCCTTCGAGCTGCGCGGCGAGATGCTGCACCTGCCGCCCGGCCAGGGCTTCTCGATCTATTCGCTGGCCGCGCTGCTGCCGCTGCTGCCCGCCAAGCAGCGCGCCACCGATCCCAACGACTGGATGTCGACGGACGCCGAAGTGGCCTGTCCCGACCCCAACTGCCCGACGCGCTTTCGCATCACCCGCATCGGCAAGCGGCGCTTCAGCCACGGCGCGGTGACGGCGGTTCCTCTGGGGCCCACGTCATGAGCGTCGAAACCTTCGAGCTGGCCCCCGGCTACGTCATCCCGCGCATCATCCGCGGCGGCTGGCAACTGGCCGGCGACCACGGCGAGGTGGACCGCGAACGGGCGATCGCCGACATGGCGCAGTTCGTCGCCGCCGGCATCAACACCTTCGACTGCGCCGACATCTACACCGGCGTCGAGGCCACCATCGGCGAATACCGCAAGCGCGACCCGTCGCTGCAGGTGCACACCAAGTTCGTGCCCGACCTGGAAGACCTGCCGCGCGTGGACGAAGCCTACGTGCGCCGCATCAACGCCCGCTCGCGCGAGCGGCTGCACGCCGACGCGCTGGACCTGGTGCAGTTCCACTGGTGGGACTACGAGGTGGACGGCATGCTGAAGGTGGCCGGCCTGCTGGCGCAACTGCAGCGCGAGGGCACGATCCGCCACGTCGGCGGCACCAACTTCGACACGCCCAACACCCAGGCGATGCTCGACGCCGGGGTGCCGCTGGTGAGCATGCAGGTGCAGTACTCGCTGCTCGATCGCCGCCCCGCCGGCGCGCTGAGCGCCCTGTGCGCCCGCACGCCGGTGAAGCTGCTTTGCTACGGCACCATCGCCGGCGGCTTCATCACGGAGAAGTGGCTGGGCGCGCCGGAGCCGACCGAGCTGTCCAACCGCTCGCTGATCAAGTACAAGCTGGTGATCGACGACTTCGGCGGCTGGGCCGCCTTCCAGCGCCTGCTACAAATTTTGAAGCGCATCGGCGACCAGCACGGCGTCGGCCTGTCGGCGGTGGCCACCCGCTGGGTGCTGGACCAGCCGCACGTGGCGGCGGCCATCGTCGGCGCCCGCTACGCCGCCCACCTGCCCGAGCAACTGCAGGTCTTCACCTTCCGCCTCGACGACGCCGACCGCCGCGCCATCGACGGCCTGCTGGCCGAATGCCCCGGCCCGCAGGGCGACACCTATGCGCTGGAACGGGACCGCCAGGGGCGCCACGGCCGCATCATGAAGTACAACCTCAACAAGACCTGAACCAACCCCAGGAGATTTCCATGCGCAAAACCTCGCTCTCGCTCGCCGTGCTGGCCCTCGCCTCGGCCACCGCCCTGCCCGCCTTCGCCCAGGCGCCGTCGTGCCGCCACAACGTGGGCATGGTGGTTTCGCTCACCGGGCCGGCCGGCCGCTTCGGCCAGGCCGCGTCGAAGTCGGTGGAGCTGGCTTTCCGTGACCTCAATGCCGCGGCAGGCGCGGGCGGCATCGCCGGCTGCCAGCTGGTGCACGAGGTGCGCGACGCCCAGAGCCAGGGCGCGGTGGCGGTGGACCAGGCGCGCCAGCTGGTGGACCTGCGCAAGACCCCGGTGATCATCGGCGGCATCATCTCCTCGGTCTCGATCCCGATCGTGACCTCGGTGACGGCGCCGGCCGGCGTGGTGCAGGTTTCGCCGGCCTCCACCTCGCCCACCCTCACCAAGATGGCGGCCGAAGGCCAGACCAAGGGCTGGTTCTTCCGCACCATCACGTCCGACGCGCTGCAGGGCACGGCGGCGGCGAAGTACGCGCTGGACCAGGGCATGCGCGAGCTGGCCGTGATCCACGTCAACAACGACTTCGGCGTCAACATGCTGGCGGAGTTCCGCAAGGCCTACGAGGCGCTCGGCGGCAAGGTGACCAGCGTCACGCCCTACAACCAGAGCCAGCCTTCGTACGCCGCCGAAGTGACGCGCGCGCTGAACGGCGAACCGAAGGCGCTGTACCTGATCGGCTATCCGGGTGACGGCACCACCATCCTGCGCACCTGGATCCAGCAGGGCGGCGCGCAGCGCTTCCTGATGAACGACGGCATGAACTCCGCCGACCTGATCAAGGGCGTGGGCCCGCAGTACCTGGGCAACGCCTTCGGCACCTCGTCCGGCACCGCGCGCAGCCCCAGCACCGACTACTTCGGCCGCGCCTACCCCGCCATGAGCGGCGGCTTCGACGCCAACGCGCCGGCCGCGGATCGCGCCTACGACGCCGCCGCCATCGTCGGCCTGGCGATCGCCAAGGCCGGCAAGTTCGAGGCGGCCGCCATCCGCGACGCCATCCGCGACGTCACCAAGCCCGGCGGCGAGGTGGTGCATGCGGGCCCCGAGGGCTTCGCGCGCGCCATGCAGCTGATTCGCGAACGCAAGCCGGTCCGCTACGTCGGCGTGATCGGCGCGGTGGACTTCGACAAGAACGGCGACATCGTCGGCCCGTTCCGCCTGTGGCGCATCGTCAACGGCGAGGTCACCACCACCGGCCAGATGAGCGCCGAGGAAGTGCAGGGCGTGCAGGCCCGCCTGCCGCGCTGAGCGACCGTCGATGATCGAAACGACGGAGCTCGCGCCGGGGCTCGTGATCCCGCGCATCGTCACCGGCCTGTGGCAGGTGGCGGACATGGAGCGCGGTGGCAAGCTGCTCGACCCGGTCGCGGGCGCCGGCGCGATGGGCGCTTACGCGGCCGAGGGCTTCACCGCCTTCGACATGGCGGACCACTACGGGTCCTCGGAGGTGATCGCTGGCGAGGCCAAGGCGCGCGGCGTGCCGCTGCAGGCCTTCACCAAGTGGTGCCCGCAGCCGGGGGCGATGACGCCTCAGGCGGTGCGGGCTGCGGTCGACTTGGCGCGCGAGCGCATGCAGACCGGGCGAATCGACCTGATGCAGTTCCACTGGTGGACCTTCGAGCATCCACAGTACCTGGATGCGATGGGCGAGCTGGCGAAGCTGCGGCAGGAGGGCGCCATCGGCCACCTGGGGCTGACCAACTTCGATACGGCGCACCTGCGCGTGCTGCTGTCGCACGGCATCCCCGTGGCCACCAACCAGGTCTGCATCTCGCTGCTGGACCGGCGTGCGCTGGGCGACATGTCGGCGCTGTGCCTGGAGCGCGGCGTGCGCCTGCTGGCCTACGGCACGCTGGGCGGCGGCTTCCTCTCGGAGCGCTGGCTCGGCGTGCCCGAGCCGGAGCACGTGGCCGACTGGAGCAAGATGAAGTACCGGCGCTTCATCGACGCGGCCGGCGGCTGGAATGCCTTGCAGGCGGTGCTGCGGGCGGCGGATCGCATCGCGAAGAAGCATCGCGTGTCCATCGCCAACGTGGCCACGCGCTGGGTGCTGGAGCAGCCCGCGGTGGCCGCGGTGATCGTCGGCGCGCGGCTGGGCGAGTCGGAGCATCGCGCGGACAACCAGGCGCTGTTTTCGTTCAAGCTGGATGATGAAGACCGTGGATGGCTGTCAGAAGCCTTCGCGCAAACGCGGATGCTGCCCGGCGACTGCGGCGACGAGTACCGCAAGCCGCCCTTCCTCACCGCCTCCGGCGACCTGAGCCACCATCTGGACGCCCTGCCCCCGGTCTGGCGCGCCGAGCCGGTGCCGGGCCGTCCCGGGCGCACCCGCGTCGACAGCGGCAGCGTGTGGGAGCCGCTCGCCGGCTATGCGCGCGCGGTGCGGCATGGCAACCGCATCGACGTCTCCGGCACCACGGCCACGCACGGCAGCGCGGGCGTGGTGGCGGCGTCGGATGCCGGAGCGCAGACGACCTACATCATCGACAAGATCGCGGCCAGCCTGCGCAGCCTGGGCGGCAGCCTGGAAGACGTGGTGCGCACCCGCGTCTACCTGAGCGACGTCAACGACTGGGAAGCGGTGGCACGCGCGCATGGGCGCGCCTTCGCCGACATCCGGCCGGCCAACACCATGCTGCAGGTGGCGGCCCTCATCGGCCCGGGGTATCGGGTGGAGATCGAGGCCGA
>JAJTCN010000051.1 GCA_021323335.1 Ramlibacter sp.
GCGCTGTGGGGCCTGGTGTTCGTCGCGCCGCGCATGGCGCAGGGCTATGGGGCCGTGGACGTGGCGGCCGGCCGCTTCGTCGTCTACGGGCTGGTGTCCCTGCTGGTGTGCGTGCTGGCGCGGCGGCCTTTCCCCAATGCGTCGCAGGCGCTGGCGGCGGCAGGCCTGAGCCTGCTGGGATTCACCGGCTATTACCTGTTGCTCGTGTTCGCGATCCGCGACGCCGGCACCGAAGTGCCCAGCCTCGTCATCGGCACCATCCCCCTCTGGGTGATGCTGCTCGGCAAGCCGGGGCATTTGCGCTGGGGCGCGCTGGTGCCGGGCATCGTGCTCACGGCGCTCGGCCTCCTGCTGATGATGTCTCCGGGCCTATCTCCATCCCCCGGTCTTCCTCCCTCCCCCTCTGGGGGAGGGCCGGGGTGGGGGCTCCCCGAGCACCCCCATTTCTGGCGCGGCGTCCTCTGGGCCTGCGCCTCCCTGGCCTGCTGGACCGCCTTCGCCCTGCTCAACTCCGCCTGGCTCAAGCGCCACCCCGAGGTGCGGGTGACCGACTGGGCCAACTGGCTCGGGCTGGCGACCGGCGCCGGCGCGCTGGTGCTATGGGCCGTGGCAGGCTCTCCTTGGCCAGCCTTGCGTGCGCACCCCGAAGCGCCGCTGTTCCTGGCGCTGGTGCTCGCCACCGGCGCCGGCTCCGCGTGGCTGGCCACCATCCTCTGGAACGTGGCGAGCCGCCGCCTGAGCGCCAGCCTGTGCGGACAGCTGATCGTGAGCGAAACCCTGTTCGCGCTGGCCTACTCCTTCGCCTGGGACGCCCGCTGGCCCACCGCGTGGCAGGCCGCGGCGGTGGTCCTGTTCACCTTGGGTATCCTTGCCTCCATCAAGGCGCATAGATGAAGCTCGAACTCCCTGCCACCAAGAAGCTGGTCCACACCACGCGCATGCCCATTCGCTGGGGCGACATGGACGCTATGGGCCACGTCAACAACACGCTGTATTTCCGCTACCTGGAGATCGCGCGCATCGAATGGTTCGGCACCGTCGGCTGCCAGGTCAACCCGCAGGGCGAGGGGCCGGTGATCGTCAATGCCTTCTGCAACTTCCACAAGCAGCTGGAATATCCGGGCGACATCCTGGTGAAGATGTATGCCAGCGACCCCGGCCGCAGCAGTTTCGAGAGCTGGGCGACGATCGAGCGGGTGGGCGAGGAGGGCGTGATCTATGCGAGCGGCGGCGCGACGACGGTGTGGGTGGACTTCCCGAAGCAGAAGTCGGTGCCGATGCCGGAGTGGTTCAGGGCGTTGGTCAGCTGACGATTGTTGTCGGGGTGCGCTTCGCGCAACCCGACCTACGGGCGGTGCCGCGTAGGGCGGGTTCGCCGCAGGCGACCCCGCCACCTGTCAAGCGCTACTTCTTCTCCCTCGGCACCCGCCCCATCAGATAAAACTCCGGGTTCGGCATCATGTTCGAGAAGCTCGCCATCCGGTTCGACAGCCCGAAGAATGCAGTGATGGCGGCGATGTCCCAGGCGTCCTCGTCGTCGAAGCCGTGCGCCTGCAGCGCCGCGAAGTCGGCGTCGCCGATCTCGTCCGAGTGCAGGCACACCTTCATCGCGAAGTCCAGCATCGCGCGCTGCCGCGGCGTGATGTCGGCCTTGCGGTAGTTCACCGCCACCTGGTCCGCCACCAGCGGCTTCTTCTCGTAGATGCGCAGGATGGCGCCATGCGCCACCACGCAGTACAGGCAGTTGTTGGCCGCGCTCGTGGCAGTGACGATCATCTCGCGGTCGCCCTTGGTCAGCGAGCCCGTCTCCTTGAGCATCAGCGCGTCGTGGTACGCGAAGAAGGCGCGCCACTCCGCCGGCCGCCGCGCAAGTGCGAGGAATACGTTCGGTACGAAGCCGCTTTTCTCCTGCACCTCCAGGATGCGCGCGCGCATGTCTTCGGGCAGGTCCTTGAGCTCGGGGGAGGGGTAGCGGGTCATGGGGCGTTCTCGTCATCCCCGCGAAGGCGGGGATCCAGGGCTTTCAAGCATAACGCCCCCTCATCCGTCTGAAGGAGCCCCGACGACCGGGGCGCTCAACTTCCGGCGGGCCGCGCGGATGTATTCAAGAGCCTGCAACTCGAGAGTACACAGATGGTAGCCATCGTCAGCGGCAACAGCCTGGGCCTGGAGCTCACTTCCCTGCGGACCCTCGGGGCGCAGGAATTCACCGGTTCTGCCGCGCACGGACGCAACGGGCAGGGGGTGTACGTCAACGTCGCGAATGGAAACCTGGTGGTGCAGGGGCAGGACGCATTCGCGACGAGCGTCGGCGCCGACGTCGCCGCGGTCCGGACGTACAACAGCCAGGGGCTGTTGAACGATGACAACGGGGCCGGTGACAACTGGAGCAACGGCTATTTCCTTCAGCCCCTGAAGGTGACAGGGACTCCGAGGGATGCTGGCAGCATCGTCCGGCTCACAGGCCGTGACGGCGCGGTGGCCAGGTTCACATGGGATGCGCAAGGCCACTACGTCACCACCGATGGCGATGGAGCGCACGACACCATCACGCTGGACAGCTCGAACACGCTGTACACCTGGACCAACGGAAGCACCGGCGCTTGGCAAAGGTACGACGCGGGAAACTCCTATCGGCTCGTGGCCAGTGGCGAGCCGTCCGGGAAGGTGCTTGCGTACAGCTACAACGGCGCGGGCCAGCTCACGTCGGTGCGAAATTCGGACGGTGAGGGCACGACCTATTTCTACGTCGGCGGGGTGTTGACCGAACTTCGAACAGTCAAAGGCACTGAAGAGACCACCACCGTCAGGTACGAGTACGACACCGGCCGGCTTTCCAAGGTGACGGTCGACTTGTCGCCCTCCGGCACGGTCCTGAGCGGCGACGACGATGTGTACTGGACCAAGTACAGCTACGACGGGGTCAGCAAGCGGGTGGCGACCATCCAGCAGAGCGATGGGACGAAGCAGACGTTCGGATACCGGGAGGAAGGTGGCGCGTGGCGGATCGCCAGTGTGACCAACGCGCTCGGAGAGCAGACCAGCTTCGACTACGCGCCCGATGGCTCCAGGACAGTGGTCACCGATCCGCTCGGGCGCAACACGGTTTACGCAATGGATTCCCAGGGGCGGCTGGAACGCATCACCGCTTCCGGCACCGGCGGCGTGACGCCTACCCGCAGCTTCACCTACGACACTCAGGGAAACCTCGTTACCCAGACCGACGGCGAAGGGCGGGTTGTCACCCGGGAGTACGACCTGGCCACGGGAAACGCCCTGTTGCAGACCGACAGTGCCGGCGGCAGCGTGAAGTGGAAGTACGACGGCTGGAACCAGGTGACTGTCGAGACAGTGTACCGGGTGGCGGATCCCGACGGCACTGGCGTAGCGCAGGCCTCGGACCCGGTGTCTTCGCGCCAGGTCTGGAGCGGGAGCGTGCGCGGCCAGTTGCGCTTCGAGGTGAGCGCTGAAGGCCGAGTCACCGAGCACAGATACGACGCAAGCGGACTGCGAACGGACACGATCGAGTACCTGGGCGGGCTGTATCCGCAAGGGCATGCAGCGTTGGGCGAAACCGCACTGACGAACTGGGCGATTGCCCACGGGGCGGCGAATGTCAGTCGCATCCAGATGACCTACGACGTACGCGGCAACCTGGCGTCCCGCGTCACGTTCGGAAGCGTGAGTGCCGCCGGCGTGGGTGTCGATGCCACGAAGTCGACCGAGACCTTCGTCTGGGATCAGGGCGGCCTGCTGCTTCAGTCGATCTCCGGCAGTGGGGATATCACGACCTACACGCACGACGGCCTCGGGCGCGTGGAGACGGTCACGAACGCTCTCGGGATGACCAGCGTCACGGACTACCGGGATTCGCAGCAGAAGGTGATTCATACCTTTGCGGGATTGGTGAGTACGAGCATCTACGACCTGGCTGGCCGTCACATCGAGACCGTGCAATCCGGCGGGGGCAACGCCAACCTCGCCACCACCAAGTACGTGTACGACGCCGCCGGGCGCCTGCGCGAGCTGGAGGATCCGACGGGCCGCAAGCAATGGATCCTCTACACGAACGCCGGCCACAAAGCCGCGGAGATCGACGCCAACGGCACGATGAAGGAGTACGGCTACGACTCCAGCGGCCGTGTCGCCTGGACCAGGCTCTACGACAACGCGGTTGACACTTCGAGCCTGGAAAGCGGTACAGCAACCCTCGCCGGACTTCGGCCGGAGTCGATCGCCGCCTCGCATCGCACCTGGCATACCTACGATGCCGCGGGGCGCCTGGTCCGCACGGCGGCCACGGTGGGCGCGGGCGACGAAGCAGCGGTGACGGAACTGCAGTACGACGGGGCGTCACGCGTGGTGCGGGAGATCCGCTATGCGACCACCTTGGCGATCACAGGCACCGACTTGACGTCGGTTCCGCCGCCCGGAATCTCGGACGATGACCGGACCATCCGGCACTTCTACGACCGCGACGGATTGCTGCGGGGAACGCTCGACGCCGAGGGCTACCTGACGGAGCTGGTCTACAACAACGCGGGCCAACTCGCGCAACGCATCGCGTATGCGCGCGCAACGCCCGTCGCTCATCGGGCCTCGGGTTCGCTGGCCGATCTCGTGCCGACCGAGCACCCCAAGGACAGCCAGTCGGACTATTTCTACGACGGGCATGGCCGCAGAGTCGGGGAGCTGGATGGCGAGCGTTATCTCACCGAGCACCGGTACGACGCCAGCGGCCGGCTGTCACGCACGCTCCGATACGAAACGGCCGTGGCGGGGGAGATCGCCACATGGGCCGGGGCCATCGCCAGTGCCGGAACTGCCCGGACGGAGACCATCCGCACTTACGACGCGCTTGGGCGCCTGGCGACCCAGACCAACGCCGAGGAAACGGTCACGCTCTATCGCTACGACACGGCAGGCAACCTGACCACCACCGTCAGCGCCTGGGGCACCGCCGAAGCCCGCGTGCACGCCGCCCGATACGACCTGCTGGGGCGGGTGACGGCCGAACTGTCGCCCGAGAACGAGGCCCGCATCCTCAGCACCATGACCGAAGCGCAGGTGGAGGGAATCTGGACCACCTACGCGACAACGCACGCCTACGACGACGCCGGGAGGCGCATTTCCACCACCAACAGCCTGAATCACAAGACGCTCTTCTATTACGACGAGGACGGTGCCCTGCGGTACACGGTGGACGCCATCGGACGGGTCCGGGAGCGCGTATACGACGATCGCGGCCGGTTGGAGAAGGAGATCGAACGCGTAGGGCAGATCGACACGCTCGGCTTGGAGGGTGGACGGATCACACAGGGCCTGGTCGATCGGGTGGCCGCCGCGGCCAGCGAGGGCGACGCGACGGTGGGCTACAAGTACACCCGTGACGGCCTGGTCGAGACGCTGACCAGTGCCACCGGACACGGGACCACCTATAGCCACAACGCATTCGGCGAGGTTACCTCCCGCACCCAGGACATGGGGGCAGAGAGGCCGAGCCAGGTGGAGGCCTACGGTTACGACCACAGGGGCCTGCTGGAGCAGACCACGCGGGATCCGGGCCCTGTCGAGGTCGTGGAAAGAGTCGAACACGACGCGTTCGGCCGCGTGACCGCCACCATCGACGCGCTGGGGCACACGCGGACGCGAAACCACGACCGCCTGGGTCGAGTAGTCACCAACATCGATGCCATCGGCGCCAAGAGCGAGACGAGCTACGACGCGTTCAGCCGCATGCTCACCAGGACCGACCCCATGGGGCACGTCACCACGTTCTCCTACGACCTGCTTGCCCGCAGCGTGACGGTGACCACGCCTGAGGGCATCTCCAGTACGACCTACAGCACACGCCATGGTGAGGTGGCTCGCCGCTTCAACGGCTTGATGCAGAAGACCGAGTTTTCCTACGACCGCGACGGCCGCTTGGTGCAGACCACAAGCCCTGTCGCGACCAGCACCACCAGCTACGACCAGATCGGCCGGGTCGACAAGACCACGGACCCCAACGGCAACGTGGTGGAGTACGAGTACGACGCGGTGGATCGCGTGAAGACGCGGACCGTGAACCCGGGTGGCCTGAACCTGGTCACTCGGTACGCGTACGAAGACCGCAGCGTGCGCGTGACCGAACCCGGAAGCGTGGTCACGCTCACCACGTTCGACCAGAAGGGACGGGTGGCGACGCAGGTGGTGGACGAAGGCGGGCTGAACCTCACCACCACCTACAGCTACAACCCCCTGGACCAGGTCCTGAAGGTGACCAACCCGGCCGGGAGCGTGACGCTCTACGGGTACGACACGCTGGGCCGGCGCAAGAGCGAGATCGTCGATCACGGCGGACTCAACCTGACGAAGTCGTGGACGTACGACGACGCCGGCAACGTGCTGACCAGCACCGACCCCGGCGGACATGTCACCCGGTATGCGTACGACGCGGAAGGCCGCCTGCGGTTCACCGTGGACCCGATGCAGTCAGTGACGCAGCGCGGCTACGACAAGAACGGCAACCTGGTCAGCCAGGTGCGGTTCGCCACCCCCCTGCCGGCCGGCGCTGGCTTCGAAGATGTCCCGAGCAGCGGCGCCGATCGCAAGTCCTACTGGGCGTACGACAAGGACAACCGTCTGGTCTTCGAGATCGATGCGATGCGGGCGTTGACCGAACAGGCGTACGACGCGGCCGGGAACGTCATTCGCCGCACTGCGTATGCGAACCCGATCGACTTCGTTCCGGCAGTTGGGAGCGGGGAGACGGAAGTTGACATCCGTAGCCTGATCGAACCATCTGCGGCGCTGGACCGTACGGTGCGCTTTGCCTACGACGGGGGAGGTCGGCTGAAGTTCAAGCTGGATGCGACGGGTGCGCTGCAGCAGACCTGGCATGACGCAAACGGACTGCTGGTCAAGTTGACACGATATGCCGCAGCACCTTCCATCGCCGAAGGCGACATCCTGGTGCCGGGCGTGGTCGAGAGCGATGCAGACCAGACGGAAACCTACCGCTATGACGCTGTCGGGCGACTCGTCAAGACAACCGACGCATTCGGTCTCGAGGAGATCACTGCGTACTTCGATGCCGCCAACCAGAAGACCTTCACCAACAAGAAGGGCGATACCTGGACCTACTTCCACGACGCTGCGGGGCGCTTGACGAAGGAGCGGTCGCCGCTGACCACTCTCGCACGGATGGAAGCCGGCCAGATGGCCGTCTCCTCGGACGATGCCTACGTCGTCACGACAATGACCTACGACGAGGTCGGCAACCTGATCAGCCGGACGGAGGCTGCCGGCAGGCCCGAGGAGCGGAAGACGACATACGGCTACGACGCCGTCGGCAGGCAGGTGCTGGTGACGCACGGCAGCGCGCAGGTCTACGACGAGGGCACCGACCCGCTCGCGACCGTCTCGGTGGCCGCGTCCGAAAAGCCAGAGGAACTGCGGGTCCAGACCTTCTATGACTCCGTCGGCAACGCGGTCGCCAACATCGACGTTGGCGGATCGCTCACCCAGAAGACCTATGACGCGGCAGGCCGCGTCGTCTACGAGGTCGACGCCATGGGTTACGTTACCGGCTACCAGCGCAATGCCTTCGGCGAAGTGGCCGTGCTCACCCGGTACGCAAGGGGCACCAGCCTGGAAGCGAGGTCCGTGACGCGGGCGAACCAGGCGGTGACGACAGAAGACGTGGATGGCGCGCTGGCAGGCGTCGACCACTCGAACGACCGCACCCTCACCAGCACCTACGACCGTGCCGGCCGCGTGACGCGGGTGCAGGAAATAAGCGCCGACACCTTCGACCCTACTGCAACCGACGGGGTGCTGTGGCGATCGGCGCGCAAGACCACCGACACAGGCTACAACGCCTTCGGCGAGGCGGTGGAAGTGCGCTCGCTGCGCAATGCGGCCACCGACAACTGGTCGACCGTCAACCGCTTCTTCGACGCCAAT
This sequence comes from Ramlibacter sp., assembly GCA_021323335.1. Taxonomy (GTDB): domain Bacteria; phylum Pseudomonadota; class Gammaproteobacteria; order Burkholderiales; family Burkholderiaceae_C; genus Ramlibacter. Next base: position 7,948 of record JAJTCN010000051.1, read on the forward strand.
GGCCGCGAGCGCGCCAGCGTCGATGCCTTGGGATACGTGACCGAGAAGGCCTATGACGCCTTCGGCAACCTGGTGTCCCTGAAGGAGTACGCCAACGCGGCCAATGCAGGGTGGAGCATGGGTGAATACACGCGCGGCGCGGCGAGCGCAGACGACCGCACCACCGAGTACGAATACGACAAGGGCAACCGGAAGGTGCTGGAGCGGCGGCGTGCCGTGGAGTACAGCGCCGAGGGGAACGGGACGTCGGTTCGCGGCGACGTCGTGACGGAGTATGACTACGATGCGGTCGGCAACCAGGTCACCGTCACCACCGCGCACGGCCGCACGCGGACCTACTACGACGCGCTCGGCCGCGTCAGCGCGGTCCTTCAGCCGCTGACCAGCATGGTGACACCGGAGGGCGGCATCGAGCCCGTCCTGCTGCATCCGCTCACCACCTTCCTGCGGGATGCGCATGGAAACGTGCTGCGCGAACTGCGCCATGCGAACGGCGCCACGGCCGCCAATGCGGCAGGCTATACCGAGGGCGCGGCCGATTTGGCCGACCGCATGATCCGCACTCGTTACGACAATCTCGGTCGCGCGGTGCAGGTACTCGACGCACGTGGCCATCACCAGTTCTTCTCGTACGACGCCTACGGCAAGGTGGCGAAGAAGTGGCAGCCGCTGGAAGACGGGACGGGCCGGGTGACGTACGAGGTGAACACGTACGACAAGCTGGGGCAGCTCACCTCCGTGCGTCGCCCGGGCACGACGATGCAGGTGCATGGAGGAATCACGGCGCGCTGGCTCACCCTGCCCTGGGCAACCACACCGATTTCCCCTCCACCGCCTGGGGGTGAACTGGAACTGGGCTGGACCGGGTTGCAGGGGGCTCGCGTACGGGTAGAGGTGACCTACACCACGCCTGCCTATTCGCTCACGATGACAGGGGGCACTCAGTCGGAAGAGCCCAAGATCACCGACTATCCCGCCCGAACCGTCACCGTGACGCAGGAGAGGAGCGCCGCCAACGCGCCCGCCGGCATGACGGTGGTGTTCCAGGACCCGGTGGCCAAGATCGGCATGATCCGCGTTTGGGAGCTGAAAGGCACCACTTGGGAAGTGCGATGGGAAGGCACTTATGCACAGGCCCAGGGCACTGGCGTCAAGGAGGTAGACCAGAGCAACGTCGAAGAGAGGGTCGCGACGACGCGCTACAACGCCTTCGGCGAGGTGGTGGCGCGCTTCGCGGACGGCGCTCTGGCCGAGTACTTCCATTACGACGCGGCGGGACGCCTGTGGCGCACCAACGCCGGCGACGGCGTCGACAAGATCTTCCTGTACGACGCGCAGGGCAATCGGACCTCCGAGATTCGGAGCCCGGGCGATGCACGCGGCAACGTCGATCTCCAACTCGTTGCGAGCGCCGAGGAGGCGCACCGGGACACCTTCAACCGCCGCATCGACTTCGCGTACGACGCGGCCGGACGCCTGGTGCAAAAGACGGATGCGGCGCGGCTGGAGACGCAGGGCGGCCTGACGGTGCGGCAGATGATGGTGACAAGCACGGTGCAGGACGCTGGGCAGCCGGTCCCTATCGAGATGGACTCCGGCTGGAGATACGAGCCAGGCACCGCCAGGGTCAAGCTCACCTGGACCAACCTGACCGTCCTGGGCAGCGGCGACGTCAAGGTGCGGATCAACTACCTGACCGCAAGCACCACCGAACTGGGTACGGGCGGCGCTGCGGGGCATGACTCCGAAGTGTTCGCGTCCCACGAAGCAGCGCAGGGCGTCACCCTCTCGTGGAGCACGAAGCCGATTGCCAGCATCACGGAAATCACCGTCTGGAAGAAAAACGGCATCGGCGTGTGGACCGAGGTGATCAGGCAGGCGCCCGGCAGCACCACACACCAGATCGACCTGGATTCCGCAAGCAACCGGTGGTCCGCCGAGTACCTGGAATACCGGCCCGTGGGCAGCACCGGTGACTACATCCGTGCGACGCTGACGGACTTCGGCGATCGCGCGGTGTGGGCCGGCCTGGCAACGCTGGGAGCGGGCAACTACGAGTACCGACTCGGCATCACGCCGCAGGGACAGGAGGAGCGCCAGTTCGGTTCGGGCACCTTCACCATCGCGGCGAACCGCACCGTGACCGTGCAAACCGCCGACAACACTGGAGGGATCTGGCAGCGGCCGGTGGTTTACCAGAAGATGGATCGCTGGGGCAACGTGGTGGAACTCAGCGACCCCCGCAGCGCGGACTGGAAGACGGTGTATGCGTACAACGCCAACAACCAGATGGTGATGCAGCGCCTGCCCACCGCCGGCGGCATCCAGTCGAATTCGAACCCCAGCACGCGGATCTACTACGACGAGCTGGGCCGCCAGGTGGCCGTGCGCGACGCCCTTGGCTACGTGAACGCCACCGTCTACGACGCATCGGGCAACCTGGTGCGGGAGGAACACGCCGACCTTGGCGTGGTCAAGCACCGCTACAACGCATTCGGCGAGAAGGTGGCCACGACGGATGCACTCGACAACGTGCAGTCCTTTACCTACGACAAGGGCGGCAACCTGATCGGGGTGAACAAGGGCAGGGCGCCCGTCCACGTGGTGGACGCCAACATGCAGTTGTTGGACCCGGAGGCGCGCGACATCGAGGAGCGCTGGACCTACGACGCCCGGGGTCTCAGGCTTGCGCACTTCAACGGCGAGAACCAGAAGACCACATACCGCTACGACCTCCTGGGCAATGTCATCGAGGTGGTGCAGCCCATGGGGCAGAAGACCTACGCCGCGTATGACGCCCAGGGTCACAAGATCGCCGAGGTCGACGCCAATGGCTATGAGGCCACCTGGCGCTACGACTACTTCGGCAAGCTGCTGGCTCACACCGACATCGGTGGAGCGAAGTACCAGTACACGTACGACAACGCCAGGCAGCTCCTGAAGCAGACCAACTCGCGCGAGCAGCAGTTGGCGTACAAGTACGACGCAGCCGGCCAGGTGACGGAAATTCGCGATACCCAGACCGGGTATGCGGTGAAGGTCACCACCTACGTCTATGACCTGAGCGGCCGTCGCCTCGTCGAGAAGACGGTGTCGGGAGCGGAGGTCCATCAGGACAACCGCCTGGCGTACGACGCACAGGGAAAGCTGCGCGACATCTCCGACGCGCGGGTTCGGATGCAACTGGCCTATGACGCCAATGGCAATCGAACCAGCGTCAGCACCACGGCGCGCTATGCCGGTAAGGATGGCGAGGTGCTGCACAAGACCACCCGGTTTTTCCAGTTCGACGAAATGAACCGCCAGAAGGTGGTGGATGCGGTCGATGCGGCCGGCACCATGGACAAGAGCACGCACCGTCTCACCTATGACAAGAACGGCAACCGCACCTCGGACACTTACCTGGGGTATGCGGTGGTCAGAAACCTGGGGGGCGTGGGCGCCGACGCTTGGACGGTGCGGCAAGTGTTGGGGGAGGTCGAGGAGACCTATGCCTATGACAAGCTCAACAGGCTGGTCGAAGTCAAGCGCGATGGCATGACCATCGACAAGCGCAGCTACGACGCAGCGGATCGCGTGTTGATGTCCGGCGGCAACCTGAGCACTGCGTACTTGACGCAGATGAACGGGCTTGTGGAATCGGGCGAGGTGGGTCGACCCGACGTCCGCATCAATCGCTACGACGCCAACGGCCGGCTACTGCACCAGTCTGTGAAGCGCGCCGACGGCATCGCACTGCAGGAGATCAGCTGGGATCCGACCCGGCCGCCAAGTGGGATCAGCGGGTCGCTGGCCGACTTCTACCGGGCGGAAGGTTATGACCATGCGGGCAACGTGAAGGGCTACACCGTCTTCACCTATGAAGGCAGCACGACGGTCAAGTACTCGACCACGCTCGAGCGCTTCGAGGGGTACGTCGGCGCGCAGGGCATCGTTTCCAGTTCCGCCGGCGGCAATAGCGGAATGAACGAGCAAGTTTATGACGCGAATGGCCACTTGGTGGAGGTGGACGACGACCACCTCACCGGCAACGGCCGCACCTTCGTCAACGACGCGGAGGGGCGCGCTCTGTCCACGCTGCGCGGTGGCCACGTACAGCGCCAGTTGATCGTCAATGGCGAAGTCATGGGGCGCTACGGAGTCGGTGTGCACGAGCGCGTGCCGACCGACTCCAACGGCTATCCGAACTTCACCGACGTCGCCGACTTCAACTTCAGCTTCGCTCCGGTCAGCCCGACAAACCCAACGCCCGCGCCGGGTGTGTACATCGTGCAGGCTGGCGACACGCTGCAGGCCATCTCACGCGGCGCCTACGGGGATTCGGCGTTGTGGTACCTGATCGCGCAAGCCAACGGCTTGTCGTCAAACGGCGATGTCCGGGTCGGCCAGGTGCTGAACATCCCCAACCGGGTGGGGACGATCCACAACAACGAAGGCACCTTCAAGCCGTATGACCCGAGCAAGATCACGGGGGATCTGGCGCCGAGTTTGCCGGCGCCGGGACGGGAGGGGTGTGGCGTGGTGGGGCAGATTCTCATGGTGGTCATCGCCGTGGTCCTCACACCCTTTATCGGCCCAGTCCTCGCAAATGCGGCGGCCCAATTCGCGGGCTTGGCCACCGACACCATCGATGAATTCAGCTGGAAGCAGTTGGCCCTCAGCGCCATCAGTGCCTATGTGCCAGCAGGACTTGAGTACGCTGGCCTCGCAGTCAAGAGCCTGGGCCCGGTGGGCAACGCCATGGCCAATGCTGCCATCGCGAACACGGTGACCCAGGGGATCGGTGTCGCCACTGGGCTTCAAGAATCTTTCGACTGGAAAGGGGTCGCTGCGAGTGCGGCTGGTGCGGGCGTTGGTGCTGCTATCGGAGGCGAACTTGGCTTGCCGACCAATGGGACTCGGCCTGCAAGTATGAGCCCGGGGGAGTTCTTCGCCAAAACTGCGTTCAAAAGCTTCGCCGCAGGCACCACTGCCGCCATGTTCCGTGGCGGCAAGGTTGCGATTGTGCAGGTTGCTGCTGATGCATTTGGCAATGCGTTGGGGTACTCGCTGGCAGAGGCGGCGAACGGTGGCGGCGGGGGCGTGCGCCTTGTTGACGGCACGACGATCAGTGAGGCTGAAAATCTGCGGCGCGTTCGAGCACAAGGGGAGGTGTATGCCGCCGCTGACACCCAGGATCTTTCTCAACCCTTGGTGGTGTCGGATGCAGCGCCTAGTACGCGCAACTTGGTCTCGGAAAAGGCTGTACGTGATCGCATCTTCGCCGGCGGTGTCAATGGCTCCCTGGGGTTCTACTTCGGGGGCCTGGACGGTGTGCCGAACCCGAGCGCGCTGCCGCTGGCCTCTGCCTTTATCGGCCTGAATGGCGATGCCGATGGCAACGGCTACAACAACTTCCACCAGGCGCTGGGGGATATAGGCATCAACGGCAGCAACGCGGGGCAGTCGGCCGTCTACTTGGTGCAGCCCGGTATGAGCGAGGCTGACGTGTTGGCCGACATCAAGAATCGCCTGGGCACGGGCTTCAATCAGCAGTTGGACAAGAGCCCTGACGTTCAGGGCTACATGGCCGATCGAGTCAGCGGGGTCAAGCCTGGCCAGCTCGTGAACATCACTGACTTCTGGCAGTCGGCCGTCGGCGATACCGTGCAACGCGCCTACAACCACGAAGGCGGAGCGTACTTCCGCGACGTGATCGACAACAACGGCACCGTGCCGATCTTCTCGAAGATGCTGGGCGCCTTTAACTTCAAGGGTATCGTTGCTAACGACGTCTTGGCGCCGCAGGCGTATCGCGACTATGCACGTACGTCACTGGGCGTCGATGTGGCGGTCTTCCTTGCATCGACGTTCATGCCGGTCAAGGGCCTTGGCCCGGCACTGCGCGGTGAAGTGTCGATGCTTGAGGGGCGCGTCGGCTTCGCCGGACTGTCGGAGACGGTGACTCGTATCAACTTGCTCGCTACGCGGAGCAAGGGCCCGACGTTCGAATCGCTGTTCTACGAAACAACGGGCTTGTCGAAGTACGCAGGTCCGAAGATGCCCGGCACGCTGCCGAACGGGCTGCCAAGGAATACGGTGCCAGACTTGGTGCAGCCTGGCAACGCTCCTATACTGCCCGGCATCACGGACCTTAAGAACGTGGGCGTGCAGGCAATGGACTCGCAGTTGCAGGCGCAGCTGAGCATTGCAAATGCGAACAACGTGCCGTTTAATGTCGTCGTTGCGCCAAACACCCAAGTCTACAGCTCCGTCGTGACTGCGACGAAGGGCACAGGTGGTAATGTCTATGTTTGGAACCCACTGACCAAAGCGTTTGCGCCGTACCGATGAGACATCCTTTAAGGCTTACCGCTCTCACTTCCTCGAGCCTGGGAGAGGCGGCCCATGTTGAAGAACTGCTGCGTGTGTTCATGGCGCGCGGCGCCCGCCTGACGCCAACTCGATACGGGCACTACCAGCCCTTGAAAGAGAAGTTCTCACCGGACAGTCTCGGTGCTCTGGCGTCGGAGATTGGTCACGGCATTGTTCTGTGGAAGTCTCCAAAGAGCGTTGTTCAGCTTGGCAGCTACGTCACTGATTACAAGCATGGATCGATGTCGGCCGGCTTCACGGCTGATGCCTTCACACGGGACGAACTACGCGCATTTGTTTGTGATGTTGCTGCTGTGCTGCAGCCCGTCTTGGCCATGGTGCATTTGCTCAACGAACACGACCACGCTTCTGATGTAGACAAGGGTGTTCGCGTCAATGCGGCGGACGCGCCAGCCTTCGGCGTTTATGCAAAGGACTTGGCGAGTGGCCTACCCGACTTCTACTGGGGCATGGTGTTCGGCCAGCCGTATTGCGAGCTGTTCGGAATCGAGCGGCTGCTGGCAACGCCGGCGCACACGGTCAAGCGCCTTGGCGAGGCGCTGGTCTATGTGCAGCTGACGGCCGACGTGAACGACTGCGAGCATAACCACGCGGCTGTTCTGAAAGCCAGGCAGCTGGCCAAGAGGCATCTCGGACTTGAGGCATTCTTTCCCGACGAGCACGATGGTCTGTTGGCCAAGGCCCGGCAGTTGCCTCTGATAGGCAAGCTCATGGGCCGGGCCACAGTGGCTCCTGCATTGGTGCCATGACCTGTTCGCATGCACTGGCCCTTGAGGCAGCGGAAACGGGGCATTAATTAAGATGGAAATCGGGGTGAGATTCCAATTTTCAGATTCCAATTTTCAGCGTTGACGCCCGTCAGTGAGTGCCGTCGCTACCGGGGGCATCCCCCCAAGATACCCTCGCAGCTTTTCCTAAGCCCGGAGCCCCTCGTGCAAGATTGAGCGACCGGCTGGGGTTCGCCTTCGGGCTCACCTCCAGCCTACACAGCCCTTCACCCGCCGCAGGGGACATACAAGGGCCCAGCATCTCCCAACGCTATGCTCCCGGCTTCCCCATCCCCCGGAAGCCCCCATGCTGCAACTCTCCAACGACCCCGAAACCCAAGCCGGCCTCGCCACCCGCCGCCAAGTCCTCGGAGACGCCTACGTCGACGCCACCCTCGGCCGCGTCACGCCCTTCACCGAACCCCTGCAGGAATCCGTCACCAAGCACGCCTGGGGCAACACCTGGCAGCGCAAAGGCATCGATCTCAAGACGCGCAGCATCGCCACGGTGTCGATGCTGGTGGCGCTGGGCCGCACGCACGAATTGAAGATCCACATCCGCGGCGCGCTGAACAACGGCGTGACGCCCGAGGAGCTGCAGGAGATCTTCCTGCACGCCAGCGTGTACTGCGGCTACCCGGCCGCGCTCGATGCCTTCCGCGTGGGCTCGGAAGTGATCGACGCCAAGTGACGCATCCCGGCGGTGGCGCGCGCGCGTCCCGCTGAGCTAGTAGCGATTTGTCACACCGAGGTCCATGCGGGCGACTCAGCCGCTATGGTGGGCCCATGGTCACTCGACAGCGCACGCCCTGGCTGTTCGCGGCAGGCGCCGCGGGCGGGGTCGTGCTTGTGGTGATCGCATGGATGTACATGTTCGGCACCACCCGCATGCCGTGGCAGGCAGAGCGTCAGGCGGAAGTCGTCACCGAGGTTCCCAGGGGCGCGGCGAACACGGCGGCCACGCCGCCCTCTGCCGCCGTCGCCGAGTCCGTCCCCATCACCGTGTCCACCTGCCCGCCGCAGGCCGCCGTGCCCGCGAGCGCGGAGCGCCAGGACGGCGCCTACGCGCTGGATGCGGCACTGGCCGTGAACCCCTTGCCTTCGGCGGCGGCCTTCCTGGCGGTGGGCCGGGAGGCGGCGCAGCAGGGCAGGGTGCGGGACGCCGAAGTGGCTTTCATCGCCGCCTGCAACGTGGCCGAGCGTCTCGGTGGCAGCCATTCGGTGCGGGTAGCGGAGGCCAAGGCGCAGCTCGGTGAACATTACCTCGCGCTGGCGGTGCGGCCCACCGGCGACGCCGACACCAGCCTGTTCCAGCGCGCTGCCGCGCTGTTCTCCGAAAGCGCGGATGCCTACGCGGTGTCCTTGGGCAAGAACGCATCGCGCACCCGCCTAGCCGAGCAGCGGCTGGCCGCGGTGCGCACCGGCAGTGCGGTGGAGGCGGCTTCCCGCATGCCGGCGCCGATGCAGCCGCAGGACCCCAGCGTGCTGGGCGCGGCCCGCTCCAGCAGTGTCGACGAGTCGCTCGCGCCTTCGTCCGCGCGGATTCTCATCTCCTCCGACCCCGAGCTCCAGCAGCTCGAAAGCGACATCGGCCGCCTGCAAGCGCAAGCCAGCCGCGTGACGCGCGACCCGGCCGGGCTGCGCAAGCGCGATGCGGAGGCGCAGGCGCGGCGCGACGCGCAGTGCCAGGACAAGGCCTGCCTGCTTCGCTGGTACGCGCAGCGCCGCAGCCAGCTGCTCAACGAGTTCTGACCCTCCGCCCGTCGGCTGGCGCCGGCCTGCCGCGCCCGCGCGCTACATTGCGGCCGAGTGGGGGGAGGCAAGCATGCCGGACGCGACGCAGGCGCCCCCGGCGGGCGCGGATGACGAGGGGCGGCACGACTGGCGCGAGGCGGAAGCTCGCGCGCTGGCACAGCGCCGCACGCAGGCGTACGGCGCCGAGGCCGCCGCTGCGCAGCAATGGTGGCCCCGGGTCGGCCTGGCCCTGTCGGGCGGCGGCATCCGCAGCGCCACCTTCTGCCTGGGCCTGCTGCGCGGCTTCGCGCAGAACGGCATCCTCAAGCGCTTCGACTACCTCTCCACCGTATCCGGAGGCGGCTTCGTCGGCGCCATGTTCGGGCGGCTGGTGGCGCGCCTGGGCATCGCCGAAGCGGAGCGCACGCTGGCCGGCGGCCGCAAGCTGCTGCTGTGGTGGGTGCGCAGCAACGGCCGCTACCTCACGCCCGCCGGCTCGCGCGACCTTGGCATGGCCCTGGTCACCTACTTCCGGGCCTGGTGCGCGGTGCAGCTCGAGTTCGCCGTCGCCAGTGCGCTGGTGGCGCTGGTCATCGTCGCGCCGCACGTGCTGCAGAACACCTGGCACCTCCTGAGTTGGGAGGAGTGGCCGGCCGGCGGCACCCCGTGGTGGCCGGCGACCGTGTTCTGGCTGGCGCTGACGGTGCCGGGCCCGATGGCCGCCTACTGGATCGTGCGCGACCCGCCCATGCATGCGATGCCGGTGTCACCTCCCAGGCCCGGTGCCGACGACGACGACCCGATCCCGCCGGCCTCGGTCCGCCCGCATGCCCAGGTTCTCGCCGTGCTGGGCATCTGCTCGCTCGGCCTGTTCGTCATCGCCAACGGCGCCGAACGCGGGTTCCCGCTGCCCACCTGGCCCTTGCTGGCTTTCACGGCCGCCGCCTCCGCCTTCTTCCTCACCCTGTTCACCGCGCTGCGCCTGCCGCCGCTGCGCGCCCACGACCGCGCGTTGCAGGCGGCGCGGGTGCGCAACCTGCTCACGCGCGAGCTGCGGCTGGCCATCGTCGTCGGCCTGGTGCTGTTCGCGCTGGGCGCGCTGGACCTGGCCAGCTGGGAAGCCCTGGCCTGGCTCGAGAGCAATGCGGAAGACCAGTCGCGCTGGCTCGCGGCGCTGGTGGGCGCGGGTGGCGCGCTGCTGCTGGTGGTGCGCGCCTTCGCCGAGCCGCTGCAGAAGGTGGGCACCGTCGCGGGGGACCGCGCCTGGCGCAATCTCGCGCCGCGCCTGTTGAACGTGGCGGGCCTGCTCGCCGCCTTGCTGCTGTTCTTCCTGTGGCTGATTGCGCTGCAGGCGCTGGTGTTCCGCCCGCCATTCCCCGCGCTGGAGGAAATCCCCTCCTGGGCGCCGGCCCTGGGCGTGCTGGTGCTGGCGGTGCTGTGGACCGTGGGCACGGGCTGGAGCGCGGACGCGGCCAATGCTTCGTCGCTGCACAGCTTCTATCGCGCGCGGCTCACGCGGGCCTGGTTGTCGGTGGGCAATCCGCGCCGCGGCCTTCAGCCGCAGGTGGAGACGGAGCTGCACGCCATGCGCGCCGTGAGCCCGGTGACCGACGTGGTGGAGGGCGACGACGTGTCGCTGCTGCATTACCGGCCGCAGGAGAGCGGCGGCCCCATCCACCTGATCAACGCCTGCCTCAACCAGAGCCGCGACGACCGCAGCGGCCTCTACAACGCTGACCGCAAGGGCCTGCTGCTGACGGTGAGCGCCGACCACTTCGAGGTGGGGCCGCAGCGCGTCGAGCGCTACCCGGCCGGCTACCACCCCGGCACCCTCGGGCGCTGGACGTCCATCTCCGGCGCCGCGGTGGCCACCGGCGCCGGCTCCTATACCTCGCGCGGCTGGGCCGCGATGATGTTCCTGCTCGGCGTGCGCCTGGGCCACTGGATCCGCGCGCCGCTGGACGAGGCGCTGCCGTCCGGGCCCTGGTGGCGCTGGTTCGTCAAGCAGGCCATGCTGCATGCGGAGGGCACCGCCACTTTCAGCGGCCTGGCGCGGCCCTGGTGGTACCTGTCCGATGGCGGGCATTTCGAGAACACCGGCGTCTATGCGCTGCTGCGCCGCGAGCTGGACTTCATCGTGCTGGCCGATTGCGGGGCCGACGCGGGCTTCGAGTTCGAGGACCTGCAGAACCTGGTGCGCAAGGCGCGCATCGACTTCGACGCCGACATCGAGTTCTACACGCAGGAGCAGGGCGCCGCACTGCTGGCCGGCTCGCCCGCCGGCCTGGCCAGCATCGTGTCGCCGGAGCAGTTGCTGGGCGACCCCTACTCGCGCGGCGTGCTGCTGGCCCGCATCACCTACCGCCGCAGCGACCCCGCGCATCGCAAGGCGGGCACGCTGCTCGTGGTCAAGCCCAACCTGCACAACGCGCTGGACGCCGACGTGCTGGGTTATGCCAGCAGCCACGCGGACTTTCCGCAGCAGTCCACCGGCAACCAGTTCTTCGACGAGGCGCAATGGGAAAGCTATCACCGCCTGGGCGAGGATTTCGGCCGCGCGCTGGCGCCCGAATGGCTGCAGCAGGTGCCGGGCTGGGCGTCGTCGGCGGTGCGCTCCAGCGGCGTGGTGGCGCCGCTGCGGCCGGTCAAGCCGCCGGCGGCGCGCGAAGCCGCGGCGCCCGCCTGGCGCAAGACGGCGCAGGCCGCCGCCGTCGGCACCACGCTCGGCCTGGGCGCCATCGGCACGCTGGCGCTCGCCGGCTGGCAGGCCGTGGAGCAGGTCCAACTCGCGGCGCAGCGGGAACGCGACCGCGTCGTCGCCATCGTGCAGAAGGCCCGGGAGCAGCAGGCGCTGCCCGCGACGCCGTGGCCCGACGCCTACGCGCAGTTGCTGCAGGTGCGCCGCAAGTACCCGCGCGGCGACGCGCTGCGGGACCACATCGAGGAGGTGATCGCGGACATCGGCGCCACCTGCCCGGCCCGCCCGCCCGCCCCCGCATCCAGGACCGGCTTCGATTGCGAACGCTGGCACCGCCAGCTCACCGGGGAGGGCCGCAGCGAAGGCGCATTGAGCTACTGGACGCGGCCGGCGTCGCCAACTGCGCCGGCACCGCAGGTCGCCCACGCGCCCGCACCGCGGCCCGCCGCCAGCGCGCCGGCGCCGGCCGTTGCGGCGGCTCCCGCAGCCTCGGCGCCGGCCCCGGCCGCTGCGGCCGCTTGCCAGGACGTGCGCCTGTACCTGCAGGTGTACGACGAACCCAGCCGCGCGGCGGCCACCACCTTGCTGGAGAAGCTGGCGCCGCTGGGCGTGCGCGCCAACGCCATCGAGAACGTGCTGGCCACGGCGGCGGCCACCGGCAACCGCAAGCCGGTGCCCTATCGCCAGCCGACGCTGGTGCTGCACGACCCCGGCCTGCAACCCTGCGCGGCCGCGCTCAAGGGCGTGATCGACACCCATCGACGCACGGTGGGCCAACCGGGTGAAACCCAGCAGCGCCCCTTGCCCGCGCAACTGAAGCCGACGCCGAACGTGATCGAGTTGTGGTTGCCGCCGGCGGCGTCGGCATCCTGAAACCTCAGCTGCCCGCCATCAGCTTGTGCACCAGGTCCGCCGTGGTGTTGGCGCGGTACTTGCGCATCAGCCGCGCGCGGTAGATCTCCACCGTGCGGTGGCTGATGGCCAGCGTCTTGCCGATCTCCTTGGAGGTCAGGCCGTCCAGCAGGCGCGCGGCCACCTCGCGCTCGCGCGCCGTCAGTTCGGCCTTCACCGGCCGCTGCGCGCTCAGGTCCTCGAACGACCAGATGCCGGACTCGTGCGGCGCTTCGCGATTCAGCGCGCGGCCGGACACGTGGCACCAGAACACCTCGCCGCTCGCGCGCTTCATGATGCGGTCGTCGGCGTAGTGGCCCTTGGCGTTGAGGATCGGCACCATGCGGGCGCCCAGGCGCTCGTACTCCTCGGCGCTGGGGTAGAGCACCAGGAAGGACTGCCCCGTCAGGTTCTCGCGCGACCAGCCGAACATGTCGCAGAGCTGCGCGTTGCAGTCCACAATCACGCGGTTGCGCGAGACGCACAGCCCCACGGGAGCATGCTCGAAGGCGAGCCGGTAATCGACGTCCATCGGGCTAGTCTCTAGGGAGTACTACGTAGCATCATAGGTAGTATCGTAACCCCCAGCGGGCCCGCCCCTGCGGGCATGCGCATGAGCAGGAGATTCGAGTGAAGAAGATCTATCCCAGCGCCGCGGCGGCGATCGAGGGCGTGGTACGCAGCGGCCAGCTGATGGCCGTCGGCGGCTTCGGCCTGTGCGGCATCCCCGAGGCGCTGATCGAGGCCGTCAAGGCCTCCGGCGTGAAGGACCTGACGGTCATCTCCAACAACGCGGGCGTCGACGGCTTCGGCCTCGGCAAGCTGCTGGAGACGCG
>JAJTCN010000137.1 GCA_021323335.1 Ramlibacter sp.
CACGTACACGGCGCAGGCGATGATCATGACGGACCGCGACAACAACCAGATCACCGCCTTCCACCCGGGCGCGATGATGCAGGCGCACAAGATGCAGGTGCGGCCGCGCGCGGACATCAAGCTGGGCATGATCTCGCCGGACGGGCGCGACGCGATGCTGCAGCACGCCGAGCAGTTCAAGGCCGCCGGCATCCCGTTCGTGTTCGACCCGGGCCAGGGCCTGCCGATGTTCGACGGCAAGGAACTCGCGCACTTCATCGACCTGGCGACCTGGGTCACGGTGAACGACTACGAAGGCAAGATGCTCAGCGAGCGCACCGGCTGGAGCAGCGCCGAGATCTCGAAGCGCGTCAACGGCCTGGTCGTCACCCTCGGCGGTGATGGCTGCGAGGTCTGGGTGAACGGCGAGGTCACCCTCGTCGCGCCGGAGAAGCCCGCCGCCATCGTCGACCCCACCGGCTGCGGCGACGCCTGGCGCGGCGCGCTGCTGCACGGGCTGGAGCAGGGCTGGTCGCTCGCGCGCTGCGCCGCTCTGGGCAACAAGGTCGGTGCGATCAAGATCGCCAGCCGAGGGCCGCAGAACTACACGCTCTGAGGACGTTGTCGCGGTTCGGCGCTTTCGCGCGCTCACCACGACCTACCCGGCTGCGGCGCTTTCGCGCGCTCACCACGACCTACCCGGCTGCGGCGCTTTCGCGCGCTCACCACGACCTGCCCGGCTGCGGCGCTCTCCGTAGGTCGTGGTGAGCGCGCAGCCGAACCGCGACAATTTCAACGCGTCAGCGTCGTCCCCCCGTCCACCACCAGCGTCTCGCCCACCACGTAGTCGCCGGCGCGCGACGCCAGGAAGATGGCGGCGCCGGCCATGTCCTCGGGGGTGCCGATGCGGCCCGCGGGCACGCGCCGCGCCACCTCGTCGCCGTGGTCGCGCGCCTGCTTGTTCATGTCGGAGGCGAACGGGCCGGGCGCGATGCCGCTCATCACGATGTGGTCCTCGGCCAGCCGCAGTGCCATGCGTTTCGTCAGGTGGATCAGCCCGGCCTTGCTGGCGGCGTACGAGTAGGTCTCCCAGGCATTGACCGAGATGCCGTCGATCGAGGCGATGTTGATCACCTTGGCGGGGCGCTGCGCGCTCGCCGCGTTCTTCAGCAACGCATGCAGCGCCTGCGTCAGGAAGAACGGGGTCTTCATGTTCAGGTCCACCACCTTGTCCCAGCCGGCTTCCGGAAACGTGTCGAAAGGCTCGCCCCAGGCAGCGCCGGCATTGTTGACCAGGATGTCCAGCCGCGGTTCGCGCCGGCCGATCTCCGCCGCCAGCTGGCGCCCGCCTTCGATGCTGGACACGTCGATCGGCAGCGAGATGCACGGCCCGATCGCCGACAGCTCCCCGGCCGTGGCATCGCACGCCGCCGCCTTGCGCGCCGTGATGTAGACCTTGGCGCCCTGGTGCAGGAAGCCGGTGGCGATCATCTTGCCGATGCCGCGCGAGCCGCCGGTGACCAGGGCGACGCGGCCTTGCAGGTCGAACAGGTTCTTCATGGGGTCTCCTTGTTGCACGGCGCAGGTTAGCCGCACGTCGGCTCCCGCGCGATCACCTGCATGACAAGCGGGCCGCCGAAGGCTAGGCTTGCCGCCACGCGCCGGCCTTTGCCGGCCGGGAGCCCCCATGCAGCGTCGCGTCCTCCTTTCCACGTTCGCAGCCTCCTCCCTGCTGGTGGCCTGCGCCTACCGAAGGGACGCCCAGGCCGTCCTGCGGCAGGCCGACCAGGCCACGGGAGCCAGCCGCGTGAACACCCTGCGCTATGCGGGCGCCGGCACCGGCGCCACCTTCGGGCAGGCCTACGTGCCCGGCAACACCTGGCCGCGCATCAACGTGACCGCGTACACGCGCTGGGTGGACTACCCGAATGCCGCCCTGCGCGAGGACTCGGTGCGCAGCCGCGCCGAGCCTACCGGCGGCGGCGCCATCCCCCTCATGGGCACCGGCGAGCAGCGCGTCTCCGCCTGGCTGCGCGGCACGCAGGCCTGGAACATGGCCGGTCCCGCGGCGGCAGCCGCCCCGGTGGCGCTGGACGGCCGCATCCACGATCTCTGGACCACGCCGCACGGCGTGATCCGCGCCGCGATGCGCCATGCCGCCACCATGCACTCGGAAGGATCGCTCTCGGTCGTCTCGTTCGCCGAGCCCGGGCGCTACCGCGCCACGGCATGGATCGACGCGTCTGGCCACGTGCAGCGCGTGGACTCGGTCATGCCGCATCCGGTGACCGGCGACACGACGGTGAGCACCACGTATTCCGGCTGGCGCGACTGGGGCGGCGGCGTCCGGTTTCCGGCGCGCATCGTCCAGGCGATGGGAGGCACGCAGGTGCTCGACCTCAACGTGAGCGAGGTGGAGGTGAACGGCGCATTCGCGAGCGACGTGCCGGCGACGGTCGCCGCGTTCGCCGAGCGGGTGGAATCGCATGCCGCCGCGCCGGGGGTCTGGCACATCGCCGGCGGTTCGCACAACAGCGTGCTCGTGGAGTTCGCCGACCACCTGATGCTGATCGAGAGCCCTTTGTACGACGGCCGGGCGCAGGCGGTGCTGGCGGAGGTGCGGCGGTTGGTGCCTGCCAAGCCCCTGCGCTACGTCGTCAATTCACACCACCACTTCGACCACTCCGGCGGCCTGCGCGCCGCCGCGGCTACCGGCGCGACGCTGGTGGTGAGCGAGCCGGCGCGGGCGTGGTTCGAGCAGACCTTTGCCACGCCCAACGCGATCCGGCCCGACGCGCTTCGCCAGTCCGGCCGCCGTGCCGCGGTGACCGGCGTCGACGGCCACCGGACTTTCAGCGACGGCACGCGCACGGTCCACGTCCACTTCATCGAAGGCAGCCCGCATGCGCAGGGCTTCATGATGGCCTGGCTGCCGCGCGAACGGCTGCTGGTGGAAGCCGATGCGTACACCCCCGGCCCGCCCAACCAGCCGCCGCCGGCGACGCCGAACGCGCTGCACGTCAACCTGGTGAGCAACGTGCAGCGACTGGGCCTGGACGTGGACCGCATCCTCCCGCTGCATGGGCGGGTGGTGCCGTTCTCGGAGCTGCGGACCGCGGCGAGGATGTGAAAAAAAGCGGCCCGCGGGCCGCTTTCTTCACTGCGCGACGCGCGCCTTGCGCCGGTCCCGGAACGCCAGGATCTCGCCGACGATGCCCTTGCGGAAGGCCAGCACGCAGACCACGAAGATCGCGCCGATGATCACCGTCACCCATTCGCCGACCTTGTCGGACAGGATGTTTTGCAGCGCGATGACCACGCCGGAGCCGAGCACCGGGCCGAAGAAGGTGCCGACGCCGCCCAGCAGGCTCATCAGGATCACCTCGCCCGACATCGACCAGTGCACGTCCGTCAGCGAGGCGAAGCCCATCACGATGGTCTTCAGCGAGCCGGCCAGGCCGGACAGCGCGGCGGACAGCACGAAGGCCATCAGCTTGTAGCGGTCCACCTCGTAGCCCAGCGACACGGCGCGCGGCTCGTTCTCGCGGATCATCTTCAGCACCTGCCCGAACGGCGAGGTGACCACCCGCAGGATGAACAGGAAGCAGGCGACGAAGATCGCCAGCACCACGTAGTACAGCGTCAGGTCCGACGCCAGCGGCAGCAGGCCGAACAGGCTGCCGCGCGGCACGCCCTGCAGGCCGTCCTCGCCGCCGGTGAAGGGCGCCTGCAGGCAGACGAAGAACACCATCTGCGACAGCGCCAGCGTCACCATCGCGAAGTAGATGCCCTGGCGCCGGATGGCGATGAGGCCGAACAGCAGGCCCAGGCCCGCGCCGGTGGCGGTGCCGGCCAGCAGGCCCAGCTCCGGCGTGAAGCCCTGCGCCTTCACCAGCCAGCCCGCCACGTACGCGGAAAAGCCGAAGAACGCGGCGTGGCCGAAGGACAGCAGGCCGGTGAATCCGAGCAGCAGGTTGAAGGCGCAGGCGAACAGCGCGAAGCACAGCAGCTTCATGCCGAACACCGGGTACAGGCCGAGCAGCGGCGCCGCGATGGCCAGTGCCAGCAGCACGGCGTACACCACGCGGATGCCTTTGTTCACCGTGGGCACGTGCGTGGCGGCGGCGGCGGGGGCGGACGAGGGGGGCAGTGAAGTCGTCGAGGTGTTCATCTCAGGCTTCCTTGCCGAACAGGCCGGCGGGGCGGAACATCAGGACGATGGCCATGATGACGAACACGACCACGTTGGAGGCTTCCGGATAGAACACGCGGGTGAAACCCTCGATCACGCCCAGGCCCAGGCCTGTGATGACGGAGCCGAGGATGGAGCCCATCCCGCCGATCACGACCACGGCGAACACCACGATGATCAGGTTGGATCCCATCAGGGGCGTGACCTGGATGATGGGGGCGGCAAGCACGCCGGCCAGGCCGGCGAGCGCCGCGCCGGCGCCATACGTCAGCATCACCATCATCGGCACGTTGACGCCGAAGGCCTGCACCAGCTTGGCATTCTCCGTGCCGGCGCGCAGGTAGGCACCCAGGCGGGTGCGTTCGATCAGGAACCAGGTGGCCAGGCAGACGGCGATGGATGCCACCACCACCCAGGCGCGGTAATTCGGCAGGACCATGAAGCCCAGGTTGGTCGCGCCGGACAGCGCGTCGGGCACGGGATAGGACTGGCCGGAGACGCCGTAGTAGTAACGGAACACGCCTTCGAGGATGAGCGCCAGGCCGAAGGTCAGCAGCAGGCCGTACAGCGGGTCGAGCCCGTAGAGCCGCTTGAGCAGCAGCCGCTCGATGACGACGCCGAGCGCGCCGACCACGAGGGGTGCGAGGAAGAGCGCCAGCCAGTAGTTGATGCCCCACTGGTCCAGCATGATGTACGCGGCGAAAGCGCCGACCATGTACAGCGCGCCGTGCGCGAAGTTCACGATGTCGAGCAGGCCGAAGATCACCGCCAGGCCGAGCGAGAGCATCGCATAGAAGGCGCCGTTCACCAGGCCCAGCATCAGCTGGCCGGCGAAGGCCTGGATCGGAATGCCAAAGATTTCGGTCATCGTCTTGGAAAAAGCCGGCCCCGCGGGGCCGGCTCCTCAGGTTGCTAAAGTCAGCTTACTTCCAGAGAGCGCACTTGCTCTCGGCCTTGGTGGTCCAGGCTTCTTCGCCCTTGAACACCTGCGCGACCTTGTAGTAGTCCCACGGCTCGGTGGACTCGGACGGCTTCTTGACCTGCATCAGGTACATGTCGTGGATCACCCGGCCGTCGCCGCGCACGTAGCCGCCCTTCATGAAGACGTCGTTGAACTTCGCCTTCTTCAGGTGGGCCAGCACCTTCTCCGGATCGTCGCTGTTCACGGCCTTGACCGCGGCCAGGTACTGCGTGGTGGCGGAGTAGTCGCCGGCCTGGATCGACGAGGGCATGCGCTTGACCTTGTCGAAGAACTTGCGCGACCAGGCGCGCGTTTCGGCGTTCTGGTTCCAGTACCAGCTGTCGGTCAGGTACATGTCCTGCGTGGTCTTCAGGCCCAGCGAGTGGATGTCGTTGATGAACACCAGCAGGCCGGC
>JAJTCN010000052.1 GCA_021323335.1 Ramlibacter sp.
GAGGATGCCCTCCTGCTCCTTGAGCGCATAGCGCTCGGGGAAGTTGGAGCGGATGAACTCGGTGTCGATGGCGCCGTCGATCACGACGTGCGCCACGTGGATGCCGCGCGGGCCGAGCTCGCGCGCCATGCTCTGCGCCAGCGCGCGCAGAGCGTGCTTGGCGCCGGCGAAAGCCGCGAAGTTGGCGGAGCCGCGCAGCGAGGCGGTGGCGCCGGTGAACAGCATCGTGCCCTTGCCGCGCGGGGCCATGCAGCGGGCCGCCTTGCGCGCGGTCAGGAAGCCGGCGAAGCAGGCCATCTCCCAGATCTTGAAGTACTTGCGCGCCGTCTCGTCCAGGATGCTGGTGGCGACGTTGGCGCCGATGTTGAAGACGAACACCTCGACGGGGCCGATGCGGGCCTCGATGTCGTCGAACAGCGCGTTGACGGCGTCTTCGTCGCGCGCATCGCAGGCGAAGCCGTGCGCCTGGCCGCCTTCCGCGCGGATCTGCTCCAGCAGCGGCTGCAGCTTGTCGAGGTTGCGGCGCACGGCGCACACCGTGTAGCCGCCGCGGGCAAAGCGCCGGGCGATGGCGCCACCGGTGGCGTCACCCGCGCCGACGACCAGCGCGACCGGGCGCGCGGCGGTATCTCCTGCCATGGACGGTCACTCCTTGTAGTAGACGACCTGGTGCGTCGTGGCCAGCAGCGTACCCTGTTCGTCCCACAGCTGCCCGGCGTGGTCGAAGTAGCCGCCGCCGAAGCCCTGGCCTTGCGCCTGGATCAGCAGGTGGCCGGTGCCCGCGGCGGCCAGGTGCGCCGCGTCGGCGTGATAGTAGACCGTCATGCTGACGGTGCCGATCGGGACGAACTTGGCCCGGCGCAGCCAGATGCGCGGGAAGAAGACGTCGGCCAGTCCGGTGAGGGAGGCGTAGTCCAGCGGGCGCGGCGGCTGGTCGCGCACCCACAGGCGCGTCAGGCTGTCGTCGCGCACGGTGCCGTCCCACTTCGACGGGATGGGGCCTTCCAGGAAGCGCATCTCGTAGCGCTGCAGCCATTCGACGCCGTGGCGCGGAGTGACCGGCGTGTCCTGCGGCCGCGGCACCTGCGGCATCTGCGTTTCGTGGCCCTTCCAGGTTTCGCGCCGGGCCGCGGTGAAGACCGTGGCGGTGACCAGCAGCTCGTGGCCCTGCAGCAGCTCCACCGTCCAGTGCTGGGTGGAGCGGTTGGTGCGCGCCGCGCGCGGGCGGATGGTGAACGGGCCGTCGGCCACCGGTCCGGCGAAGTTGACCGTCATGGCCACCGGTTCGCCGAGGCGGTCCGGATGCAGCAGCACCGCGTTGAGCACCTGCGCGGCGGTGATGCCGCCGAAGGGGCCGATCATGTTGGCATAGGCCGGGCTGGTGTGGCCGGCGAACGCGCCGTCGCCCTGCGGCTGCAGCGCGATGGCTTCGTCGAAGACGTGGGGCGTGGTCATGCTGTCGCGGGCGCCGCCATGCCGCGCAGCCAGCCGGCCATGCGGGGCCACAGGCGCGTCTCCTGCTCGGCGCGGAAGGGGCCGAAGTGGCCGATGCGGCGCAGTGCGAGCTCGGCGGGGCCGATGCGCTCGATCTGGCGCGGCGCGTTCTCGTACAGGCTGAACAGGCTGTGCGTGCCTTGCAGCGTCATCAGCTCGTCGTCGGTGATGGAGAGCGCGAGCACCGGGAAGCGCACGTTTGCGTAGGAGCGACGGGCTTGCTCGCCCTCGGCGCCGACGCTGTAGCGCGGGTTGAGGCACCACTTGCGCCACTGCATCATGACGCCGGCCGGCAGGTCGCCCACTTTGCGCAGCTTGCGGCCGGGGAAGTAGCCGCAGAGTTTGGTGGCGAGGGGAACGAGCACGAACCAGAAGTAGGGGACGATGCGCTTGAGCTGCGGCGCGTTCTCGCGCCAGTAGCCGCTGCCGGCGGCGATGCTCAGGAGGCCGCTGACCTTGTGCTGGTTGTCCAGGAGTCCGGGCAGTTGCGCGCCGAGGCTATGGCCGACCAGGTAGAGCGATGCGCCGGGCAGGGCTGCGTGGGCGTGGTCGATCGCGGCGGCGTAGTCGCGTGTCCAGTCGAACAGGTCGGCCTTGAAGCCTTTGAGGCTGTCGGGCGCGGAGTCGCCGCTGCCACGGTAGTCGAAGGTGGTGACGCGCCAGCCCTGGCTTGCGAGCCATTGCGCGAAGGGTTCGTAGTACGCCTGCCGCACACCCATGGCGCCGCCAATGACGACGTTGCCTTCGGGGACGCCGGAGGGCTCGAAGACGCGGGCAGCGATGGCGGCGCCGTCGGAGGAAATCAGGGTGATGCTTCGCATGCTCTCTCCTGTTCTGTCTTCCTCCCTCTCCCGCTTGCGGGAGAGGGTTGGGGTGAGGGTTGTGGCGCGCTGCTGCCCTCACCCCTGCCCTCTCCCGCAAGCGGGAGAGGGAGTTCTTTACACCCTCTCGAAAATCCCCGCCGCCCCCTGCCCCATCCCCACGCACATCGTCACCATCCCGTACTTCAGGTTCTTGCGGCGCAGTGCGTGCACGACGGTTGCCGAGCGGATCGCGCCAGTGGCGCCGAGCGGGTGGCCCAGCGCGATGGCGCCGCCCATGGGGTTGACCTTGCTGGCATCCAGTCCCAGCGTGTCGATCACCGCCAGCGACTGCGCGGCGAAGGCTTCGTTCAGCTCGATCCAGTCGATGTCCTGGTGCTTCAGCCCGGCGGACTTCAGCGCGGCCGGGATCGCCTCGATCGGGCCGATGCCCATGATGTGCGGCGGCACGCCGCGGCTGGCGTAGCTGACGAAGCGGGCCAGCGGCTGCAGGCCGAAGCGCTTGATGGCCGCCTCGCTGGCGAGGATCAGCGCGCCGGCGCCGTCGGAAGTCTGCGAGCTGTTGCCCGCCGTCACGCTGCCGCGCGCGGCGAACACCGGCTTGAGCTTGCCGAGCGTCTGCACGGTGGTATCGGGACGGGCGCCTTCGTCGAGGTTGACCTTGCGCGTGGCGATGGAGACGTCGGCGGACTCGAGGTCGAGCGAGCGCTCGGCCACTTCCACTTCCGTCATCTCGGCGGCGAACTCGCCGGCCTTCATCGCGGCGATCGCCTTCATGTGCGAGCGGAAGGCGAACTCGTCCTGCGCGTCGCGGCTCACCTTCCACTGCTGCGCGACCTTCTCCGCCGTCAGGCCCATGCCGTAGGCGATGCCGTAGCTTTCGATGTCGTCGGGATTGGAGAAGATGGTGGGCGACAGCGAGGGCGTGTTGCCCATCATCGGCACCATGCTCATGCTCTCGGTGCCGGCGGCGATCATCACGTCGGCTTCCCCAACGCGGATGCGGTCGGCTGCCATCTGCACGGCGGCCAGGCCGGACGCGCAGAAGCGGTTGACCGTGATGCCGCCGACGCTCTTGGGCAGGCCGGCCAGAACGGCGCCGATGCGCGCGACGTTGAGGCCTTGCGGGCCCTCGGGGATGGCGCAGCCGCAGATGATGTCCTCGATGGCGTGGGGGTCGAGGTTGGGGACTTGCGCCAGCGCAGATCTCAAGACCGTAGCGAGGAGGTCATCCGGCCGGGTATTGCGGAAGAAGCCGCGGTGCGAGCGCCCGATGGGGGTGCGGGTGGCGGCGACGATGTAGGCGTCCTGGAGTTGTTTGGTCATGACTGTCCTTTGACTTGCTCCCTCCCCCCTTGGGGGAGGGTTGGGGTGGGGGCACGGCGCGCCAACACCCTCAGTTGTTCAAGAATGGCTTCCCGCACGCCGTCATAGTTGGCAAGAGGCGCGTTCGTCGGAAAGCGCAGCACGTGGAAGCCTTGCTCACGGAAGAACCGATCGCGTCGCTCGTCGTACTCCGCCTGTTCCGCATGCTGCGACCCATCGAGTTCGACGATGACCTTCGGATCGAGACAGGCGAAATCCGCGATGTAATTCCCCAGGGGATGCTGCCGCCGGAACTTCACGCCCAGTTGCTCCGCACGCAGGCCGTACCAGAGCTTGCGCTCGGAGTCGGTCATCGCGCTCCGCAGGGTGCGCGCGTTGCGTTGTGCTGTTGGAGTCGACTGGTTCTGCATGCGAATGCCCCCACCCCAACCCTCCCCCAGGGGGGGAGGGAGGAAGAGAAGATCAGTTGCGTACCGGCTTCCCCGTACTCAGCATCCCCAAGATCCGCTCCTGCGTCTTCGGATGCTGCACCAGCTCGCAGAACGCCCTGCGCTCCAGCGTCATCAGGTACTCCTCGGTCACCAGCGTGTTCGCGTCGACATCACCGCCCGTCACCACGTTGGCAATCAACGAAGCGATGTGGAAGTCATGCCGGCTCGCAAACCCGCCATCGCGCAGGTTCACCAACTGCCCCTGGATCGTCGCCTTCGCACTCCGCCCCGCCACCGGGAACATGCGCTTGTGCGGGGCACGGTAGCCGGCGTCGTACATCGACTTGGCCTGCTGCATCGCCACGTAGAGCAACTCGTCCTTGTGCGGCACGATGATGTCGCTGTCCAGCAAGTAGCCGAGCTTGCGCGACTCGATCGCGCTCGTGCCCACCTTCGCCATCGCCGCGGCAGTGAAGCCCTCGGTCAGGAACTTCAGCAAATCCTTGTCGGTGCTCGTGGCGGAATTCTCCGCGGCGCGGCGCGCGATGTAGGTCAGCCCGCCCGCACCCGGCACGAGGCCGACGCCCACTTCCACCAGGCCGATGTAGCTTTCCATCGCCACCACGCGCTTGGCCGAATACAGCCCCAGCTCGCAGCCGCCACCCAGCGCCAGGCCGCGAATCGCGGAGACGACAGGCACCGCCGCATAGCGCAGCCGCAGCATCGTCTGCTGCATGAACCCTTCCGCATCCTCGATCGCCGCCACGCCGACCGCAATGAACGCCGGCAATGTGGACTCCAGGTCCGCACCCGCGCTGAAAGGATCATCCCCCGACCAGATCACCATGCCCTGGTAATCCTTCTCGGCCATCTCCACCGCCTGCATCAGGCCCTCGCACACCTCGGGGCTGATGGTGTGCATCTTGGTCTTGAGGCTGACGATCAGCACCTCGTCGTCCAGCGTCCACAGGCGGATGTTCTTGTCCTCGTGCAGCGTGGTGCCGGCCTTCTCGAAGCGAGGACCGCCCTCGCCGCGCAGCAGCTCGGGGAACAGCTGCCGCTCGTACACCGGCAGCACGCGACGCGGCTCGAACTTGCCCGTGGTGGGATTGAACGAACCCTCGGCCGTGTGCACGCCGCCCGCATCCGCCACCGGGCCCTTGAACACCCAGTCGGGCAGCGGCGCCTTGGACAGCGCCTTGCCCGCCGCGATGTCTTCCCGGATCCACTCGGCCACTTGCAGCCATCCGGCTTCCTGCCACAGCTCGAACGGGCCTTGCTTCATGCCGAAGCCCCAGCGCAGCGCCTGGTCGACGTCGCGCGCGGTGTCGGCGATGGTGGCCAGGTGCACCGCCGCGTAATGGAAGCCGTTGCGCAGGATCGACCACAGGAACTGGCCCTGCGCACCGGTGCTGTTGCGCAGCAGCTCGAGGCGCTCGCCGGCCGGCTTGCGCAGCATGCGGCCGTACACCTCGTCGGCCTTCTCGCCGGAAGGAACGTACTCCTCGCTCTCCAGCTCGAAGCGCAGGATGTCGCGGCCGACCTTCTTGTAGAAGCCCGCCTTGCTCTTCTGCCCCAGGTTGCCCAGCTCCAGCAGCTTGGCGAGCACCGGCGGCGTGCCGAAGCTGCCGTAGAACGGGTCGGTCTCGGGCGACAGCGTGTCCTGCAGCGTCTTGATGACGTGCGCCATCGTGTCCAGGCCCACCACGTCCGCGGTGCGGAAGGTGCCGCTGGAGGCGCGACCGAGCTTCTTGCCCGTGAGGTCGTCGACCACGTCGTAGCCCAGGCCGAACTTCTCCACCTCGCGCATCGTGCCCAGCATGCCGGCGATGCCGACGCGGTTGGCGATGAAGTTCGGCGTGTCCTTGGCGCGCACCACGCCCTTGCCGAGGCCGCTGGTGACGAAGGTCTCCAACTGGTCGAGGATGGTGGCGTCGGTGGTCGGCGTGGCGATCAGCTCCACCAGCACCATGTAGCGCGGCGGGTTGAAGAAGTGGATGCCGCAAAAGCGCGGCTTCAGCGCGTCGGGCAGCGCCTCGGACAGCTTGGTGATCGACAGGCCGGAGGTGTTGGACGCCACGATGGCGTGCGGCGCGATGTGCGGCGCGACCTTCTTGTACAGGTCCAGCTTCCAGTCCATGCGCTCGGCGATGGCCTCGATCACGAGGTCGCATTCGCCCAGCAGGGCCATGTGCTCTTCGTAGTTGGCCTGCTGGATCAGCGCGGCATCTTCCGGCACGCCCAGCGGCGAGGGCTTGAGCTTCTTCAGCCCCTCGATGGCCTTGGTGACGATGCCGTTCTTCGGGCCTTCCTTGGCCGGCAGGTCGAACAGCACCACCGGCACCCGGACGTTGACCAGGTGCGCGGCGATCTGCGCACCCATCACGCCGGCGCCGAGGACGGCGACTTTCTTCACCTGGAAACGGTTCATTGGCTTGGCCTTCCTGTCATTGGCTGCATTCACTGCGCCGCCGGTACGTTCATCTTGGTCTTTGTACATACTTATCCATGTCATTCCCGCGGGGCGCATCTGTCATCCCCGCGGAGGCGGGGATCCAGGGCTCCCATCTTCAATACCGGATGCCCTGGATTCCCGCCTTCGCGGGAATGACGGTTCGGGCTCCGCGGGGATGACGATTCGTTAGTTAACCCGCACCCACACCTGCGTGCGATAAAACGGCCCGATATACCCGCGCACCTGCAGCTTTTGCCCGCCGTCGACGGGCGTCAGCTTCGCCGTGTACTCCTTGCCGTTCTCCGGATCCAGGATCTTGCCGCCGGTCCACACGTCTTCGGACGCAGCCTTCTTGGCCCCGCGAATGATCTCCAGCCCGATGATCGGCTTGCCCTTGCGCTCGTCCTTGCATTCCTTGCAGACGTCGTCCGGCTTCGCATCCTTCAACAGCCGCTTTTCGATGCGACCCGACAAAGCGCCGCCGTTGTCGACGATGCGGATCTCGGCCTTGGCCTCGCCCGTCTTGTCGTCGATGCTGCGCCACAGGCCGACAGGCGACTGCTGCGCAAACACGGCGCCGGCCACCAGCGCCAGGTTCAAAGCGAGAAAGCGCTTCATGCCAGCGCCGCGTCCGTGTCCAGCAGGTTCTTCACGCCCGAACGCGCCGTGCGCATCAGCGACGCCGTCTCCGGGAACAGGCGCGCGAAGTAGAAGCGCGCGGTCTGCAGCTTGGCCTGGTAGAACGGGTCGGTGTTGCCGGCCTCGATCTCGCGCAGCGCCACCTGCGCCATGCGGGCCCAGAAGTAGCCGAACACCAGGTGGCCCGCCACGCGCAGGTAGTCGGTGGCCGCGCCGCCCACTTCGTCCGGGTTCTGGAAGCCCTTGAAGCCGATCTCGGTGGTGAACTTGGTGATCTGGTCGCCCAGGTAGGCCACCGGGTTGATGAACTCGGCCATCTTCTCGTTGACGCCCTCTTCCTCCACCAGCTGCGCCACCAGCTTGCCGAACTTCTTGAGCGTGGCGCCCTGGTTGCCCAGGATCTTGCGGCCCAGAAGGTCCAGCGACTGCACGGTGTTGGTGCCTTCGTAGATCATGTTGATGCGGTTGTCCCGCACGAACTGCTCCATGCCCCATTCGGCGATGTAGCCGTGACCGCCGAACACCTGCATGCAGGCGTTGGTGGCGATGTGGCCGTTGTCGGTGAGAAACGCCTTCACGATGGGCGTGAGCAGCGCGACGATCTCGCCGGACTCCTTGCGCACCTTCTCGTCGGGGTGGTACAGCTCCTTGTCCAGCAGCATCGTGCAGTAGATGGCCATGGCACGACCGCCTTCGGCATAGGCCTTGGCGGTGAGCAGCATCTTGCGCACGTCGGGGTGCACGATGATCGGGTCGGCCGGCTTGTCCTTGGCCTTCACGCCGGACAGCGAGCGCATCTGGATGCGGTCCTTGGCATAGGCCAGCGCGTTCTGGAACGCCACTTCGGTCAGGCCCAGGGACTGGTTGCCCACGCCCAGGCGCGCGGCGTTCATCATCACGAACATCGCCGGCAGCCCCTTGTTGGGCTCGCCCACCAGCGTGCCGACGGCGCCTTCCAGCACCAGTTGCGCGGTGGCGTTGCCGTGGATGCCCATCTTGTGCTCCAGGCCGCCGCAGTAGATGCCGTTGCGCTCGCCCATGGAGCCGTCGGCGTTGACCTTGAACTTGGGCACCAGGAACAGCGAGATGCCCTTGCTGCCCTGCGGCGCATCCGGCAGGCGCGCCAGCACCAGGTGCAGGATGTTCTCGGCCATGTCGTGCTCGCCGGCGGAGATGAAGATCTTGTTGCCGGTGAGCTTGTAGGTGCCGTCAGGTTGCGGCTCCGCCTTGGTGCGCAGCAGGCCCAGGTCCGTCCCGCAATGCGGCTCGGTCAGGCACATCGTGCCGGTCCACTGGCCGCTGACCAGCTTGGGCAGGAACAGCTTCTGCTGCTCCGGCGTGCCGTGCGCGTGCAGCGCCTCGTACGCGCCGTGCGACAAGCCGGGATACATCGTCCAGGCCTGGTTGGCGCTATTGAGCATTTCGTAGACGCACTGGTTCAGCGCGAAGGGCAGGCCCTGGCCGCCGAACTCCGGGTCGCACGTCAACGCCGGCCAGCCGCCCTCCACGTACTTGGCATAGGCTTCCTTGAAGCCGTCCGGCGTCTTGACCTCGTGCGTGGTCTTGTCCAGCTTGCAGCCCTGCTCGTCGCCGATGCGATTGAGCGGGAAGGCCACCTCGGCGGCGAACTTGCCGCCCTCCTCCAGCACCGCGTTGATGGTGTCGACGTCGATGTCGGAGTGCTTGGTGCACACCTTCAGTTCCTCGGTGAGGTTCAGCACTTCATGCATGATGAATTGCATGTCGCGCAGGGGCGGCGTGTACGTCGGCATGGGTGATTACTCCTTCGCGCTCTTGGCGGATCTGGATTTGGAAGAAAGGGATTTGGGGGCGGCGGCGGCGCCGGGCGTGGCGCCGTACCGGAGAAGGATGTTTTCGAAGCCTGCGTGGGCGCGGGCGATGGAACCGGGGTTCTTGAGGAAGCGGGCCTCGTAGTGCAAGGCCAGGATCAGGCCGTGGATCTCGAAGAGCATCTGCTCCTCTTCGGTCGTGGCGTCCAGGTGCCCCTCTTCCTTGGCCAGCGTGATGGCGCGCTTCATGGCGGCATGCCATGTCTGCACCGACCAGGCCAGCGCGTCGCGCACGGGGCCGGGGCGGTCATCGAATTCGACGGCGCCACTGATGTAGATGCAGCCCGAGTCGAGTTCGACCGAGGTGCGCTTCATCCAGTTGGCGAACATCGCGCGCAGGCGCGGCAGCCCGCGCTCTTCGGCCATGGCCGGGAAGAACACTTCCTGCTCGAAGCGGTGGTGGTACTCGCGCACCACCGAGATCTGCAGCTCCTCGCGCGACCCGAAGTGGGCGAACACGCCCGATTTGCTCATCTGCGTGACTTCCGCCAGCGCCCCGATGGACAGCCCCTCCAGCCCGATCTGCGTGGCCAGGCTCAGGGCCGCGTCCACGATCGCCGCCTTGGTCTGCTGGCCCTTCTGCAGGGCCTTGCCCCCCCGGGCGGCGCCGGGTTTGAGGGGGAGGGGGGTGACGGACATGGGTGGGCTGGGTTTCCGGGCAATAAAAAGAACGGTCGTTCTATTTTGCACGAAATGGGAAGGAAGGGGGCGTGCTGCCGGCTTTTAGAGGCTGCTGCCCATTGAAAGGCGCTCCGGTACGATCCCATGGAAAGCCAAAGGGAAACGAATGAAGCGATTCGTGGTCGTCACTGCCACCGCTGACGGCGGCGTTGAACTCCACCCTATGAAGGAGTGGCTGCGGCAGCATCCCGATCAGGTGCCAACCGGCCTCGACGCCACCTTGAGCACCTCTCATCAGCTCCGCGGCGGCCTCAAGAAGAGCGGCTGGACGGACCAGGATACGGGAACGGAAATTAGGATGATCCACCCGGGCACTGCAGATGCGGTAGCCATCGGCTCAGTGCTAGGCGACGGCAGCAGTGAGGACTCCGGAGTGGAAGAATCTGAGGCTGCCGCCGATGCTTCGTTCGGATTGGAGCATCAGTTGCGCGACTTCATTGCACAGAACATTGAGACGATTCCCGTGAACGGGAGACGTCTTCGGCTCTACGTGGATGCGACCGGAAAGGATGGAGTTGAGTTTTCGACCGCTGTAGGTCCGATTGACATCCTGGCGGTCGACAAGGAGACAAACGCATTCGTCGTCTTCGAGCTGAAGAGGGGACGAACACCGGATCACGTCATCGGGCAGATCGCTAGGTACATGGGTTGGCTGAAGAGCACGATTGCGAAGGACACCGAAGTGCGGGGCGTGATTGTTGCCAAGCAGATCGCGCAGAACCTCCGTTACGCGGTCCGTGCAGTGCCGAACGTCAGTCTCTTTGAGTACGAAGTGAGCTTCACCCTTAGGCCAGCAGCGGAGGTGTGAGCAAAGATCCCGTTGGTATCAACCAGCTCACCGCCCTGGCCAGTGATAGTGACGTCGTCAAACTCGTTCGTGCATTTCTCGTTCGTGCGAGTGAACCGTCAGTGCCGATTGAGCAAGCAGCACAGTGAGCGAGCCCCGACAACGCAGCTATATCTTAGGAATCCACCAGACGTACGCTACAGCGACCGCCACTGCCGCCCACACCAAAAGGAAGAACCAAATAGTGGACCACTGCCAGCTCGCCTTGATGACGAACGCGCGCCAAGAACTTATCAAAGGGGCCCCCTGAGGAGAAGCAAACTCTGGCGCCATCCGGTGTTGAGCTCGAAATAGCTCATCGTCCCGAGGACTGTGATTGTATGCACAGCGTGACTTGATGGCTTCGTACTCCATCCGCAGTTCGTCCACCTCCGCATCGGACAAGATTCTTCCGGTGTCAATGAAGGCTAGACTCTGAGCGACCTTGATTTGGTATGCCGTCAACTCTTCTGCATTGCGATGGAGGCCATCGGACTTGGCTCCGTTCGCTGCGCCCCACTCGAGCAGACTGATGGAAAGCAGAAAGACTCCCGCCGCGATGGACACTGCGGTCAGATAGTTGTCCAGCGGTGTCCCCGGAGGTGGGGAATACACCCGTTGACCAACCGCTGCTGCCACGCTCAAAGCTGACAGCAGTGTCAAGCTGAAGGTGGAGAATGTCTCTCGCTGACTTAGGCGGCGCGCTGCGTTGTAGCGGGCACCGGCCGTTCGCCACGCCGTTTTCCGAAGGTCAGAGATGAATTGCTTCATCACTGCCCGGAAAGATTGGGTGCGAGTGACGCCTGAAAAATCAGGTCATATCCACTTTCCGGACGGCGACACAGAGGATCGCCCCGAAAAGGTATCGCCACTTTAAGCGGCGACCCGTGCTTTCGCAGGGTAGGGAGCACTTCCGCCCACACGAACGAATTCCTGTGGGGTATCGCTTGCGCGATAGGCATCACCCGCCGGCACATCTTAGCTGAACTAACCATAGACAAGTCCCTCGTCCTTGTGCATCGCAGCTAGCACGTGATACAGGTACTTCTCATAGCGATCTTTGATCTGCTCATCCGTCAATGCTTCTTCAGGTCCAACGCGGCCACGCTCGGTAAGGAAAGCCAGCATCTCAACTCGAGACGTAATCTTGTCGTAGTTCCGAACATACCCGCCGTCTGGGTTGAACTTCATTTCGAAGTACGCTCGCTGCAACCTTTTCAGATTGGCTGGCGCCTTACCGCCAAAGTCTGGCAGACGTTTGAACATGTCCTCAATCGCTTTGTCCAAGCGCCAGAGGAGCTTTAGGTCACTGATCTGGTTGAAGTACGCGATCCACCCATAGCGCTTTTTCTGTGAAATGGCTCCAGTTATGCGTTCGTTCAGTTCAAGCAGGAAAATGTCCCTTAACCTGTCGGGAGTAAGGTACTTGAAGCGCTCTAGGCGTCTGGCTTTGTTATGGGTGTAGTCGCTGAACTTCGCAGCTATTGACTGGAGGAGACGTTCGGTGGTCGTATCCCGGACAGAGATCAATGGCCAGTCGAATATGTAGCCTAAATAGCCGAATGGTATGGCTAAGGGCTGAAGATTCGACTTTCCCGAACCCACAGGATGCAGACCAAGCCCCCTGCGGTTTAGCCGCACGCGCAAGGACCGGTAAGCTTTCTGAATTGAATCATGATCGCCGTACATGAGTACGTCGTCCACGTATCGGTAGTACGCAACCCCCATCGTCCGCATAGCGTCGTCGACGTCCTGCATGTAGATCGACGCTAGGATGTTCGAGATAGCTAGGCCTTGTGGAACCCCTAGCGAGGTCCTGAAGTCCTTGTGTTTTGCACGTCTCGTGTTCTTAGGAACCGTCGGCGTTTCGAGCGCGTGGCCGATCAACTTGAGCGCATTCAGCGACGTGACACGTTTCCCTAGGACAGTGAGCAATCGATCGCGTTGAATTGAATCATAGAACGTCTTGATATCGGTGCTGCAGATCCATGTGTCAGTAGGCGACTTGGTCTTCAGATCCGCCGAGATTGATCGCACATAAGTACTAGCTACATTCTTCGGTACTCGGTCGGGATAGACGGCAGCCAAGAACCTGTTTAGCTGATGTAACACTATCCGATCCCGCACCGTGGGTATGCTGATCAAACGAGGCGTTTTGTCCCGTCCCTTCGTCTTCAGGAGCTCAAGGAAGGGAGAGAATCTGTAATGCCCCTCTATGCACTTAGTTGATGCGAGGGTCAGGCTTATTTCCGCGGTTTTTGAGAATTGGAAGCCATTCAAGCGATCGACACCCTTGCCCGTGGTGCTCGCAAACACCTCCTTAAATACTGCCTTGAGCTCCGTCGGTGAGAACATGGCGATGAACACCGCCTTGTCATCGATTGGATCTGCAGGTGATGGTCCAAGCACAAAGGACGCCACCGCTGAAGCCATTTCCTACTCCCTGTTTTGCGCATGTTATTCCAGAAGACGCACTAGAGAAATGATTAGCGCCAAGCCGGACCGAGCGAACTGCCGAACGGCCCGCGCGGGAGCCGCCCGCCAGTTCCATACTCCTTCCGAAGCTCCGCTCAGGCAACCGGCTACAGTGGATGCGCTGATGCAGAGCCGTTCGGCCAGGCGCTATTGCAGCGGCTGCCGGAAAAGGGCTTCGTGGGCCTGGGTGGAACGGGCTCAACGGCAGATCAACGACGTGCCTGCCGCCACGCGTTGACGCGCATCGCGAGCCAACCGCGTCAGTGGCCGAGACGTCGCGTCGACCTCCCCGGCCGTGGTCAGCCCGTACCACGCGGAGTTGGACAAGGTGCGGGCGACGGTGCGCTGAGGCCTTCGCGGCTCAGGAGGATCGCGACAGATTGGTCTTGCGTCCCGAACCGCCGACGGGCCCCGAGGGGATTTTGCGTCCCGACGCTATCATCCGGGCTCCTCCCTGGAGCTTGTTGACGCTGGGCCATGCGCGCGCGCCGGCGTCGGGCGCTTGGCGCTTCTGCTTGTCGGTCTGGTTGGACTTGTCTCCTCGCGGCATGTCGGTCTCCTTCAGCTGAATGCACCCGCATGATCCGGCGCCGGTCGAGCGCCCCGCGTCGGAGGGCCGGCTCTATGGATGAAGGCGATTTCGCGCGCCCGCCGCGAGCCCGGCGGGGTCGCTTTCGCGAACCCGCCCTACGCCGCAGCCACCACCGGCTGACAAGCAATCAGATAGCTCACCCTCGTCCCCTGGATATGCGCCTTGAGCAGCGCCCTCGCCTTGCGCCCATCGCCTTCCCGCACGGCCTCCACCAGCGTGCCATGCTCCTCTTGGCAATGCCGGACATCCGCACTGTGCGAATCCAGTCGATACCTTAGCGCGGCGACCTGCGACGCCACCAGTTCGTAGGCGGTCTTCAGGTACGCGTTGTCGCAGGTGCGCACCAGCGCGTTGTGGAACTCCGTGTCCAGGCGCGGGAACTCGCGCCACTGCCCCTTGGCAGCCGCCCGCTTGAGGTCGGCCATGCAGGCGTCCAGCGCTTGCTGCAGTTCCGCGGGCCGGTGCTTCATCGCGTCGGCGAGGGCCTCGCATTCGATGACGGTGCGGAACTGGCAGACGTGGTCCAGGCCCGCCTCGTCCAGCGTGAAGACGTACGTGCCGCGCTGGGGATGGATCTCCACCAGCCCGCCGTGCCGCAGCCGCAGCAGCGCCTCGCGCACCGGCGTCTTGCTGATGCCCAGTCGGCTTGCCAACTGCACCTCCGACAACTGTTCGCCCAGCGCGAACGCACCGGTCACGATCAGGCTGCGGATGCGCTCCTCGGCCAACTCGGTGAGCGAGCGGGGACGTTCGAGTTGCGAGTCGACGGCTTGCATGCGTCCATCTTACGCACAAACCCCCGTTCCGGCACCGTCTGGTATCTGATATCTTGGATCGATGCCCAGCGCCGTCCTTGCCACCAGCCCCGCCCTGCGGCCGGCGAAGGCTTCGCGCGTGTGGGCCGCGGCCAAATTCATGGCGCCGCTGCTCGCCCTGGTGGTGCTGTGGGAAGTAATCGTGCGCGCCCTGGACGTCAATCCCCGCATCTTCCCGAGCGTCGCCTCCGTGGCCCGCGCCGGCTGGGAGACGCTGCTGGACGGCACATTGATCCGGCACATCGGCGCCAGCCTCGGGCGCGTCGCCGTGGGAACGTTGCTCGCCCTCGTCCTGAGCATCCCGCTGGGCATCGCCATGGGCCTGAACCTCGCGGTCTCCACCTTCTTCACGCCGCTGCTGCGCTTCTTCTCGGTGCTCGCGGGCATCGCGTGGATCCCCATCGCCACGCTGTGGTTCGGCTACGGTTTCGGCGCCATCACGTTCGTGATCTTCAACGCCGTGTTCTTCGTGGTGGTCTACAACACCCTGCTGGGTGTCAGCAGCATCCCGCTGCAGTTGCGGCGCGCGGCCGCATCGCTGGGCGCCGGGCGCTGGGCAATGTTGTACGAGGTGATTCTGCCCGGAGCGTTGCCCAACATCGTCACGGGCATCCGCACCGGGCTGGGCTTCGCTTGGCGCGGCCTGATCGCCGCCGAGATGATCGCCACCAACGTCGGCCTGGGCTACATGCTGTTCGTCGCGCGCGACTTCTACCGCACAGAAGTGATCGTGTTCGGGATGATCGTGATCGGACTGCTCTGGCTGATGCTGGACCGGCTGCTGCTCGCTCCGCTGGAACGCGCCACGATCGAGCGCTGGGGAATGGTGGTGCGCTCATGATCCGTGCAGCCCAATCCGCCTGGGGCTGGTACGTGCGCACCACGGCGCGCTTTCCCGCCATCGCATCCGTCGTCCCCTTCATCCCGGTGGTGCTCCTGTGGGCCGCCGTGGTGGAGGCGGGCGCGTTCCCGCGCGCCTTCCTGCCGGGGCCCGGGGACGTGCTCTCCGCTTTCGGCACGCTGATCTACAAGGGCATTCTCCCCGAATACTTGCAGGACAGCATCGTGCGGCTTGCGTGGGGGGCTGCCGTGGGGGTGGCGCTCGGGATTC
The DNA here is from genome assembly GCA_021323335.1 of Ramlibacter sp. Classification (GTDB taxonomy): domain Bacteria; phylum Pseudomonadota; class Gammaproteobacteria; order Burkholderiales; family Burkholderiaceae_C; genus Ramlibacter. Next base: position 15,517 of record JAJTCN010000052.1, read on the forward strand.
CGCTTGGGTTGCTGGTCGGCCTGAGCGAACGCGCACGCAAGCTGGCCTGGCCGCTGCTCCTGTTCTTCCAGGCCATCGGCGACATCGCCTGGCTGCCCATCCTGCTGATCTGGTTCGGCTTCAGCCTGACCACGATGACGGTCGTCATCGTCTACACCGTGCTGTTCCCGGTGATCCTCAACACCGCGCTGGGCGTGCGGTCCGTGCCGGACGTGCTGTCGCGCGCGGCGCTCAGCCTGGGCGCGTCCCGCGCCGGCGTGATCTGGCACGTCGTGCTGCCCGGCGCGCTGCCGAACATCATGACCGGCCTGCGCAACGGCCTGGGCTTCGGCTGGCGGGCCTTGATCGCCACCGAGATCGTGGTGGGCACCAGCGGCATCGGCTTCATGATGTTCGACGCCCGGCGCGCCGGCTCCGTCGTGGAGATCCTGGTCGGCATGGTGGTGCTGGGGATGTTGTGGTGGGTGGTCGACGGCTGGGTGCTGGCGCCCATCGAAAAGGCCACCGGCGAACGTTGGGGACTGGTGAACGTGCAGCGATGAAGAACCTGAGCCTGAACAACCTGTCGAAGACCTACTTCGACCCTTACTCCGGCAGGGAAGTCGCCGCCGTGCGCGACGTGTCGTTCCGCGTGGAGCCCGGCGAGTTCGTCGCCGTGGTCGGCCCCTCGGGCTGCGGCAAGACGACCATCCTCAACATGATCGCCGGCTTCCTGGAACACACCGGGGGCGACATCCTGCTGGACGGCCAGCCGGTGCGGGGCCCCGGCGCCGAGCGCGGCGTGGTGTTCCAGTCGTTCGCGCTCTTCCCCTGGAAGACCGTGCTGGAGAACGTGGGCTTCGGACCCAAGATGCGCGGCCTGCCCAGGGCCGAGTGCGACCGCATCGCACGCGAATACCTCGAGCTGGCCGGCCTCGGCCATGCCGCGGAGCGTTACCCCAACGAGCTCTCGGGCGGCATGCAGCAGCGCGTGGGCGTCGTGCGGGCGCTGGCGAACAACCCGGAAATCCTGCTGATGGACGAGCCCTTCGCCAGCGTCGACGCGCAGACGCGCATGACGCTTCAGGAGGAGCTCACGCGCATCTGGGAGGAGCGCCGGCCGACCATCCTGTTCATCACGCACGACGTCGGCGAGGCCGTGTTCCTGGCCGATCGCGTGATCGTGCTGTCGAAGGGCACGGTGCTGAAGGAACTGGCGATCGACCTGCCGCGCCCCCGCAACTGGGACAGGTTGATGGAAGACACGCGCTTCAAGGCCCTGTCGGCCGAAGTGCTGCAGCTGGTGCGCTCCGCATGAAGCTCCTGCGCGCGATCGCCAAGGACTCCCGCGGCCGCATCCTGCTGGCCGTGCTGGTGGGCGTGGTCGCATGGCAGGCGTGGCTGAGCCTGGCGGCCCCCGGCAAGGTGGCGCCCGCGGTGCATTACGCGCCAGGACAGAAAGTGAACGTACTCGTGACGCTGTCGTTCCCGCCGGACCGCTTCCACGTGCTCGCCTTCCAGAAGTTCGGCCGGGTGACCGGCACGGAAAACAACACCGTGGAACTCCGCGGTGTCCCCAAGGCGGACCTGTCCTCGGTCGCCCGCCCTCACTGGGTGGTCAAGGTGGAGCCGCTTCCCAACGAAGGAGCATAGCGATGAAGAAAGCATGGATCGCCGCACTGGCGCTCGGCCTGTCCGCAGCGGCATTCGCCCAGGCACCGATCAAGGTGAAGGCTGGCATGGTCGCCGCCATCGACCAGATGGCTCTGCCCATCGCGGTGGAGCGCGGGTTCTTCGAGAAGGAGGGCCTGGACGTGCAGATCGCCCGGCCGTACGCGACCGGCGTCGATGCGCTCAACGCCCTGCAGGCCGGCGAAGTGGAGCTGGTGCAGGTGGGCGTGCCGATGATCGGTGCCGTGCTGCGCGGCATGGACCTAGTCGCCGTGGGCAACTACACCGGCAACGCAGCCAAGTTCGGCTCGGACGGCACCCTGGCCATGGTCGCCCGGGCCGACTCGGGCATCACCAAGGACCTGAAGTCGCTCAAGGGCAAGAAGATCGCCGCTTCGTTCGGGACCATCAACCACCTGTACGCGCTTGCGGTGCTGGAGAAGGCCGGCCTCACTCTGCAGGACGTGAACCTGGTGAACACGCCGCCGCCCGACATGGCGGTGGCGCTGCTGTCCAAGGGCGTCGATGCCGTCGTGTGCTGGGATCCGGTGCCGATCATCGCGTTGAAGGACGTGCCCGGCGCCGTGGAGGTGATCCGCGGCGGCGACATCATCGCCTCGCTCGGCTACAACGTCGGCCTGCGGCCCTGGGTCGAGAAGAACGGCCCGGTCGTCGAGAAGTTCCTGGCCGGCCTCTCCGCCGCCGACCAGTGGATGCGCGCCAACCCGAAGCAGGCCGCCCAGGTGGCCACGCGCTGGATTCCGGGCCTGAAGATCGAGGTCGCCGAAGCCGCGATGCAGTTCAACATCCAGCAGTCCGACCGTCGCCTGTCCGCCAACAGCTACCGCGCCATGTATTCGGCGCAGGACCGCCTGAGCCGCGGCGGCTTCATCAAGTCGACCTTCGACGTCAACAAGCACCTGGAGCCGAAGTACATCGTCAACCTGATGAAGACGCGCCCGCAGCTGTTCTCCGACATGCCGGCCATCCCCGCGGCCGCGGCCATCGGGCCCGGCTACGCGTTCAAGCCGTGAGCAGCACCGCATGAACCGCGACGTTCTCGTCGTCGGGGGCACCAGCGGCATCGGCTGGGGGATCGCGCAGCGCTTCGGCGCCGACGGCGACCGGGTGCTGGCGACCGGCGCCTCGGCCCGCGAGGTCGAGGCAGCGCGGCCGGCCGGCGGCGTTGCGTTCGAGGTGCTGGATGTGCGGGACCAGCGCGCGGTCGACGCGCTGGTCGGGCGCTTTGCAACCCTGGACGTCGTCGTCAACTGCGCGGGCGTCATCCGCCGCGGCATGGAACACGACCCTGCGGTCTTCGCGGAGGTCATCGACATCAACCTGAACGGGGCCATGCGCGTCTGCTCGGCCGCCCGCACCCGCCTGGCGGCGCGGCGCGGCTGCATCGTGAACACCGCTTCCATGCTCAGTTTCTTCGGCGGCGGCCTGGTGCCGGGCTACTCCGCCAGCAAGGGCGGCGTGGCGCAACTCACCAAGTCGCTGGCCATCGCCTACGCGGACGACGGCATCCGCGTGAACGCCGTCGCACCCGGATGGATCGCGACGCCGCTCACGCAGGCGCTGCAGGACGACGCGGCGCGCAGCGGGCCGATCCTCGCGCGCACGCCGATGAAGCGCTGGGGGACGCCGGCCGATGTCGCCGGACCGGTGTTCTTCCTCGCCAGCGCCGACGCCGCTTTCGTCACCGGCACTGTCTTGCCGGTGGATGGCGGCTACCTCATCACCTGAAAGACCAGACCATGATCACCCAGCTACCGGGCATCCGCCCGGAGATCGCGCAGAAGGCCATCCCCGACGACGAGCGCGTGTGGGTGCCCCAGGCCAAGGACGTCTGGTTCCGGCCGCTGCTCCTGAACACGGTCACCGGCAGCTGGTGCAACCTGCTGCGCGTGCGCAAGTCCGGCGTGCTGTCCCGGCACATCCATCCCTCGTGGGTGACGGGCATGGTGCTCAAGGGCAGCTGGCGCTACCTCGAGCACGACTGGATCGCCGAGGAGGGCTCCTTCGTCTACGAGCCGCCCGGCGAGATCCACACGCTGGTCGTCGACGAGCAGGTCGGCGCGCAGGAGATGATCACCTTCTTCAACATCCACGGCGCCATGGTCTATGTGGACGAGGCCGGCAAGGTGACCGGCTACGAGGACGTGTTCACCAAGATCGAGATGTGCCGCAAGCACTACGTGGAGGTGGGCTTGGGCGCGGAGTTCGTGGATCAGTACGTGCGGTAGGCCTGGCGGCAGGCTGCTCTCGTTGGACTTATGCCACGCGTGTGTGGTGAGTAATTTACACACGTCGACCTCGCCTGCAGGATCCGGCCGCCCCGTGGCAATGCCTTCCTAGAATGAGCGGACACAAAAACTGCCATTGCGCGGGGGAGGATCCATGAAAGTTTCGGCGTTGCGTTTTCTGCTTGTTCTGGCGTTCTCCTTGGTGGGATTGACGGGATGCGTCACTGCGCCCACGACCCCGGACGGGGCGCCGCTGAAAGCCAAGCAGGGCCTGGTGGCGTTCCATGTCACGTCCAATGCCGATGTGGGCCTGAGTTATGGCGACTACGCGCCGGACCCCAGATTAAGCCGTCATCGGGAGAGCTTGATCGGTCCCCAGGCCCAGTTCCGCTTCCAGGCGGGAGAGGTGTTCTATGTGGTGCCGCTGGACGAGGGCGACTACATGTTTAACAAGTTCACCGTGGGTAATCAGTTCGCGTGGCTGCAGTCCACCAACCGGTTCAAGGTCAACGCCAATGCGATCACTTACATCGGCCACATCTCCGTTCGCGTGGCCGACAAGCGCTTCGGCCTGAGGGCGGTGGACCGCGAACTCGAGATGCGAACCTATCTTGCGGAGAAGTACCCCGAATACTTCAAGAAGATGGGATTCCAGAAAGCCTTCGCCGAATTCAACCTGAAATAGCATGAGCCCCGCACGGGCCACCGAGGAGGACCAGTCATGCTTCGATCCCTTGCCACCATCCTGTCGGTCGCGCTGCTTGCTGGCGGAGCGTGGGCGAAGGGAGCAAGCGCGCCCATCATCATCTTCGTCCCCGGAGGCGCAGTGCCTCCCGCGGGAAATATGTGCATCGCCGAGGGAGTGACCAGCGGCCAGGAAACGTCAGCCTCCGACGGCACCCGTGTCCTGGCCAAGGGCATTCACGGCATCGACACGAAGCGTTGTCCGAACCCCGCCTTCCCTGTCATCGCAACGGCGACGAAGCTGGCCACGCAGGAAGTTCGGAGCGCGCCTTCCAGCCAGTGCGTCCCGTACGGACTCGGCGTTGGGGACGAAGTGCCGATCGACAACTATGGCGTTGCGAAGATTCTCGCACTGACGTCATCCACGACGAAGTGCCACGCGGGGGCGGAAGCGACGGTGATCAGCGCGGAGGCGCATCATGCGGCCAGCGCTGCGGCGTCGCCGGAGACCGCATCGAAGTCGGCCTCGCGCGAGCCCACGGACGCCGAGATCCAGAAGGAGTACGACAGGCTCGTCGCCAGCGCCGCCCCCGTGAAGGAGTATCTCGTGCGGCACATCCTCGTGCGCACGAAGGAGGAAGCAACGGCGGCCATCGACTGGAGCACGGCGTCGTTTTTCGACCCCGAATTTTCCAAGGCGATGGTTCGCCTGGATCCTGAAGGACTGGCACCCCAGCCCGCCAAGACCCCCTTCGGTTGGCACGTGATCGAGGTCATGCAGTCGAAGATGGGCAAGGATTCGTTCCCGCCATTGGCTTCCGTCAAGCAACGTATCGCGGCGAGGTTGAAGTCGGCACAGGCTTCTGAATTGCGCGTGCCCGCCAAGGCCGTGTGCAGGCAGATGGTGACTCCCGATGCGTCTGCCGCCGTGTCCGGAGGGATCAAGGGGACGGTTGTCGCCGAAATGCGGGTGGAGAACGGCAAGGTGGCCGAGGTCGTGAGCCTCACGGGGCCGAGCGCCCTGCATGTGGTCGTGAAGGAAGCGTTGCTCAAGTACGGTTGCGACCGCCTGGACAGGCCGGTGCTCGCGACCCAATCTTTCGAGTTCTAGGCGCGAGCCCGGTGCGCCCGTCCGGCCTGCCCCGGATCACTATCGGCCGCCTGGCACCTCATGGAGGCAGATCCAGGAACCAGTCCCGATAAGGCGTGTTCCTGGCCATCTTGCGGTTGAAGTCCGGCGCGCCATCGGTCCACCACACCGGGCCACGCTCGCCGAGCGCATGCTTGGCTTGATCCACCCGTTCGCGAGCGGCGCTGCGTTCCACCTCGGACAATGGGCGGCGGAGGGCCCGTCGTGCGTCCATCAACTGCTTGACCAGGGCCTCGCGCACCTGCTCGGTCAAGTGCGGATTGGCCTTGCGCCATAGGCGTCCACGCACGACAAGGTAGCGGCCGTCGGGGGTGGTGGGGTGACTCGTTGCGTCCGGGCTTGCATGGGCCAGGCGGATCGGACCGCGCAGGGATGCGTAGGGATTGGCAGCTCGGCCACCCTGGCGAATCTCCAGGTGCCCTCTGCGGGCCATTGCGACCGCCACCTCGCGCACTCGGGACATCAGCGGCCGCCAGTCGTTCGGAGCCAGTTCCCTTGCGGCTTCCGACGGGCAGATGGTCGCGGGAGGCTGGCGGTTTGCCAGCAGGTTCACGATGGCGCCACGAATCTGGGCGTCGGTGGTATCCATGTCCAGGAGCAGGCGATGACCACAAGAAAAGGCCGCATGGTCGCATGCCGAAGCGCAAGCCTCAGCGTGTTCGCCCGACCTCCTCCAAAGTGTCAATAGTGAAGTCCAGGATCGACCCGGTTTGTGAGCCGTCGCTGCGAAGCGTGCCGTACGAGCGGTACTGCGTGTCGAAGTCCGCCAGGTCCAGCCTATGCGGCAGGCGCGGGCCGTCGAGGCCTAAGCGGGGCTCGAGGTTTGTAACGAGAACGATCGAAAAACTGCCATTGGGATAAGTCGTGCCGTCGACCACCGGGGCGGCGGAGCCGTAGACGAACGCGTCCACCTTCCATCGCGGGCTACGGTCGTTCGCGATCATGACCTGGACCTGGTGGCCGCTGATCCTGTGCGCTCCCACCCGTGCGTCAAGTCCCAGCGTCTCCGGAAGCTGATAGTGGGCGGCGTACGGCAGCGTCCGGCTGTAGGGTTGCGCGTGCGTGTCGTAGGAGAACGTACCGATGATCTGGCTGCCGACGGGTGCCATGTACGCCGCGTACGTCAGCGTCCCCGTGAACTGGTAGGTCACCACGTCCGCCGAAGCGGCTCCCCCGGCAATGCCGATCGCGAGCACCAGCGCGCACTGGAACATCTTCATCTTCTTCTCCCTCCCTCGCCTCATGTGCGATGTGGAAGATTTGTAGCATGCCCCTGCCCATTCCCAAGCGCCTGATCGCCGGCAGTTGCGCCGACGCGTCACTGGCGTCACTGGCGTCACTGGCGTCACTGGCGTCACATGCGTCACGATCCGCGCGGCCTCCTCCTTTTGGAGGATCTCGCGACGTCCGTCCCTGTGATTCACTCTTCGCGAAGGGAGGATGGTTTTCATCCCGAGCCAACAGCCGGAGACACCCAGGTGAAGAACTTCCTGATCGCAACAGTCCTGGCGCTTTCCTCGTGCCTCGCTCTTGCCCAAAGTGCGCAGGTGGTGGAGCTGACTTCACGTCCGGGCGTCAAGGAGCTCGTGCTCGTCGAGACGCCCGCCGGCCCGCCCACCGGCGCGACGCTCGTCCTGCTGATGGGCGGCAACGGCCAGCTGGGCATCTATCCCAACGGAAGCCTTCGGCGCGACAGCCATTTCCTGGCCCGCGTGCGTGGCATGCTGACGGCGCGCGGGCATGTGACCGTACTCGTCGACACGCCCAGTGATCGGCGCGACCTGGACGGAGACTTCCGGGAGAGCAAGGAGCACGCGGCAGACCTTGCTGCCGTCATCTCGTACGCGCGTGCGACCTTCGGCAAGCCGGTCTGGCTGGTCGGCCACAGTCGCGGCACGCATTCCGCGGTGACGGCGGCAACTCGTCTGCAGGGCGACAACGCGCCGGACGGAATCGTCCTCGCAGCGCCGATGCTGGACAGCAATCGCTTCGCGGGGTCCACGGCGAAGCCGCTGCAGGAGTCCGGCGTGGAGACCTTGCGCGTCCCCGTGCTGGTGCTGCAGCACACCAAGGACGCGTGTCCGGTGGCTGCGCCCGCGAAGCTGCCGGAACTGCAGGCGAAGCTGCCGACGGCGACCAGCAAGGTCATCACCTACGAGGGTGGAATTTCCAGGGGAGCGCTCTGCGACGTGCAGGCCTTCCACAGCTTCAACGGCATCGAAGCCCAGGTAGTCGAAGACCTGTCCGCGCATATCAGCCAGCGGAAGTGACATCCGCTCCTGGCCTCCGAGCTGCGCTCAGCGCGTCTTTTCGACCTCCCGCAAACGGCGTTCCGCTTCCGCCCGATCCACCCCCTCGCGAAGCTCGATGTGCTTGAGAACGTGCTCGCGCTTGTCCGTCGCAGCATCGAGCTCGTGGTGGGTGAGGTGTTCCCATTGCGCCATGAGGCGCGCCTTGAACTCGATCCAGTTGTCTCGCCAGAGATGGTCGTGCATAGCATTCACCTGAAGCCAACGGCAAGCATACGCCGCCCGCCACTTCAGCGCAGCCGCGCAGGGCTACGCCGGCCGCTCGCGCAAGATCACCGTGTAGAGCCGCCCTTCCTCATCCGGCGCCATGGATACCGTCGCTTCGGCGCGGAAGGTGCTCCCGTCGCTGCGCAGGCCTTCCACGATGCGCCCTCCGGCCATGGCATGGGCGCCGTACTGCGCCATGCTTTCGCGCAGCTTCCGGTGCCGCGCGCGGTAGGCCGGCGGCACGAAGGATTCGACGTCCATGCCGATGGCGTTCTCCTGTGGCAGGAGGAACATCCGTTCGGCCGCACGGTTGAACAGCACCAGGCGGCCCTGGTCGTCGGCGGTGAGGATCGCGTCCTGCGCGGTGTCCAGTATGCTGTGCATGCGGGCCTGCAGCCGCCTTTGCGTCGCCGCTGCGTCCTCGGCCGAAGCGGTCGCATGCAGCAGCGCCTGCCCGAGCTGGTGCGCTTCGCGGAAGGCGGGTTCCGGCAGGTGCACGGGCGCGTAGTGGCCGGCGGCGCGCATGGCGCCGCCGAGCTGCTCCATCGAAGCGCTCAGCCTGCCAGCCAGGTGCCAGGCCAGCCACAGCGTCAGCAGCATCACCAGCGCGGTGCCACCCAACAGCAAGGCGGTGGAGCGCAGGATCGGCCGCCGCAGCTCCTCGCGCGGCATGCCGATCGCCACCGACCAGCCGGTGCGGTCGGACCGGCTGAAGGCGGTGATCACCGGCACGCCGTCCACCGTCACGCTCTCGACCGCGTCCTCGGGCACCTGCTGCATGCGCGCCACCAGCGCCGCACGTGCGGGCGTGCCGACGAATCGTTCGGCGTCGTGGGTGCGGCTGACGATGCGCCCCGACCGGTCGAGGACCGCGGCGATCCAGGTGGCCGGCAGCTTCTGGCGCACCAGCACATCGCGCATCCAGGCGGGCTCGACCGCTCCCGGCGCCGCGAGGTCGCCACCGGCGAGCCCCTGCGCGCGCTGCACCGTGTCGAGACGATCGTCGACTGCAGCCATCAGCGCGCGCGCGGTGGCGATCGTGTCGTTTTCAAGCTGGCGCCGCTCGCGCTGGTATTCGTAGGCGACCAGCCCCAGCGCCAGGCCCGCCATCGGCAGCACGCACCCGAGCGTCAGGAGAAGCAGCAGCTGGCGAAAGGAAGGCAGGGTGGGCATGGGTCGCGGCATCACTCAACACCGGACGGTGCTGGGTGCCACAGTTTGCGGTCTCCGCATCCAGCACTCTTGCGCTTCGTCAAGCCCGGTAGCAAAACTGCCGGACGCCCAAACCCCGCCGACGCGCCCCAAGGGTGGGGTCCTCCGGCAAGGTCCCACGGAACCAACTCATGCTTCCTGGGTCAGAATGGCTTCAGATGCAAACCATTCTCCGTCTCTTCCTGCGCCTCGTCCTGCTCGCCGCAGGACTCGTCTTCGCCGCCAGCGTGCTGGCGATGTCCGTGCTGCTGCTGGCGCTTTGGGGCGCGCGCGTCGTCTGGTTCAGGCTGACCGGCCGGCCGACGGTGCCGTTCGTGATGCGCTTCGGGCCCCGCGAGGCCTTCCGCCGTGCCTACCGTGCGCCCTCGGACGGCGACGTGATCGAGGTCGAGGCCCGGCGCCTGTCCTGAGCACGAATTTGGAGCTGGTGCTCTCGGGCGCCTCATGGCCGCCCGCCACCTCACCGCGTGAGATCCCCCGCCAACCCCGCCGGCAACGGAAAGATCACCTCCGCCAGATTCGCCTTCCACACGCACGGCGCATACGCCTTGCTGACCGGGCAGAGATGGTGTGCGCCGGAGATCACGGGCACGGACCCCGCGCCCGTGAACTTCGTGCGGCAACCCGTGGGGTTGTGGAAGGCCGCGAGGTCCTGCTGGAACGTCGTCTGCAGCGTGACCGGCAGCGACACGGGCGGCGGCCCCGGCGGGCCGGGCTCGGGGGCGCGCGAGGACGTGCGAGGGGCACCTCCGCGCGGCGGACGCTCCTTCGCATCCTGGCGCAGCTCCCAGGCCACCAGCACCTGGAACTGCAGCGCGCCCTGGGACAGCGTCGGCGGCATGAGCGTGTTGTCGCCGTCGTCGAAGAGGCTGCTGTACCAGCGCGGCCACTGCGCGGGCGGGCTGACGCTGGGGTCCCAGCCGACCGGCACATCCTCGCGGTTCACGCCCTGGATCTGGTGGAAGTAACTCGACTGCATCAGCGCGGCCGGCTGCGTCCGGTCGGCGATGCCCCAGTTGGCCAGCGCGATGCTGCCGCTGTCGCCCGCGACGAACTCCTGCGGGGCCCAGTGGCCCGAGGACGGCAACTGCAGCGTCATCGGCATCGACAGTTCCACCGGCGCGTTGGGGACCTCCGGCGAGGAGCGGAACGAGGACGGCGTGTACGTGACGAGCTGGGCATGCGGCATCGGTGCGCCGCTGCCGTCCTGCAGCGTGTTGGTCACGGTCAGGCCGTGCTGGAAGAATCCGCGCGAACTCGCCACGTTGGCCAGCATGTTGCCCGGGGAGAACGTGCCGCGCAGCCGCTGGATGATCACGTAATGGCAATCGTCGATGTCGCCGTTGACCCAGTACACCCAGATCTCGCTCTTCACGGTGCCGTTCGCGTCCTGCGTCCCGGCGCCGATGGTGACGTCGTCGGCCCACTGCATCTGCGTGCTGAAGGGTGCGATCGAGGGCCGCGCCACGCCGTAGCGCGCACCGGGCGGCGGCGTGAGAGTGTTGTCGGTGAAGCGCAGGGACGGTCTCATGGCGTCTTCTCCATGAAGGTGAACGGGGACGAGCGCTCCACGGGGGTGTCCAGCATGGGGGCCGCGTCGGGCACGAGCCAGGTCCACACTTCGTTGTTCTGCCCGCCGCCCCAGCCCCACGTGACGACGCCCACGTCCGGCCCGTAGGGGCCGTTGCCCGGGAGCTCCATGTTCTGCCCTGGGTCGAGCACGGGACGGAACGCGAAGAAGTGGTTGCGCTCGCTGCCGCCGGGGCTCCACAGCGAGTGCGCGTCCAGCTGCTGGAGCGGCACCTGCGTCACCGGGCTGCCGTTGCTGCCGGTGACGTAGAGCGCCTGGTTGGTCTGCGCGCTGGCCACGGCGATGCCCCAGGGCATCCCGCCGTAGAAGGCGAGCGCCGGGAAGAACAGCTGCCCCTGCTGCTGAAGGTCATTGGGCCTGCTCACGAGCTGCCCCGTGGGGTTCGACGGGTTCACCGATGCGGACCAGCCGGCGCGGCAGTAGAGGCCGCGGAAGAAGGGCGCGTAGGGCACCACGTCGAATTCGGCCAGGTACGGCGCGCTCGAAGGAATGCAGGTCCACTGCGAGTTCCACGGTCCGCCCGCCCACCGGTAGGTGATCACGGGCCCCGGCCTGTACGGGCCGTCCCCGGGGATGTTGAGGTTCTGGCCGTCGTCGGCCACCGGCCGGATGGCCATGTATCCGCCGCCCTCGTTGCCGCCGAAGCTCCACACGGAGTGGTCATCGATGTTCGCCACGGGCACCTGCGACACGGGCTGGTCGTTGCCGTTGGGCGCGTACATCGCGTAGCCGGTGAGCATGTTGACGAACGAGACGCCGACGATGCCGCCGCCGCCGTCGCCGTACCTGCGGATGTACAGCGCCGGCATCCACAGCTGCGAGGGCTGCGACGGATCCAGCGGCGACACCCAGAGCTGGCCGCCCGGGTCCCGGAGGTTCACCGCCAGCGCGAGGGGGCGGCCATTGAACGTGCATCTCGACACGATCGAGATGAACAGCGGACCTGCAGTGAAAGCAGCCATGGCGTTTGCCTTTCTCGTTCGCTACCAGGGAAGGTCGTCGTTGCAGCCCCACATGATTCCGCGGCCCGCGGCGACCCAGACCTTCCCGCTCGCCATCTTCAGTCCGGCCACCGCGGCATCCGGCGACATGAGCGGTGCATTCGCGGGCAGGTAGCGGGGCAGGTCCCCGAGCGCCATGGCGTTCGCACGCGCGCGGGCCGGGGCATCGAAGTCGATGTCGTTGACGAGCTGGGGCTCTCCGTATTTTTCGAGGACGCCGCGCGACACGGAGCCCCCGATCCCGCCGAAGACGCCACCGATCAGGGCTGCCATGCCCAGGCCGTGTGCCGCGGACTTGTGCGTGACGCCGTTCTGCATCACCTGCATCAGCACGCCGCCGATCCCGCCGTTGACCGTGCCCATGGCTCCGGCCAGGGCGACCCGGCCGGCGGGGGACCAGCCGGCGATCGCTGCCCGGCCGGACTGGGCCCAGGCGGCCCGCGACCAGCGCGCGGTGAACCAGGTGCTGTCCCAGCCGACGTTTTCAGCGGCCGGCAGCTCGGAGAGCACGCGCGAGAAGAAGCGGCCGATACCGCCGGTGACGAGGCCCGTGGCGGCCCCGACGCCGAATTGCGCCGCCCAGCCGCCCCACTGGTTGTGGTCGTTCTCGTTGCCGCGGCCGTGGGCGATCTCCGTCACGTCGTAGACGAGGCCGCCGATGCCGGCGCCCACGAGCATCCCGCCCGCCGCACCGGAGAACGGCGTCACGACCACGCCCGCGGCGACCGCCACCGCCGAGATGAAGATCTGCGCCACCATGTCCTGCCAGCTGTGGCCGGTGGGGTCGATGCGCGACACCGGGTTGTTCCCGACATAGGCGTACATGTTCAGCGCATCGGTCGCGAAGAGGCCACCCCCCGCGCGGTCGTCGGCGCTGGCGAAGCGGCCGCTCACCGGGTCGTAGTAGCGCGAGTGGAAGTAGTAGAGCCCGGTGGCGTCCAGCTCCTTGCCGGTGAACTTGTGACGGAAGGCATCGGTCCCGGTCACGGCAACGACTTCGCCGTAAGGCAGGTAGATCGCCCGGGTCGCGACGCCGCCGGCCGCGTCCGTCAGCACCGTAGTGCTGTTCACGTGGTCGGAGTGCAGGTAGAAGGTCCCCGGCGCCGGCACCCCCGCCGCCGGTGGCGGCGATCCGGCTTCGACGACCGTGCTGGCGGCGGCGATGCCGTAGGGACCGACCAGGCGCCGCGTGCGCTGCGCCCCCCCGCCGGCGAACTCCGTGCGTTCGAAGTTGTCGGAGACGTAGAACGTGGTGTGCGCCGGGGTGCGCTTCACCAGCCGGCGGCCGGCGTGGTCGTAGACGAACGCGTGGTCTCCCGCGGCCACGAGCCGGTTCTCGGCGTCGAACGTGCAGGCGGTCACCGTCCCCTGCGCGGTACGCTGCGTGAGCCGCCCGTTGGCGTCGTAGCTCGCTGCAAAGACCGACTGGCCGTCCAGCGTTCCCTGCACGACCTGCTGGCCGTCGCAGGAGAACTGCACGCCCCCCTTGCGCAACATGTTGCCCGCCGCGTCGTACGCGTAGGCCTGCGGCGGGAAGGGACCCGTCGCCGCGGCGAGCCGGCCGGCGGCGTCATAGGTGAACGCGCGGCTCGCGCCGGCGCCGGAGGCATCGTTGATCGCCAGCAGCTGGTCGAGCGTGTCGCGCGCATGGGTGTCGTCCACCACGGCGCGGCCATCCGGGGCCGCGATCTTCTGCGCGACGAGCTGCCCCAGCGCGTTGTACGTCGTGGCTTCCTTGCAGTCGTTCGCGCTGGCGGCGCTGCCGGCGCTGCCGAACGCGTCGTAGCTGCCGTAGGCAACGCCGGCCGTGAGCGCCCCCGCATCGAGCAGCGACGCCGCCGCCCAGGCGCCGCCGGCGAAATAGTCGTTCCGTTGCACCGCGCCGTCGGGCAGCACCACCTGCGCGAGCCGCTGGTCCGGCGTGAAGGTCCTGCGCGTGGTGTAGCTCCTGCCTTCCACCGTCAGCGTGGTGAGGGTCTGGTTGCCGCAGGCGTCGTAGCCGTACGCATACGCATAGCTGCCGCGCGAGTCGGTCACGCTGGCCGGGCGCCCCAGCCCGTAGCCGGCGGCGCTGTCGTACGCATAAGCCGTTTCGTACTCGCCCGCGGGCGACGACGCGGCCTGCAACACCACCCGATGCAGCGCGTCGCGCGTCACCGTCACGATGTCGCCTGCGGCGTCGCTGGAGCGCACCGTGCGGTTCACGTCGTCGAACACATGGGTGGCGGACTGGTAGACCTTGGGCCCCCGCGCCTGCGTGGTCTTGACGATGCGGCCCAGCGCGTCGTACCAGCGCGTGCTCACCACCCCGCCCGGATCGGTGATGGCGACGAGGCGGCGCAGCGCGTCGTACGCGTAAGTGGTCACGCCGCCGTCCGGGGCTGTGCGCGACACGATCCATTGCTTGCCGCCGAACCCGCCGAAGGTGAAGACCGTCGTTCGGGCGAGCGGCGTGCCGGCCGCTTCCACCTGCACCGCCGTGTCGGTCGCCGTCCATGTGATCGTGGTGGTCGCCGTGCCGCCCTCCGCCGGCCGCTGCACGCGGACCACGCGGCCCAGCGCGTCGAACGCGCGCTCGATCGTCGCGGGCGTGTCGCCGTCGAAGTACGGCAGTGTCTCGCTCGCGCACTGGTTGCGGCTGTCGAGGGTGCGGTCGATCCGCACGGTGCGGCTGCCCTCGGGTCCGGGCGCGAGGCTGTCCACCTTGCGGCCGAAGCCGTCGAGGCGCTCGCGCGTCCAGAGCCACTGCTCACTGGCCCAGTCGGCGCGCTTGCGCGTCTCGGCCCAGGCCTGGCCATCCACCACGATCCAGGCGTAGGTCGCCAGGCTGACGAGGGCGCCCGCGGGATCGGGCCCCTGCAATTCCGTCTGCCGGCCCAGGCCGTCGTACACCATCACGCTGCGCACGCCGTTCGCGTCCGTGGCCGAGGTGCGCAGGCCGAACCGCGCGTCATAGGTGTTCTGGGTCGCCAGGCGCACGCCGCCGTCGTTCGGCGGCTGCAGCGTCTGCACGACGAAGCTCCGGTAGTCCGGATCGAACACGAAGTTCGTCGTCCCTCCCGAAGGATCCGTCTCGGCGATCGGGTTGCCGTGCGCGTCGTACGCATAGGTGGTGTCGAGCCAGGTGTCGCCCGCGTCGCGCCACTCGGACTTCGACGCCATCAGGCCATTCGCGTCGTAGGTGGAGCGCTCCGCCGACAAGACGGTGCCGCCGTCCGCATCGCCGCAGCGGCGGCTCTGCGTGTGCTGGCCGAGCAGCCAGTTCCCCGCGTCGTTGCTGTAGTCGTCCAGGGTGTAGAGCGGTGCTGGCAGGCCACTGCCCGTCTCGGCGAGCACCGTGCGGTTGCCGTAGTCGTCGTACCGCAGGGACTGGCTTTCGCTGCGGTCCGGCGTCGACTCCCCGGGACTGAACCAGGTGCTTGCCGCCTGCGCGAGCTGCACTGCGGCCACGGGCGCGCGCGGCCAGGGGGCGGGGGCGCCGGTGGCGTAGCTGTTGGTGGTGGAGGCCAGCAGGACGCCCTCGGCCGTGAGGATGTTCTTGCGCAAGGCCATGCAGGTCAGCGGGAACTCCTGCCCGTATTCCGTGTACGTCGCGGCGCCGGCGTCCACGTCGAGCTCGTGGATCGCGGCGTATCCCAGCCAGCCGCGGCCCCGCAGGTCGAGGAGCGCGCCCGCGTAGAAGCGCTGGAAGGCGTAGCGCGTGCCGCCGCCTTCGTCGAGGGTGTGGGATGCGACCACGTACTTGGGGAAGTCCACGGTGCGCGTCGCGCGGGCCGTGCCGGCGCTGGCGGTCTGCAGGCCGCCGGCGGGATCGAGCACGCACGTGGAGTCCGGTACGTGCCCGGTGAGCACGCCCACCGCGTCCACGCGCGACGGTGTCGCGTCGGAGCGCCGGTACACCGTGCGGTCGGTGAGGGGCTTGTAGTCGATCGAGATGACGCCTTGCAGCCCATTGGCTATGGCGACCACGAGGTCCGGGTACGGCCCGGCCGGCGGCGCGCAGGTGAGGCTCAGGGTCGTGGCGCCCGCCGCGTAGGCGAGGCCGGTCTTGCCGATGCCCGCGAGGTCCAGCGGCAGCAGGCCGCCGCCGCCCGTGAGGCCCGCGAGGGCCTGGTACACCCCGGGCTGCGGCCGGTAGGCGGCGCCGTCGAAGGCGAGCACGTCCAACCGCACGCTGGCGTCTCCCGACACCGCCACCAGCTCGCACACCCCGTCGCCGTTCACGTCGATCGGCAGCAAGGTGCCGCCGTACGGCAGCGGGAGCTTCTGCGGCTTGCCCCCGTTCTGCAGCTCGAACGACTTGCCGTTGGAGGCGAGCGTGTAGAGCAGCAGCGACTGGTCGCGCGCGTCTTGCGTGGCGTAGACGAGGTCCCCGAGGCCGTCGCCGTTGACGTCGAAGGGCACGAAGGAGCCGCCCCCGGTGAGCGGCAGGGGCGTGTCGAAAGGCGGAGCATCCTGCTCCTGCAGGCCGTCGCTCCAGGTCGAGAGGAACAGCACGGTCTGCACGCTGGACGCTGTGTCTGTGAAGGCGTAGACGAGGTCGGCCAGGCCGTCGCCGTTGAAGTCCATCGGGATGAACGCACCGCCGGGCGCCTGGTTGGACACGGTGCGGGGACCCAGCGTGAACGCCGTCCCCGTGGAGAGCAGCTCCTGAAGCTGGATGCGCATGCCGTCAGGGCTGCTGGCGTAGACCAGGTCGACGAGGCCGTCGCCGTTCACGTCCATCGGCAGCAGCTGGCCGCCGAACACCAGCCCCCCGGGGCCCGCACCGTTGACGGTTCCGGTGACCGCGAGCTTCCAGCCGCCGGGGGACGCCGCATCGGCGACGGCGGCGATGATCGTCAGGCCGAGGTCGTATCCGTCGGAGGCGCCGTAGACGAGCTCGATGCAACCGTCCGCGTTGACGTCCATCGGCAGGGCGATGCCATCCTTGAACGTGAGCTGCGGCACCTGCAGGATGACGGGCGCGGAGAACGCGCTTCCCTGGTTCACGAACAGCGTCAGCGTCAGCGCACCGTCGGCGTCGCCGGCGGCGTACACCATGTCCACGAGCCCATCGCCGTTGACGTCCATCGGCAGCAACTGCCCGCCGGCAGTGACGGACACCGAGGGCAGCGGCTGCGCGTCGCCAAAGATGCCCGCGTTGCCGTCCTGCCAGGTGAAGGTGAGCGGCGGCAACGCCTTGCCCTGCCCGTCGGATTCGGTGACGGAGACCAGTTGGCTGCGACCCGTCGCGGCGCCGGTGGCGTAGGCGAGCGAATAGGTGCGCACCGCCTGGTCGTCCAGCCAGGTGGACACCGCGGCAAGCCGCTGCGTGACGGCGATGCGCACGCCGCCCACGTAGCGCGGCATGACGTCGGGACGCGGCTCGTACGCGAAGGTGACCGCGCGGCGCGCCTGCAGCGTCGGGTGCGACGTGTACGCGATGCGGTCCGGGTAGCAGGCGCCGTTGGCGGCATCCTGCCGGTAGGAGATGGCCAACGCATTCCCGAGCCGGTCCGTCACGCGGTTCAGCGCCCACACGCGGATCGTCGGATTGTCCGGCGATGCGGCGAGCCGCGCATCGGACGTGCCGCCATATTCGAGCACGCGGCCGTCGCGCTCGAACACGCGGAATCCGTCGGGGCCGCTGCGGCCCGGCGTCGGGGGCCCGAAGACGGGTACCACCTTCCGCCAGGATTCGAGTTCCGTGTGGTACACGGCATCGGGTGCGCCGTACGCACCCTCCACCGGCTGCAGCCGCGCGCCGTCGAGGCTGAAGCGATCGCCGTCGTCGAAGCGCACCGCGCCGGTGTAGCCGTCCTGGGCCACCGTCGCGGGGCAGCGAGTGATCTGCGACAGGCCGCGCAGGTTCCATCCGTTGCCCACGAGGCTTTCCACCGAGCCCGCGCCGCTCAGGTAATCGAGCGACAGCGAGGGCTGCATGCGCGCAGTCCCCGGTGGAACCTGGATGGGAATGGAAAACGCCGCGCTGCCGCCCGCCTCGACACTGAAGTCACCCTGCGTCGTGCCGACGTAGTCCGGATCCGCCATGTTCACCCCTTCCGCCCGGCGCGCGCCGGGCGTCACTTTGGCAATCAGGCGTCTCTGAACGCTTACCGCTATGCGTGCAAGAACTTTGCGAACTTCGTACCTGTCTGCAGCACAAACATTACGAAAAACTGTTTACAAATGCGCGGCGCGAACAATAGCAGCACGATCGCGGAGATCAATGAGGATTTTTCTTACGCGGGGTCTCCGTCTGGACGTTCCGAGCCATCAGCCTCGTGGGCGCCGGCGTCCTGCTGCTGGCGATCCATCGCGCGAGCGGATGCCGAACCAGCGTGCCAGCCGCTCGCGCCAGATGTCGCGCCCGGCCTGACGATAGTCCCGCAGCCACCCGCGGGTCGGCGGCACGCGGCGCACGACCCATTGCGCCACCACGATGAAGGTCACCATCCAGAACAGGCTGAGCCACAACGCGGCCCACCAGCCGTGGCCGGCTTGTTCCAGTCCCTCGCGCAACGCCGACCGCAGCACGATCACGCCAAAGATCGGCACGGCCGCGATGCACAGGTAGCCGAGCAGGAAGCTGGTGAGGCCAAGCCGCCGGCGGCGTTCGCGGGAGACCAGGAACGTGAAGGCCACCGAAATCAACAACACCACCGCGAACCAGAGCAGCTGTTCCCTTGCACGCTCGACGAAGGCACTTGAGAGGATCTCGCGCACGGGCGTCAGTCGGGGAAGGCAGGGATGCCGAAGTCGCCGCCGCGCGCCTGTGCCTTCTGGAAGGCGGGGCGGGACTGGATCCGGTCGAGAAAGGCGCGGATGCGTGGCCGGCCCTCGAGGCCGACCCGCTGCCTGGCCGCCTCGAGCGGGTAACTCATCTGGATGTCGGCCGCCGTGAATGCGTCTCCTGCGAACCACTCGCGGCCTGAAAGCTCGCTTTCCACGAAGTCCATGTGGCGACGAAGCTGCGGAAGCACATAGCGTTCGCGTCCCTGGGCGGCGATGCGCCGCGTGACGGGCTTGACGAAGAACGGCACCGGCGCCTTCTCGATGCGCTCGAACAGCAGCTTGAGGAAAAGGGGCGGCATGAGCGACCCCTCCGCATAGTGCAACCAATAGAGGTAACGGGCTCGGTCGGGCGAGCCGGGTGGCACCTGCAGGCTGCCCGCGCGCTCGGCCAGGTATTCGAGGATGGCTCCCGACTCGGCCAGCGTCATGTCGCCATCGGTGAGTACCGGGGACTTCCCGAGGGGATGCACCTCCTGCAGTTCGGCGGGCGCGAGCAGCGTCCGCGGGTCGCGCTCGTAGTGCCTGATCTCGTAGGGCAGGCCCAGTTCCTCCAACAGCCACAACACGCGGTGCGAGCGGGAAAGATTCAGATGGTGGACGACGATCATGGCAACCTCGGGCAGGCGTTCCCCCGATGATGACAGCAAGCCACGTGAGATCATCCCCGCACCATGCCCCATCTCTCCCCCATCCCCCTCGAGCAGGTCGAAGCCCAGGACATCCGCGAGCGCTTCGAGCACTATCGGCGCACACGCGGCTTCACGCCCAACAGCATCATGACGATGGTCCGGCGGCCGGCCATCGTGCGCGCCTTCATGGCGCTGAACCAGGCCGTGCTGTACGAAGGCACCGTGCCGCACGAAACGAAGATGCTCGTGAGCCTTGCGAGCAGCCTGGCATCCGGATGCCTGTACTGCCAGTCGCACATGGCGAACCTGTCGAGCATCTACCAGGCCTCCGACGAGAAGATCGCCGCGCTGGCCAACTTCGAAGACAGCCCGCTGTTCACGCCGGCCGAGCGCGCCGCCATCCGCCTGGGATTCAAGGCCGGCCGCCAGCCCAACGAAGCTTCGCAAGCGGACTTCGACGCGCTCGAGGCGCACTACGACGAAGGAGAGATCGTGGAGATCGTCGCCTCGATCGCGCTGTTCGGATACCTGAACCGCTGGAACGACACCATGGCCACCACGCTGGAGCCGCTCGCGATCGAGGTGGCCCATCGGACGATAGGGCCGGTGGGCTGGCAGCCGGGCAAGCATGCCGGCGGTGAGTAAAGTGCATCCATGCCCGAAGCAACCATCACGACAGCGGTCTACAAGCTCTTCCCCTCCCCGCGCAACCAGGACCGCACCGTCTTCGAACACGAAGTCTTCGTGCCGCATCCCTACGCGATCGTCGACCCGCCGTCCTATGACCCGAAGGGCAAGTGGAGCCTGTTCGCCGCGCACCGCCTGGCCGACGGCAAGAACGGGCAGCTGGTGACTTTCGAGCT
>JAJTCN010000138.1 GCA_021323335.1 Ramlibacter sp.
GTCGTGGCGGCTGGTGCCTTGCTCCTGCAGCTGGCGCTCCACCACGATCTGGGTGGCGATGCCGGCGTGGTCGGTGCCCGGCACCCACAGCGTGTTGAAGCCGCGCATCCGGTGGTAGCGCGTCAGGCTGTCCATGATGGTCTGGTTGAACGCGTGCCCCATGTGCAGGGTGCCGGTGACGTTCGGGGGCGGCAGCTGGATGGCGAAGGAGGGTTCGTCCAGCTTGGGTTCACCGGTGCCGCGGTAGCCCGCGCGGGCGTAGCCGCGCTGTTCCCACAGCGGCCCCCACTTGGCCTCGATGGCCGCGGGTTCGAAAGACTTGGAGAGGCTGTCCAGCCCAGGTTGTTCGTTGCTCACCGGGGGATTTTACGGGGCCTCCCCGTCATTCCCGCGGAGGCGGGAATCCAGGGCTTTCAAGGCGGACGCGAATGCGGGAGCCCTGGATCCCCGCCTTCGCGGGGATGACGGCTACGCCGCCACCTTCGCCGCCTCCACGCACTCCTTCAACACCTTCCCATCCCCCACCTGGTTCGCCAACAGCAGGATCAGCCGCGCATTCAACAGCGCCGACTGCTCATCGCTCAGGCCCTGGTGCGCATCCAGCAGCTGCTCGTAAAAACCATCCGCATCCTGCAGGTTCAACGTGGTCTTCATGCGGCTTCCTCCTCCAGGGCGGCGCCCAGCGCCTGGCCGACGGCGTGGACCAGCGAGGCATCCACCGTTTCGCCGGTGGCCGCCACGTAGCTGTCCGGCCGCACCAGCGCCCAGGCATGGCCGAAGACATGACAGGCGCCCTGCAGGTGGCCCTTGGGGTCGCGCACATGCTCGATGGCGCCGGGCTCGTCGTCGTTACCCAGCACCTGCACGGCGCAGATCGGCGCGGTGGCCGTCAGCGCGCGCAGGCGCCCCAGCGAGGCCGCGGAATGGCTGCCGAAGACCAGCACCAGTAGGCGCCCATCGGCCCAGCGCAGCAGGTCGTTGACCTCGCCCTTGCTGCCGTCGGCCCACAGGAACGACACGTTCTGCACCGACTGCCCGCCGCCGCTGTCGCAGGCGCTGGAGCGGGTGTACGGATTGGCCACCGCCATCCGCCCGGTGTTGACGAACTGCCGCGCGAACATGTACTTGCGCGCCAGGCCGAGGGCGGCGGTGCGGAACATCTTCTCGACCGGCGTGGCGGGACGCAGGAAGCGCGCCGTGCGGTTGGTCACCATCACGTTCTGGCGGGCCGCTTCGTGGCGCTCCTCGTGGTAGCTGTCCAGCAGCGCCGGGGCCGCGCGGCCCTTCATCACCGCGGCCAGCTTCCAGGCCAGGTTGTCGGCGTCGGCGATGCCGGTGTTGCCGCCGCGCGCGCCGAAGGGGCTGACCACCTTGGCCGAGTCGCCCATGAAGAAGACGCGGCCGTGCCGCATCGCATCCACGCACTCGCTCTTGTAGGCATACGGCCCCACCCAGACGATCTCGATGCCGGCGTCGGCGCCGAACTGGCGCGCCAGGCGCTCGCGCACCACGTCTTCGCGGCTCACCTCGGCCGGGTCGCACCAGGTGTGGCGCTCCACTGGCGGCCGCTTGGTGAAGCGCACGTCGGCGATGCACCAGCGGTCGTCACCCTTCTTGGCCGTGACGGAGGCGCCCACCCATTTGCGGAAGGGGCTGTGCGAGCCGGTGGCGTCGATCACGTAGTCGGCGCGCATTTCGTAGCGGCCGGCCGGCGTTTCCACCGTGAGGGTGGCCGCTTCCTTGTCCTGCCGGAAGCCGGCGACCCGGTTCTTCCAGCGCAGCTCCACGTTGCCCAGCGCGTAGATGCGGTCGACCAGGTAGGCCTCGATGTAGAACTGCTGGATGTTGATGAAGGGCGGCTGGGTGGAGAGGTTGTAGGCGCTCTGCTGGCGCAGGTCGAACGAGTACACCTCGTCGTTGCCGGCGAAGGTGCGGCCCACGCTCCACTGGATGCCCTTGGCGGCGATGGGCTCGTACACGCCGAGCCGCTCGAAGATCTCCAGCGACTTCTGCGTGTAGCAGATGCCGCGCGACGACGCGCCCTTGACGCCGACGGTGTTGTCCTCGTCCAGCAGCACCGCCTGGATGCCGTACTGCGCCAGCGCGCAGGCCAGCGTCAGTCCCGTGATGCCGCCGCCGACGATGACGATGGGGTGGTGGCTGGTCTCGCCGGAGGCTATCTCGGGCGGCGGACGAAACGGGTACTCCGGCAGCTCGTAGCCGCTGCCCTGCGTGAACTGGTAGCCATTGGTGAAGGCCACCTCCGCATAGCGGTCCGCCATCGTCGTCTCCTATTTTTTCACGTACTCCGGGCGGTCATTCTGCTGCGGTTTCAGCGGGGCGGATACCTTGCCGGCGGCGCGCTCCTTGCGCCACTGTTCCTTGAGCGCCGTCCACTCCTTCAGCCGGGCATGCGCGGTCTTGCTCTCCTGCAGCATCTGGAACTCGTCGGCCAGCTGGGCCGACAGCTCCAGCCGCAAGCCGTTGGGGTCGAAGAAATAGATGCTGTGGAAGATGTGGTGGTCCGTGACGCCGAGCACCTCGACGCCGTGCGCCTCCAGCCGGGCTTTCATGTCGAGCAGCGCCTGCATCGAATCGACGCGGAAGGAAACGTGGTTCACCCATTCCGGCGTGTTGGGCGAGGGCAGGGGCGCCTGGTCGTCGCCGAGGTCGAAGAAGGCGATGAACGAGCCGTCCTGCAGGCGAAAGAAGAAGTGCGTGTACGGGCAGTACTCGCCCGTGCTCGGCACCACGTCGCTCTGGATGATGTGGTACAGCGGCAGCCCGAGGATGTCCTCGTAGAAATGCCGGGTCTCCTCCGCATCCCGGGCGCGGTAGGCGAAGTGGTGCAACTGCTGGATGGGCGCGGGCGCGGGCAGCGCTTGCGGGTCCTTCAACACGGCGGCCATGGATGCTCCTCGATTCAACTATGCGTAATGCGTTTACTGTACCGTAACGCCGCGCAGCTTCCAACCGGGGATGCCCGCCCAATTGCGAACGGTTATCAAATGGAGGCTCCCAATAGCCATGCCGCATCAGATGTATTGAGGCTGGCTATTAGACGGGCGTCTCGCGGGCCACTACCCTTGCACCGTCTTCGGCGGTTGCCGAGGCCCATCCATCCACTCCAGGAGAGCACCATGCCGACACTCAAGGGATCCAAGACGGAAGAAAACCTGAAGGCCGCGTTCGCGGGCGAGTCGCAGGCCAACCGGCGTTATCTCTACTTCGCAAACAAGGCAGACGTGGAAGGCCAGAACGACGTGGCGGCGCTGTTCCGCTCCACCGCGGAAGGCGAGACGGGCCATGCGCACGGCCACCTGGAATGGCTGGAGCAGTGCGGCGACCCCGCCACCGGCCTGCCGATCGGCCCGACGCGCGACAACCTCAAGGCCGCCGTCGCCGGCGAGACCCACGAGTACACCGACATGTACCCCGGCATGGCCCGCACCGCGCGCGAAGAAGGCCACGACGAGATCGCCGACTGGTTCGAGACCCTGGCGAAGGCGGAGCGCTCGCACGCGAACCGCTATACCAAGGCGTTGAACGAACTGGCCGACTAACGTCAACCGCGCAGGCAAGTCCCTCGTCATTCCCGCGAAGGCGGGAATCCAGGGCTTTCCTGCACCCGAATTCGGGAGCCCTGGATTCCCGCCTTCGCGGGGATGACGGGGCAAGAGAAAGCGCGCATGGCCGAAGGCAACCTCGAAGCACCCACCCGCCACCCCATCGCCTGGAAGACGCCCGAGTACTACGACGAGGGCGCCACTTTCCAGGAGATGGAGCGCATCTTCGACATCTGCCATGGCTGCCGCCGCTGCGTCAGCCTGTGCGGAGCCTTCCCCACGCTGTTCGACCTGGTCGACGAGGGCACGACCGGCGAGGTCGATGCGGTGGACAAGAAGGACTACTGGAAGGTCGTCGACCAGTGCTACCTGTGCGACCTCTGCTACATGACCAAGTGCCCCTACGTTCCGCCGCACGAGTGGAACGTGGACTTCCCGCACACCATGCTGCGGGCCAAGGCCATCAAGTTCAAGCAGGGCGGCGTGGACTTCGGCTCCAAGTTCCTTTCTTCGACCGACTTGCACGGCCAGTTCGCCGGCATCCCGATCGTGGTGCAGGTGGCCAACGCGGTGAACCAGACCAAGCCGGCGCGCGCGCTGATGGAAAGCACGCTGCACGTCGACCGCAACGCCTGGCTGCCCTCGCTGGCCACGCGCAAGTTCCGCAGCGCCGCGCCCAGGTCGGCCGACCTGCCGGTGAAGGACGGCGAGCGCACGCCCGGCAAGGTGGCCATCTTCGCCACCTGCTACATCAACTACAACGAGCCCGGCATCGGGATGGACCTGCTCAAGGTCCTGGCGCACAACGACATCCCGTACGTGCTGGTGAACAAGGAAAAGTGCTGCGGCATGCCGAAGCTGGAGCTCGGCGACCTGGACTCGGTGGACGAGAGCAAGCGCGCCAACATCCCGGTGCTGGTGAAGTACGCGCAGGAGGGCTACGCCATCCTGTCCGCGGTGCCGAGCTGCACGCTGATGTTCAAGCAGGAGATCCCGCTGATGTATCCGGAGGACGCGGACGTGCAGGCGGTGAAGGCGGCGATGTGGGACCCGTTCGAGTACCTCGCCGCGCGGCGTCGTGACGGCCTGCTGAAGACCGAGTTCCCGCAGGCGCTGGGCAAGGTGAGCTACCAGGTGCCGTGCCACAGCCGCGTGCAGAACATCGGCCGCAAGACCGAGGAGATGCTGAAGATGGTGCCCGGCACCTCGGTGCACACCAACGAGCGCTGCTCCGGCCACGCCGGCACCTTCGGCGTGAAGAAGCCGTACCACGAGGTGGCGATGAAGATCGGCAAGCCGCTGTTCAAGCGGATGGCGGAACACCCGGAGGGCGGCCTGCCCGACTACATCAGTTCGGACTGCCCGCTCGGCGGCCACCACATCGACCAGGGCTTCGAGCGGAACAGCCTGGGCGCGCCGCGGCTGGAGCATCCGTTGTCGTTGCTGCGGATCGCTTACGGGATCGACTGACCATGCAGCTGACTGGAAAGATCACCGCCGACAGCCTGATGACGCTGGAGGCGTATGCCAAGTGGCGCAAGGCGCACAAGGGCGAGGTCATCGCGCACCGCAAGCTGCGCAGCGTGCAGCTGGGCGAGCACATGCGGGTGCAGTTCGAGAGCGAGCTGACCATGCGCTACCAGATCCAGGAGATGCTGCGGGTGGAGAAGATCTTCGAGGAAGAGGGCATCCAGTCCGAGGTGGAGTCGTATGCGCCGCTGGTGCCGGACGGCAGCAACTGGAAGGCGACGCTGCTGCTGGAGTATCCCGACATCACCGAGCGCCGCCGCGAACTGGCGCGCCTGATCGGCGTGCAGGACCGCATGTTCGTCGAGGTCGAGGGCCACCCGCGCGTGTACGCGATCGCAGACGAAGACCTGGAGCGCGACAACGAGGAGAAGACCTCCGCGGTGCACTTCCTGCGCTTCGAGTTCACCCCGCCGATGAAGCAGGCGGTGCAGGCGGGGGCGGGCGTGAAGATCGGGTGCGACCACACCAACTATCCGGCGCACATGAGCATTGCGCCGGAGACGCTGGCGTCGTTGGCGGGGGATTTGAAATAGCCGTCATCCCCGCGAAGGCGGGGATCCAGGGCTCCCGCATTGAAGATGGAAGCCCTGGATTCCCGCCTCCGCGGGAATGACGGTTAACTCGAAAACAAATCCACCCGATCCGTGATGATCCCGTCCGTCCCCAAATCGATCAACCGCTGCGCCGCCCACTCGTCGTTGACGGTGTAGCTCAGGCAACGCATGCCCGCGCTCTGCACCTGCGTGACGGTGCTCTTGTCCCACAGCGCGTGATTGGCGACGACGGCCACGCACTCCAGCGAGAGCGCGGTCTCCAGCCAACCCTTCCACAAGGTGTCGACCAGCAGCCCGCGCGGCAGCGACGGCTGCGCGCCTTGCGCGGCCTGAAGCGACTCGGGACGGAACGAGGTCAGCAAAGGCGGCACGGCCTGGCCGGCCCACAGGCGGGCGGCGTGATGCGCCACCACTTCGCCGGTCTTCTCCTCGTGGCCCGGCGTCGGCTTGATCTCGATGTTCAGGTCATGCCCATTGGCCAGGCAGAAGCGCGCGATGTTCTCGAAGGTGGGCAGCGGCTCGCCGGCATGCGTGCGCGAATGCCAGCTGCCGGCGTCCAGCCGCGCGAGCTGGTCCCAGGGCTGGTCGCCGCCCAGGCCGATGCCGTTGGTGGTGCGCTCCAGCGTGGCGTCGTGCATCAGGAAGGGCACGCCGTCAGCCGAGAGCTTCACGTCGCATTCGAACATGCGGTAGCCGTACGCGGCGCCGAGGCGGAAGGCCGCCAGCGTGTTCTCCGGCGCCAGCTTGCCCGCACCCCGATGGGCGATCCACCGCGGGTAAACCCAATCCGTCATGCCGCGATCCGCTTGCCCGATTCCGCATCGAACCAGTGCAGCCGGTCTTCGCGCGGCTTCACGTGGATCACTTCGTCGGGCTGCGGCGAGGGCTGGCCCTCTTCGATGCGCACGATGATCTGCTCGCCGTTGATGCGGCCATAGACCAGGCGCTCGGCGCCCAGCAGCTCCACCGTCTCGGTGCGCACTTCCCAGCCGCTGCTGCCCACGTCCAGGTGCTCGGGGCGGATGCCGGTGATGGTGCCGGCGCGGCCGCCCTGCGCCTCCTTCAGCAGGTTCATGGGCGGCGAGCCGATGAAGCTGGCGACGAAGGTGGAGGCCGGGCGGTGGTACACCTCTTCCGGCGTGCCGAACTGCTCCATGCGGCCGGCGTTCATGACGATCATGCGCTGCGCCAGCGTCATCGCCTCCACCTGGTCGTGCGTGACGAACAGCGAGGTG
>JAJTCN010000139.1 GCA_021323335.1 Ramlibacter sp.
AGCAGGCGGCTGTGGAGATAGAACACGTCGCCGGGGTAGGCTTCGCGGCCCGGCGGGCGGCGCAGCAGCAGCGAGACCTGGCGGTAGGCGACGGCCTGCTTGGACAGGTCGTCATAGATGATCAGTGCGTCTTCGCCGCGGTCGCGGAAGAACTCGCCCATCGTGCAGCCCGAGTACGCGGACACGTACTGCATGGCGGCGGACTCGGAGGCGGAGGCCGCGACGACGATGGTGTATTCCATCGCGCCGTTCTGCTCCAGCGCGCGGACGATGTTCTTGATCGTGGACGCCTTCTGCCCGATGGCGACGTACACGCAGGTCATGTTCTGACCCTTCTGGTTGATGATCGTGTCCACCGCGACGGCCGACTTGCCGGTCTGGCGGTCGCCGATGATCAGCTCGCGCTGGCCACGGCCGATCGGCACCATGGAGTCGATGGCCTTCAGGCCGGTCTGCACCGGCTGGTCCACCGATTTGCGGGCGATCACGCCGGGCGCGACCTTCTCGATCACGTCCGTCATCTTGGCGTTGATCGGGCCCTTGCCGTCGATGGGCTGGCCCAGGGCGTTGACCACGCGGCCGATCAGCTCGCGGCCGACGGGCACTTCGAGAATGCGGCCCGTGCACTTGACGGTGTCGCCTTCGGAGATGTGCTCGTACTCGCCCAGGATCACCGCGCCGACGGAGTCGCGCTCCAGGTTCAGCGCGAGGCCGAAGGTGGGGGTGCCGTCGGCGGTGGGCGGGAATTCCAGCATTTCGCCGGCCATGGCGTCGGACAGGCCGTGCACGCGGACGATGCCGTCGGTCACGGACAGCACGGTGCCCTGGTTGCGGATGTCGGCGCTGGCGGCCAGGCCTTCGATCCGGCTCTTGATCAGTTCGGAAATTTCAGCGGGATTGAGCTGCGACGGGTCTTCCTGCACGGTGAGGTTGAGCTTGCGGCCGAAACGCTTTTCCAGCGACTGGGCCACGGCGCCAAGCTGGTCCGCCGCGATCGGGAAGGCGCTGTAGACCACGGCATCGGAAGAGCCGGACTGCGCGTTCTTCATTTCGCGGAACTGCTGTGCGACCTCGGGCAAGGCCGCGAGGCGGCCGTTGTCGATGACCAGGCGCAGGAAGTTCTGGCCCGCGGGCGGCAGCTGCACGCGCGCGACGTCGCTGACGACGTCATACACCTGCTGGCTGCCCACCGAGGGATTGCCCGCGAATTGCAGCAGCTGGGGGTTGCCCGCCACGCCCGCGAGGGCGTCGAGCCACTGCATGGTGCCGTTCAGGTCGCTCGTGGAGGACTTGAACAGCGCCTCGGCGTAGGGGCGGGCGATGGTGGCGAGTTCGGCCATGGTGCTCGGTCCTTACAGCTCGGTCTGCAGGCGCTTGAGCAGGTCTGCGTGCACGCCGGCGTTGACTTCCTTGCGCAGGATCTGCTCGGCGCCCTTGACCGCCAGCGCGGCGACCTGCTCGCGCAGGGCTTCGCGGGCCTTCACCGTCTGCTGCTCGGCCTCGGCACGGGCGGCGGCGATGATCTTGCTGGCCTCTTCGGTGGCGCGGGCCTTGGCTTCGTCGACGATCGCCTGGCCGCGGCGCTGGGCATCCGCCAGCAGGACCGCGGTCTCGTTGCGCGACTTCGTCAGCTCCTCTTCCACGCGACGGTCGGCGGCGGCCAGCTCGGACTTCGCCTTGTCGGCGGCAGCCAGGCCTTCGGCGATCTTGCGGGCGCGCTCGTCGAGCGCGGTCGCGATCGGCGGCCACACGAACTTCATCGTGAACCCGACCAGCAGGAGGAACACGATCACCTGAATGATGAGGGTACCGGTGATGCTCACTTTTTCATCCTTGCTCCCGGCAGCTTGCGCGCGCCGGGAAATGTTGGGGCCGAAAGGATGGGATCAACGCGCGGCCAGCTGGCCCAGGAACGGGTTGGCAGTGGCGAACCACAGCGCGATACCGGTGCCGATAATGAAGGCAGCGTCGATCAGGCCGGCCAGCAGGAACATCTTGGTCTGCAGCTCGTTCATCAGCTCGGGCTGGCGGGCGGCGGCTTCGAGGTACTTGCTGCCCATGATGCCGATACCGATACAGGCGCCGATGGCGCCCAGGCCGATGATCAGGCCGGCGGCCAGTGCGACGAAGCTGATGACTTGTTCCATTGTTTCTACTCCTAGTGGACTTTGGTTGGTTGACGTGAAAAGGGAAAGCGAACTCTTTGCGGCGCGCGGCTTCAGTGCGCGTCGTGGGCCTGGCCGACGTACACGAGCGTGAGCATCATGAACACGAAGGCCTGCAGGGTGATGATCAGGATGTGGAAGATCGCCCAGGCGGAGCCCGCGACGATGTGCAGCAGCGCCAGGCCGATGCCGGTGGCGGACAGCGTCCAGGCACCGCCGAGCAAGGCGATCAGCATGAAGATCAGTTCGCCGGCATACATGTTGCCGAACAGTCGCATGCCGTGCGACACGGTCTTGGCCACGAACTCGATGACCTGCATCAGGAAGTTGAAGGGCCACAACAGCGGGTGGCTGCCGAAGGGGGCGGTGAACAGCTCGTGGACCCAGCCGCCCAGGCCCTTGATCTTGACGTTGTAGTAAAGGCAGACCAGCAGCACGGCGACCGACAGGCCCATCGTGATGGAGAGGTCGGCCGTGGGCACGACACGCATGTAGTCGGGCGCACCGACGACAGGCGCGACACCGTGCCAGATCTGCGGGATGAGGTCCACCGGCAGCAGGTCCATCGCGTTCATCAGGAAGATCCAGACGAACACGGTCAGCGCCAGCGGCGCCACGAACTTGCGGCTCTCGGCGTTGTGGACGATGCCCCTGGCCTGCGAGTCGACCATCTCGACCAGGATCTCCACGGCCGCCTGGAAGCGGCCCGGGACACCGGAGGTCGCCTTGCGGGCGGCACGCCACAGGAGGAAGCATCCCAGGACCCCCAGGAGGATGGCCCAGAACAGCGAGTCGAAGTTGAACACGCCGA
Source organism: Ramlibacter sp. (assembly GCA_021323335.1). Lineage (GTDB taxonomy): Bacteria > Pseudomonadota > Gammaproteobacteria > Burkholderiales > Burkholderiaceae_C > Ramlibacter. The sequence goes on from JAJTCN010000139.1 coordinate 2,977, forward strand.
AGTCGACGACGTTGTTCGGCTTGCGGTTCTGCAGGAAGCCCAAATGGTGGACGATGTACTCGCCCGCGGTCGGTCCCGTTCCGGATTCAGCAGCCATGTTTCTTTCAGCTCTTGATCGTCTTGGGCCGCCGCGCGAACGCCAGGGCCACCCAGTAAACCTTCATCGCGAGGACCAGGCCCACCAGCAATGCCGGCCAGCTCAGTCCCGCCACCAGCCTCGACGCCATCGCCAGCATGGCGAACGTCAAGGCAATCTTCACCATCTCCCACAGCAGGAAGCCGACTGCGGCGGATCCTGCGTTGAGCGACGAGAACTTTCCGGTGAGCCCCCGCGCGAACACTGCCGCGGGAACCACCACGGCCAGAGCCCCGTACGCGACGGACCACCCCACGTTTTGCTTTCCAGTCAGGGCCCACGCGACCAAGGCCGCCACGAACCCCACCCCCGCCTGCCCCGCCACCACCCACCAGGGCGAAACCTGGGGGATCTGCTCACGCACGCGGCGCGCCTCTTCGGCGCTCAGCGGACGGACGGGGGAAGCTTCCTCCTGGTCTCCAGGCAGCGGGGCGATGTTGTTGGATGGCATACCTGCCGATGTAACCGCGCTGTGACGCCCGAAAATTTTGGAAAGCCTCCCATTATAAGTAGAAACCCATGCACCTCCGCCGACCCGCGGTCGGCGGGCGCATGGATGGGCCTGCGCCGTGCCATACGAGCCACAATGCGGCGGACCGAAACGGGGACATCCGATGCGCAACCTGCTGCTTTTCCTGCATATCGCCGGCACTATCTTCTGGATGGGCGGCATGGCCTTCATGGTGATGGCGCTGCGCCCGGCGCTGCATGCGCAGCAGCAGCCGCCGGTGCGGCTGGCGCTGGTGGTCGAGGTGCTGCGGCGCTTCTTCATGATGGTGATCGTCAGCATCGCGCTGCTGCTGGGCACCGGCGTGTGGCTCTTGCTGCAGCTTCCCGGGGCCCAGGCCCCGGCCGGCTGGCATGCGATGGCCGGGCTGGGCGTGGTGATGATGCTGGTGTTCGGCCACATCTTCTTCGGGCCGTGGCGGCGCCTGAAGGCGGCGGTGGCGCGGCAGGACTGGCCCGAGGGCGGCAAGCGGATGAACCAGATCGCGCTGCTGGTGAAGGTGAACCTGGCGCTCGGCTGGATCGCCATCGGGGCGGTGCTGCTGTGGCGTTGAGACCGCATGGCGGGGTCGCTGCGCGAACCCGCCCTACGCAACGGCGACCCGTAGGGTGGGTTCGCGACAGCGACCCCACCAAGCGGAGACAATCAGGCCCATGAGCGAACCCCTCCCTGCCCTGCCCTGCTACCTCAACGGTGAGATCAGCACCGTGCGCGACGCCAAGGTGAGCGTCCTCGACCGCGGCTTCATCTTCGGCGACGGCGTCTACGAGGTGGTGCCGGCCTACGAAGGCCGGCCGTTCCGCTTCGACGAGCACATGGCGCGCCTGGACCGCAGCCTCGGCGAGATGCGCATCCGCAACCCGCTGGACCGCGCCGGCTGGCGCAAGGTGGTGGAACAGTTGATCGCCGCCTACGCGCAGTACGCCGGCAAGAAGCCCGAGGAAACCAACCAGCTGGTGTACCTGCAGGTCACGCGCGGCGTGGCGATGCGCGACCACGTCATGCCGCCCGACATCGAGCCCACGGTGTTCGCGATGGTCAACCGCCTCTATATCTATACGCCCGAGGAGCGAGCCAGGGGCGTGTCCTGCGTGACGGCGGACGACTTCCGCTGGAAGAAGGCGCACATCAAGAGCCTGAGCCTGGCCGGCGCGGTACTGTCGCGGCAGATGAGCGCCGACGTCGGCAGCAACGAGACCATCATGTTCCGCGACGGCTGGCTCAGCGAGGCGGCGGCGTCGAACGTGTGGGTGGTCCAGGGCGGCAAGGTGCTGGGGCCGCCCAAGGACAACCTGGTGCTGGAGGGCATCCGCTACGGCCTGATAGAGGAGATCTGCCGCAAGGCCGGCATCCCGTTCGAGCTGCGGCGGGTGAGCCGCGAAGAGGTGCTGGCGGCCGACGAGATCATCCTGTCGTCGGCGACCAAGGAAGTGGTGCCCTGCACCCTGCTGGACGGACAGCCAGTTGGAAACGGGCGGCCGGGCCCCATCTACGAAAGGCTGTTTTCAGGCTACCAGCAAGCCAAACACTCCTGACCCGCATGTCCGCCTCGATCTTTCCGCCCAAGTCCGCCACCGATCCGCGCAAGGAATCGCTGATCGAATATCCGTCGCTCTTCCCCATCAAGGTGATGGGCCCGAAGGTGGACGGCTTCGTCCATGCCATCACCACGCTGGCGCGCCAGTTCGATCCGGCCTTCGATGCGTCGACAGTGGAACTGCGCGACAGCAGCAAGGGCAACTACCTGGGCATCACGATCACCGTGACGGCCACCAGCCGGGAACAGCTGGACGACCTGTACCGGGCGCTGACCTCGCACCCGATGGTGAAGGTCGTTCTCTAGCCATGGAGGCCAAGGTGCTGGGGCAGGTCGACTACCTGCCCACGTACCAGGCCATGGCGGCCTTCACGCAAGGGCGCTCCCCCGACACCCCCGACGAACTCTGGCTGTGCGAGCACCCGCCGGTGTTCACGCAAGGCCTGGCCGGCAAGGCCGACCACGTGCTCGATGCGGGCGGCATCCCCGTGGTCGCCACCAACCGCGGCGGGCAGGTCACGTACCACGGGCCCGGCCAGGTCGTGGGCTATCCGCTGGTGGACCTGCGGCGGGCCGGCTACTTCGTCAAGGAATATGTCTACCGGGTGGAAGAGGCGGTGATCCGCACGCTGGCCGAATACGCGGTGACGGGGCATCGGGTGGCCGGGGCGCCGGGGATCTATGTGCGGCTGGAGGATCCGTTTTCGCATGCCAGACGTGAGGGCGGCCCCGATTTCACCGGCCTCGGCAAGATCGCCGCCCTGGGCATCAAGGTCAGTCGCAACTGCACCTACCACGGGGTGGCCCTGAACGTGGCGATGGACCTGGAACCCTTCTCGCGCATCAACCCTTGCGGTTACGCAGGGCTTCGCACGGTCGACCTTTCTACAATCGGCGTTTCCACCACCTGGAACGAAGCCGCCGCGCTGCTGGGCCACAAGCTGCAGGCGCTGCTGGCCCCGTAAGCCCGAGGACCCCATGAGCACCAACCCCGTCGTGCGCGAGGCGCAAACCGTCGAGACCTACCAGGCCAGCGCCAAGCAGAAGGCGGCGGCCAAGCTCTCG
>JAJTCN010000053.1 GCA_021323335.1 Ramlibacter sp.
GGGCGCGCGCGTGATCCAGTTGCCCTCCGGCAGCATGCCGACGATCTCGGAATGCGCGTGCTGGCTGATCTGCCGCACCAGCGTCTTGCGGTAGTGCTCCGGCATCCAGTCCTTGCCCTCGATGAATTCGCCGGCGGCGATGCGGGCCTCGAACTTCTCTTCCATCTGCAATTCGTCGGCCGAGCGCACCGGCTTGCGCGCCTCGCCGTCACGGCCCTGGGTGTCCATGGCTTGGGTGTACATGCGGTCTCCTGGAGCGGGCGGCGGAGTTTTACCGACCGATCGGTCGATGATACGCAGTCCGCGCGCCGCTGTCCATTCCGCGAGGACGGCATGCCGTCCTACAAACCGGTCGGACCCGGCCTGCGTACCACAGGGTGGCCGGACCAGCACTTCCGACCATGAAGCTTCAACCACCGCACTTTTCGGGAGTCGAAATGAAACACCTGTCCGGGCTCACTGCCGCGCTCGTCGCGCTGTGCGCCGCCACCCTCTCGCACGCTTCCAGTCACCGCGAGGCGCCTTTCATTGCCGGGCTGCCCAAGGTCGATGCCACCGACTTCTACATGTTCCGAAGCTACGAGGCCGGCCGGGCAGGGTTCGTGACCATGATCGCCAACTACATGCCGTTCCAGGATCCCCAGGGTGGACCGAATTTCCACATGTTCGACCCGAAAGCGCTCTACGAGATCCATGTCGACAACAACGGGGACGGCGCGGAAGACCTGACGCTTCAGTTCCAGTTCAACAACCGCTCGCTGGACCAGGCCCTCCCGGTCGGCAACCGCATGACCCCCATCCCGCTGATCAACAGCGGGACGATCACCGACAGGAACGATCCGCAGCTGAATGTGCGCGAGACCTACTCGGTGCAGCTGGTCCGCGGAGACCGCCGCAGCGGCACGCGCGCCGCCGTGACCGAGGTCGGCCCCGGCGACGGCAGGTTCGTCAAGCCGGTGGACAACATCGGCGAGAAGTCCTTCCCCTCCGGCTACGCGGCCTATGCGGCCCAGCATCTCTATGACGTCGCCCTGCCCGGTTGCACCGAACGAGGCCGCATGTTCGTCGGCCAGCGCAAGGAGTCGTTCTACATCGCCGTCGGCAGGACCTTCGACCTGTTGAACCTGAACCCTCTCGGGCCGGAGGTCAATGGCAACAACAACGATCTCGAGGCCAAGAACGTCAGCACGATCGCCGTCGAACTGCCGATCAGCTGCATCAGGGGCGCCGGCGCCGACCCCGTGATCGGCGCGTACACCACCGCGAGCGTGCGCCAGTCGCGCCTGATCAATCCCACTCCGGAAAGCGGCCTGGGCAACGCGTCCCAGGATGGCGGCGCCTGGACGCAGGTGTCGCGACTCGGCATGCCCCTGGTCAACGAGGTGGTGATCGGGCTGCCGGACAAGGACCGCTTCAACGCAGCCGAGCCGACGGGCGATGGCCAGTTCCTGAACTACGTGACCCATCCCGCGCTGCCGGAGCTGGTCGAAATACTGTTCCCGTCGGTACAGGCTCCGAACAACTTTCCGCGGACCGACCTCGTGGCTGCTTTCCTCACGGGCATCCGGGGCGTGAACCAGCCGAACAACGTCGTGGCGTCCGAGATGCTGAGACTGAACACCTCGACGCCGCCGGCCGCTGCCGCCCAGCAGAATCCCCTGGGGGTCATCGCCGGTGACGTGGCCGGGTTCCCGAACGGGCGCCGCCCCGCCGATGACGTCGTCGACGTGTCGCTGCGCGTCGCGATGGGCGTGCTGTGCAGGCTGACCACCAACGAAGACACTCTGGGCGTGGGTTGCCGGCCCGTGGACGCGCCGTCGGGCAGCCTGAATTACACGGACGGTGTCCGCAAGCAGGCCAGGGATTACGGCAGGGCGTTTCCGTACCTGGTGACGCCTCTTCCGGGCAACTTCAATCCTCCCCCGCCCCCCGGCTCCACCAACTGACGCGGAGGAGTCGCGATGAAGAACCAGCTTTCCATGCGACCGGGATGCGTGGTGCTTGCCGCAGCCGCACTGCTGGCCGCTTGCGGCGGCGGCGGCGGCGAGGAGGGCGTGGCCCGTGCACCCCGCGGGGCCTCGGAGGTCCCCGCCTCGGCATTGCAAAGTCCCGAAGGGTTGGTGGCGTTCCAGAAGAGCCTGGACAACAGCGGGGACGACGCGACGAACTCCCCGCTGATCCTGGGTGACGCCACGCTTCCGACAAGCGATGCGTCCGAACCCATTGCAGTGAACTGAAGATGAGCAGCAAGGCCGGAAGGTACTTGCGTGCTGCGTTGCTCGGCCTCGGCGCACTCGCGTGCGCCGGGGCCGGCGCGCATGAATTCTGGATGTGGCCGCAGTCGTTCCACCTGCCGGTTGGAGGCGCAGCAGTCCTGTCCTTGTCGGTGGGAGAAAACTTCGAAGGGGAGCCCATCGCCTTTTCGCGCCCCCTGGTGGCAAACCTGCGCCGCCTCGCCGCCGCCGACGAGGCGGATCTGCAGCACCTCACTCCCGATTCCGGCAGCGCCGACAGCATCCGGGTGGACCTGCCGCGTCCCGGCACCCATGTCATCGCCCTCGACACCCACCCCAGCCTCGTGGTGCTGGAGGCCGACAAGTTCAACGACTACCTGCGGGAGGACGGCCTGGTGGGCGCATTGCGGGCGCGGGAAGCGGCCGGCAAGTCGGCCACGCCGGGACGCGAAAGATTCCGCAGGAACATCAAGACCATCCTGCATGCGGGGGGCCGGAGTGACGGCGCTTTCCGGCGGCGAACCGGGCAGAGGCTGGAGATCGTTCCGCTTCACGACCCGGCGCGGCTGGGACCCGCGCAGCCGATGGGTTTCCAGGTGTGGTTCGATGACCGCCCCCTGGCCGGCGCCCTGGTGAGACTTTGGCATGGCCGCGGTCCCGGTGTCCCGAAGCTCACGCTCACCCAGGTGTCGAACGCCCACGGCAAGGTCACGCTGGCGCTCCCACGCGAGGGCACCTGGATGGCCAGCGTCGTGCACATGGTGCCGGCTGACGCCGGCTGCGACTGCGACTGGGACAGCTACTGGGGCAACCTGACCTTTGCCGTGCCACGCGCGGCCGGCGGTCAGCCCGGCCGGCAGGCGCGCGGGGCGCCGCGGATGTAGACCACGGCGCCATCGTCCGTGGTCACCGCGTCGTGCATGCTGCCATGCGAGGCGACGTGGAAGTCCCCTGCGCGCAACAGGAGCGAAGTGCCGATGCGAAGGCTGCCCTCGATGACGACGCACTCCTCGTCCGTCGCGTGCAGGTGGGCAGGCACGACGGCGCCCGGGGCCAGCCGCAACATCCAGGACTCCACCGAATCCGACACCCACAGCAACTTGCGCTCGACGCCCGGACCGATGACCTGCCAGCGGCCTTCGGAAGCCCGCACCGTCCGGTGCTGGGGATCGGCCTGCGCGCCGATCGCGCTCAACACGCGCGCCTTGACACGCGCAAGCAGGGCTTCGTCGGCGGCGGACGAACAGCCGAGGCCGTCGTCCAGGGCCTTGCGCGTCTCGGCGTCCAGGTCGCCCGCGGGCCCGAACTTGGGTCGCGTCATGCCGCCGCTCCACGCGAGGAAACGTCGTTCCCGGCCATCCCGAGATGCGCCTTCAGCTTGTCGCGCGCGCGAACCATGATCGCTTTCACCGTAGCCAGGGGCAAGCCCGTCAAATGTGAGATCTCCTGCTGCGTGCTCTCGCGGAAATACGCAAGCCCCAGCACCGTTCGCTCGTCTGAACTCAGTGGGGTGCCGGCCAGCGACAGGCGCAACAGGCGGCATTCTTCAGCGCGCGACAGCAACTGTTCCGGCCCGTCATCGACCCGCAGATCCATGGTGGCGATCAATTCAGGGCTGTCATTGGCCTGTCCCCGTCGCTTTTCCCGCCGCAAGTGGTCGAGGGCCCGCGTCCGGGCAATGACGGCCAGCCAGACACGGGGCGCAGCCCTGCCGGCATCGTAGGTCCCGAGCGTCTTCCATACCTGAAGATACACCTCGGCCAGCACGTCTTCGGCCTGTCCATCGTCCACCATCCGCCGCACGACGGAAAGCAGCCAGCGCGCGGTGCAATCGTAGATCTGCTCGAAAGCTACCACGTCACCGGCCGCTGCCTGCGCGATGAGCTTCAGGAGGATTTCGTTCTCTTCTCGCCACTGCTCGTTGAATTCTGCATCCGGACTGCGATGTGATGAGGGATGCATGAACGTGCGTGAAGAGTCCGTTCAATGTAACGAGCAAGTTTCAGTTTTGTTGTAGGACAAGGGCTAGCGCCCGCGCCCTGCCCGCCGCGGCGACGCGGCAGGCGGCTCCTGGTCCTGCTCCAGCGGCAACCGCGTCTCCGCCTTCACCTCCTTCAGCACGACGCTGGAACGCACGTGCGTCACGCCCGGCAGCTTGAAGGCCGTCTCGTGCAGGAAGTTCTCGTAGCTCTTGATGTCCGGCACCAGCACCTTGAGCACATAGTCCGCCTGGCCCGTCGTCGCATGGCAGCTGACGATCTGCGGCGCCTCCAGCACCGCCCGCTCGAAGCGGCGCACGTCGTCCTCGTTGTGCCGCGTCAGGTTCACCTCCGCGAGCACGCACAGCGTGAGGCCCACCTTCTCGCGGTCCACCAGCGCCGTGTAGCCGCGGATGATGCCGCTGGCCTCCATTTCCTTCACCCGCTTCCAGCAAGGCGTGCTGGACAAGCCGACGGCGGCGGCGAGTTGCTGCACGGTCTGGCGGGCGTCGCGCTGCAATTCGGTGAGCAGCAGGATGTCGTGGCGGTCGAGCTGGTTCATTCTTCGATCACATCGATTTGAAGAACCACATTCTCCTCCCCCTGAACCTCCGGGGAAAGAAAAGAAGCCTATTTCCAGCGACGCGCCCTAAGCTTCCTCTCCATGGACGCCCTCGATTCGCCGGTCCGCCGGCCGGACTACCGCCTCGAACACAGCCTCTGGGCCACCGGAGGCCAGATCTTCCTGACCGGCACGCAGTCACTGGTGCGGCTGCTGGTGATGCAGCGCCAGCGCGATGCCGCCGCCGGCCTGGACACGCGCGGCTTCATCAGCGGCTACCGCGGCTCGCCGCTGGGCATGGTGGACCAGGCGGTGTGGAAAGCCGGCAGGAAGCTGGAGGAGAGCGGCGTGCGCTTCCTGCCGGCCATCAACGAGGAACTGGGCGCGACCGCGGTGCTGGGCACGCAGCGCGTGGAGGCCGACCCCGAGCGCACCTGCGGGGGCGTGTTCGCCATGTGGTACGGCAAGGGGCCGGGCGTGGACCGCGCCGGCGATGCGCTCAAGCACGGCAACGCCTACGGCTCGTCACCGCATGGCGGTGTGTTGATGGTGGCCGGAGACGACCACGGCTGCGTCTCGTCGTCCATGCCGCACCAGAGCGACCAGGTCTTCCAGTCGATGCACGCCCCCATCGTCTCCCCGGCCAGCGTGGCGGAGTACCTGGAGTTCGGGCTCTACGGCTGGGCGCTCTCGCGCTTCTCCGGCAACTGGGTCGGCTTCACCGCGCTGTCGGAGGTGGTGGAGAGCGCGTCGACGGTGGACCTCGACCTGGTGAACGCGCGGGTCGCCGCCTGGCAGGACGCCGACACGGTGCGGCAGGCCACCGGCTATGCGGCGCCTTCGGGCGGGCTGCACTACCGCTGGCCCGACCTGCCCTCGCTCACCATCGAGCAGCGCCTGCACGCCAAGCTGGACGCGGTGCGCGCGTTCGCCCGCGTGAACAGCATCGACCGCCACGTGGTGCAAAGCGAGCGCGCCACCGTCGGCATCGTCACGGCCGGCAAGGCGCACTACGACTTCATGGAAGTGCTGCGCCGGCTGGAGGTCACGCCGGAGACGCTGGCGCAGCATGGCGTGCGCATCTACAAGCTCGGGCTGACCTATCCCGTCGAGCCGACGCGCATGCAGGAGTTCGTGCAGGGCCTGCGCGAAGTCCTGGTGATCGAAGAGAAAGGGCCGGTGGTCGAGGACCAGCTGCGCTCGATGTTCTACAACCTGCCCGTGCGGCCCGCGATCGTCGGCAAGCGCGATGCGCAGGGGCGGCCGCTGATCTCCGAGCTGGGTGAACTGCGGCCCTCTCGCCTGATCGAGATCGTCGCCATCTGGCTCGCGGCCCACTTCCCCGACCTGGACCGGCGCCATCTCGTGCGCGACTTCACGCCGCCGGAGTTGCTGGCCAACGCCTCCGACAGCGTCAAGCGCGTGCCCTACTTCTGCGCCGGCTGTCCGCACAACACCAGCACCAAGGTGCCCGAGGGCTCGCACGCGCAGGCCGGCATCGGCTGCCACTTCATGGCCAGCTGGATGGACCGCGACACCGAAGGGCTGATCCAGATGGGCGGCGAAGGCGTGGACTGGGTGTCGCACGCGATGTTCACGAAGATCCCGCATATCTTCCAGAACCTCGGCGACGGCACCTACTACCACTCGGGCTATCTCGCGATCCGCCAGGCCGTGGCGGCCCGCGCCACCCTCACCTACAAGATCCTCTTCAACGACGCGGTCGCCATGACGGGCGGCCAGCCGGTGGACGGCATCATCAGCGTGGACGGCATCGCAAGGCAGGTCGAAGCCGAAGGCGTGAAGAAGATGGTGGTGCTCTCGGACGACATCGGCAAGTACGACGCCATCCACGACCGCTTCCCCGCCGGCACCGAGTTCCACGACCGCGCCGAACTCGACGCGGTGCAGCGCCGCCTGCGCGACATGCCGGGCGTCACGGTGCTGATCTACGAACAGACCTGTGCCGCCGAAAAGCGCCGCCGCCGCAAGAAAGGCGAGCTGGTCGACCCGGACCGCCGCCTGTTCATCAACGACCGCGTCTGCGAAGGCTGCGGCGACTGCACGGTGCAGAGCAACTGCGTGGCGGTGCAGCCGTTGGAGACGGCGCTGGGGCGCAAGCGCAAGATCGACCAGAGCAGCTGCAACACGGACTACTCCTGCGCCAAGGGCTTCTGCCCCAGCTTCGTCGGCGTCACCGGCGGCAAGGTGCGCAAGCAGGCCGGCGCGCTGGCGGGCGGCTCGGGCGACTTCCTTTCGCGCGTGCACGCACTGCCGCTGCCGGCGGCGCATCGCTGGACGGGTCCGTACGACCTGCTCGTCACCGGCGTCGGCGGCACCGGCGTCGTCACCGTCGGCGCATTGATCACGATGGCGGCGCACCTGGAGGGCAAGAGCGCCAGCGTGCTGGACTTCATGGGCTTCGCGCAGAAGGGCGGCTCGGTGCTGAGCTACGTGCGCCTGGCCGACGTGCCGTCGCGCCTGAACCAGGTGCGCATCGACACCCAGCAGGCCGACGCCCTGCTGGCCTGCGACCTGGTGGTCGGCGCTTCCGCCGATGCACTGGTGACGGTGCGGCACGGCCGCACGCGCATCCTGGCCAACACGCACGAAGTGCCGGTGGCCGAGAGCCTGCGCAACCCGGATGCGAGCCTGAAGGTGCCGGAACTGCTGGCGAAGTTGCGCTTTGCCGCGGGCGCCGACCGCGTCGAGACGCTGGATGCGCAATCGCTCGCCGAGACCTTCCTCGGCGACACCATCTTCTCCAACATCGTCGCGCTCGGCTTCGCCTGGCAGCGCGGGCTGGTGCCGGTGGGACTGCAGGCGCTGCTGCGCGCGATCGAGCTCAATGGGGTGGGCGTCGACAACAACAAGATGGCGCTGTCGCTGGGCCGGCTGGCGGCGGCCGACGCCAAGGGCGTCACCTCGCTGCTGAGCGAGCCTGCCGCGCAAGTTCCCGCGCTGGAGAGCCTGGACGCGATCGTCGCGCGCGGCGTCGCGCACCTCACCGGCTACCAGGACGCCGCCTATGCGCGCCGCTTCGCGCAGGCGGTCGACAAGGTGCGCGAGCGGGAGCAGCAGATGGGCGCCGATGCCTCGCTGCCGTTGACCCGCACTTTCGCGCAGTCGCTCTTGAAGCTGATGGCGTACAAGGACGAGTACGAGGTGGCGCGCCTGTACACCGACGGCGAGTTCCTGCGTTCGCTGCGCCAGCAGTTCGAAGGCGACGTGGCGCTGGAGTTCTACATGGCGCCGCCGGTGATCAGCCGGTCCCGCGAAGGCCAGGCGCCGCGCAAGGTGCGGCTGGGCGGCTGGCTGCTGCCCGCGATGAAGTTGCTGGCCCAGGGTCGGCGCCTGCGCGGAACGTTCCTGGACGTGTTCGGCCGCACCGAGGAGCGCCGGCTGGAGCGCGCGCTGGTCGAAGGCTACCTGCAGCGCATCGACGCCCTGCTGCCCGCGCTGGCGCCGGAGCGCCTGAAGACGGCGTGCGAGATCGCGGCGCTGCCGCTGTCGATGCGCGGCTTCGGCCACGTGAAGCTGGCCAACGTGGCGCTGGCGCGCGCGCGCGAGGCGGAGTTGCTGCACCGCTTCGATCCGGAGGCTTATCCGCGGCCGGCGGCGTCGCGGGCGACGGGGCAGATTCGAGGAATTCGCGTAACGACAGCCGCCTGAATTTGTCAATCCCGCGCAGGCGGGAATCCAGAGCTGCCGAATTCGCCTTGGAAGCCCTGGATCCCCGCCTTCGCGGGGATGACGCTATCTCGGCGGAATGTTCAACCCCCGCTGCACCGCCGGCCGCGCCACGAAAGCATCCAGCACCCGCTGCACCTCGGGGAATTCGCTGAACCCGACCAGCTCCCCCGCCCCGTAAAAACCCACCAGGTTGCGCACCCACGGGAAGATCGCGATGTCGGCGATGCTGTAGTCGTCGCCCATCACCCACTCGAGGCCCTTCAGGTGCCGCTCCAGCACGCCCAGCAGCCGCTTCGACTCCGCCACGTAACGGTCGCGCGGGCGCTTGTCCTCATAGTCCTTGCCGGCGAACTTGTGGAAGAAGCCGAGCTGGCCGAACATCGGCCCGATGCCGCCCATCTGGAACATCACCCACTGCAGCGTCTCGAAGCGCGCCGCGGTCTCCTGCGGCATCAGCTGGCCCGTCTTGCCCGCCAGGTAGACCAGGATGGCGCCCGATTCGAACAGCGCCAGCGGCTTGCCGCCGGGACCGTGCGGATCCAGGATCGCCGGGATCTTGTTGTTGGGGTTGAGTGAGAGGAATTCGGGCGTGGTCTGGTCGTTCTGGTCGAACGCCACCTTGTGCGGCTCATAGGGCAGGCCGGTTTCCTCCAGCGCGATCGACACCTTCACGCCGTTGGGCGTGGGCAGCGAATAGAGCTGCAGCCGGTCGGGATGGCGCGCGGGCCACTTGCGGGTGATGGGGAAGACGGACAGGTCGGTCTGGGGTGCTGGCATGCAGGCAGTGTGGCAGCGCTGCCGATTTCTTGCACAATCCCCCAACGGATGGCCACTCGCACGACAACAACGACACCCGAGCCCAGCGAGCTCAAGGCCGAACTCGTCGCCAGCATGCCCTGGCTGACCCGCGCCGCGGCCTTCGCCCTGGTGGGCGCCCTGCTCCTGCTCATGCCCAGCTGGTACATGCTGGAGGTGTACGACCGCGCCGTCGGCAGCCGCAGCGAGGCCACGCTGGCCATGCTGACCCTGCTGCTGCTCGCGGCCCTGGTGGTGATGGAAATGCTGGACTGGGTGGCGGGCCGCCTGCTGCACCACGCGGGCATGCGCTTCGAGCAGCGCCTGGCGCCGCGCGCCTTCGACGCCTGCTTCGGCGCCCGCCTGCGCGGCGTGGCGGCAGGCGCATTGCAGCCGCTGCAGGACTTGCGGACGCTGCGCGACTTCTTCCCCGGCGCCGCCGTGCGGGCGGTGCTGGAGGCGCCGATCTCGCTGATCTTCCTGCTGCTGGTGTTCGCCATCCATCCGTTCCTGGGCTGGCTGACCTTCGCGTTCGCCATCCTGCAGACGCTGCTGGCGTGGCTGAACGAACGAAGCACCAAGAAGCCGATGGTGGAGGCGGCCCGGGCCGCGCGCGACGCCCAGTCGCACGCGGACGCCACGGTGCGCAATGCCGAAGTGATCGAGGCGATGGGCATGCTGCCTGCCATCCAGCGCCGCTGGCGCCAGCGCCAGGACGAATTCCTGCGGCTGCAGGCCACCGCGTCGGACCGCGCGGGCACCTTCCAGGCGGCCACCAAGATGATCCAGCTCATGCTGGGCTCCGCGCTGCTCGGCGCCGGCGCCCTGCTGCTGCTGCGGCAGGACCTGATCGATGACGGCGCCCTGATGATCGTGGCGTCGATCCTCGGCGCCCGCGTGCTGTCGCCGCTGGTTTCGCTGGTGATGCAGTGGCGCGGCGTGATCGCCGCGCGCGACGCCTGGGGCCGGCTGGAGCAGGCGCTGGCCGCCGTGCCCGCGCGCAGCCAGGCCACGTCGCTGCCGGCGCCGGTGGGACGCTTCGCCGCGGAAAGCCTGTCGGTCCCGGTCCCCGGCACCAACATCCCGATCCTGCGCAACGTGAGCTTCGCGCTCTCGCCCGGCGAAGTGCTGGCCGTGATCGGCCCGTCGGCTGCCGGCAAGTCCACGCTCTCGCGCGCCCTGATCGGCGTGTGGCCCTCGATGGGCGGCAAGGCGCGCCTCGACGGCGCCGACGTCTTCACCTGGGACAAGTCCGAGCTGGGCGCCCACATCGGCTACCTGCCGCAAGGCGTGGAACTGTTCGATGGCAGCGTGGCCGACAACATCGCTCGCTTCGGCACGCCGGACCTGGCGAAGGTCGAGGCCGCGGCGCGCAAGGTGGGACTGCACGAGCTGATCCTCGGCTTGCCCGAGGGCTACGACACGGAGATCGGCAGCGAAGGCGCGCGCCTGTCCGGCGGGCAGCGGCAACGCCTGGCGCTGGCCCGGGCGCTGTACGGCGACCCGGTGTTCGTGGTGCTCGACGAGCCGAACGCCAGCCTCGACGAGGCGGGCGAGGCGGCGCTGGCCCAAGCCATCCTGGACGCCAAGAAGCAGGGCACCACCTTCGTCATCATCACCCACCGGCGCAGCGTGCTGGCGGTGACCGACAAGCTGCTGGTGCTGCGCGACGGTCAGGTGCAGGCCTTCGGGCCGCGCGACGAAGTTCTCAAGGCGCTGCAGGGTGGCGCCAAGGGCGCGGCGCCCAACCGCCCCGCCGGTGCGCCGGCGCGCATCGAGGCGGGCCCGCCGGGGGAGAAGCGCGCATGACGAGTACCAGCTTGCGCAGCCGCGCCGCGCACGGCCTCGGCCCCATCCTGCTGTCGTTCCGCCGGGAGTTCATCGCCGTCGGCCTGTTCAGCGGCGTCGCCAACTTGCTGATGCTGACGCCCACCATCTACATGCTGCAGGTGTACGACCGGGTGCTGGTCAGCCACAGCGAGCTGACGCTGCTGGCCGTGTCGCTCATCGCCGTGTTCATGCTGGCGCTGATGGCCTTCACCGAATGGGTGCGCTCGCGGGTGCTGGTGCGCATCGGGCTGCGGCTGGACCAGCAACTCGGCGGCCGCGTCTTCGCCGCCGGCTTCAACGCATCGCTGGCCACCACGGAACAGACCCCCGCGCGGGCGGCCGCCGACATGCTGCAGGTACGCCAGTTCATCACCGGCCAGGGCGTGTTCGCCTTCTTCGACGCCCCCTGGATCCCGGTCTACCTGGCGGTCGCCTTCATCCTGCACCCGGTGCTGGGTTTCGTGGCGCTGGCGTTCGCCTGCGTGCAGGTGCTGCTGGCCTGGCTGGGGCACCAGCGCACGGCGGAGCCGACACAGCAAGCGACGCGCGCGGCGACCGATGCCAACATGTACCTGCAGGGCAAGTTGCGCCACGTCGAAACGCTGGAAGCGATGGGCATGCTGGGCGGCCTGCGCCGCCGCTGGCAGGAACGCCATGCGCTGGCCGTCGGCCGCCATTCCGCGGCGCAGGACCTGGTGCAGAAGGTGGCGGCGGCCAGCAAGTTCGTGCGCTACACGCAGCAGTCGCTGACGCTCGCGGCGGGCGCCATGCTGGTGATCGCGGGCGACCTCACGCCGGGCGCGATGATCGCCGCCAACCTGCTGGTGGCGCGCGCGCTGGCGCCCATCGACGCGATCGTCACCAACTGGCGCGAATTCGTGCTGGCCCGCAGCGCCTATGGGCGACTGCGCGCCTTGCTGGAGGCCCATCCGGAAGCGGCCAGCCAGGGCGGCCGCGCCGCACCGCAAGGGGCCTTCCAGGTCCGCAAGCTGGTGGCCGCCGCACCGGGGCGCGCCGCGCCCATCCTCAAGGGCATCGACCTCGACATCCCCGCCGGCCACATGGTGGCGGTGGTCGGGCCCTCCGGCTCGGGCAAGAGCACCCTGGCCCGCTGCCTGATCGGCGTGTGGCCCGACGCGCAGGGCGAACTGCTGCTCGACGGCGCACCGCTGTCCGGCTGGAGCCGGGCCGACCTGGGCCCCTTCATCGGCTACGTGCCGCAGGACGTGGAGCTGTTCGAAGGCACCATCGCGGAAAACATCGCGCGGATGGGTGTGCCAGATTCGCCGCAGGTGATCGCGGCGGCGCGGGCCACCGGCCTGCACGAAGACATCCTGCGGCTGCCGCGCGGCTACGACACCGCCATCGGCGACTCCGGCGGCGTGCTGTCGGCCGGCCAGCGCCAGCGCCTGGCGCTGGCCCGTGCGCTGTACGGCGACCCGCCGATCGTGGTGCTGGACGAGCCCAATGCCAGCCTGGACGAAGCGGGCGAGCGCGCCCTGGTGCAGGCCCTGCAGGAACTGCGGCGCCGCCGCCGCACCATCGTGCTGGTGACCCATCGCCACCCCGCCGTGCAGTTGGCCGACCTGGTGGTGGTGCTGCAGGACGGCACGGTGGCCGCCATGGGCAAGCCCCCGGCCCTGGCGGCGCCCGGCGCGGCCGTGCCCCCGGCAGCCCCCGCCGGCGGCACTCCCCAGCCTGCCTGAGTCGCCTCCGCGTTATCCTGCACCTTGATGTTCCGCCTTCCTTCCAGCCAGACGCCCGAGACGGCGCCGCCCCGCCCGCCCGATGACACCGCCGATCCCGCCGGTCCGGACGACGCCCGCCGCATCGTGCGCATCGGCCTGTGGGTGCTGGGCATCGGCTTCGGCGGCTTCCTGCTGTGGGCCACGCTGGCCCCGCTGGACGAGGGCGTGGCGGCGCCGGCCACCGTCTCCATCGACACCAACCGCAAGTCGGTGCAGCACCTCAGCGGCGGCATCGTGCGCGAACTGCTGGTGCGCGAGGGCGACCGGGTGCGCGAGGGGCAGCCCCTGCTGCGGCTGGACACGGCGGTGGCCAAGGCCAACTACGAAGGCTCGCGCCAGCGCTACCTGGGCCTGCGCGCCGTGCAGTCCCGCCTGCTCGCCGAGAAGGCGGGCCAGTCCACCATCACCTGGCCGCCGGAGCTGACGAGCGCCGCCGCGCAGGACCCGCTGATGCGGCAGATGATGGACAACCAGCAGCAGTTGCTGGCGTCGCGGCGCGGCGCGCTGGCAGCGGACCTGCAGGGCATCCAGGAATCGATCCGCGGCTACGAGGGAATGATCCAGTCGTACCAGGCCATGTCGGAAAGCCGCCGCAACCAGCTGGCGCTGCTGCAGGACGAGCTGAAGAACACCTCGGGGCTGGTGCAGGAAGGCTATGCGCCGCGCAACCGCATGCTGGAGCTGCAACGGATGGCCGCCGAACTCACGACCTCGCAGGCCGAACTGCAGGGCAACCTGATGCGCTCGCGCCAGGCGATCTCGGAGCAGCGGCAGCGCGCCATCGCGCGGCAGCAGGAATACCGCAAGGAGATCGAGCAGCAGCTGGCGGATGCCTCGCGCG
The DNA here is from genome assembly GCA_021323335.1 of Ramlibacter sp. Classification (GTDB taxonomy): domain Bacteria; phylum Pseudomonadota; class Gammaproteobacteria; order Burkholderiales; family Burkholderiaceae_C; genus Ramlibacter. Next base: position 13,683 of record JAJTCN010000053.1, read on the forward strand.
ACGTGATCTCGGAAGGCGAGAAGCTCCGGGCCGTGGAGAACGATCTCGCGCGCACCGACGTTCGCGCCCCCGCCACCGGGCAGGTGGTCGGGCTCGCCATCCACACCGTCGGCGGCGTCGTCCAGTCGGGCCAGAAGCTGATGGACATCGTGCCGTCCGGCGAGCTGCTGCTGCTGGATGCCAAGGTCGCCCCGCAGTTCGTCGACAGCGTGCGGCCCGGGCTGCCGGTGGACATCCGGTTCTCCGCCTTCGCGCATTCGCCGCAGCTGGTGGTGGAGGGCCAGGTGAAGTCGGTGTCGGGCGACCTGATCACCGACGCCCCGAACACGCCGCCCTACTACCTGGTGCGCGTGGCCGTCACGCCGGAGGGCCTGCGCAAGCTCGGCCAGCGGCAGCTGCAGCCCGGCATGCCCGCCGAAGTGGTCTTGAAGACCGGCGAGCGCTCGCTGCTGACCTACCTGCTGCACCCGCTGACCAAGCGGGTGGCGGCGTCGATGAATGAGCAATGAGTTGACCCTGCCGAGCCTGCGTTTCGGGCCGCTGCGCCGCCTGGCCCTCGTCTCCAGCCTGGCGTGCGGCGCCTTCGCGCCGGCGTGGGGCCTCGACCTGGCGCAGGCCTGGCAGGCTGCGCTGGCGAACGATCCGCAGTACCAGGCCGCGCGCGGCGCGGCCGACGCCACGCGCGAGCGGGTGCCGCAGGCGCGCGCGCAGCTGCTGCCGAAGCTGGGCGCCACCGCGCAGCTCAATCGCAACAACCTGCGTACGGACACCACCAACTTCTTCGGCCAGCCGGTCACTACCAAGGAGCGCTACACCAGCACCGCCGATGCGCTGACGTTGCGGCAGCCGCTGTTCCGCCCACAGCTGGCCGCGCAGTTGCGTCAAGCCAAGGCGCTGGTGGCGCAGGGTGACGCCCAGCTGGACATCGAGCGGCAGCGGCTGGTGATGCGGGTAACCGAGGCCTACCTGGAAGTGCTGCGCGCCGAGGAGCAGCAGCGGCTGCTGGCGGTGCAGCGGACCTCGCTCGCCGCGCAACTGGACGCCGCCCGCAAGGGCTTCGCCGCCGGCAGCGGCACGCGCACCGACATCGACGAAGCGCAGGCCCGCCTGGACCTCCAGGTGGCGCAGGAGCTCGAGGGCCTGCAGGCGGTGGAACTGGGGCGGCGCCAGCTCTCCGCCATCGTCGGCCAGCCGGTCGGCGCGCTGTCCGCCATCGCGGTGGAACGGTTGCCGACCACGCCGCCGCGGGAAGGCCTGGAGGAGTGGATCGCCCGCGCCGAAGGCACCAGCCCGGAAGTCACCTCGGCGCGCGCGCAGGCTGCGGCCGCCCGTGAGGCGGTGGACATGGCCAAGGCGGAATTCCTGCCGACGCTGGACGGCACCGCGCAGCTCCTGCTGAGCGACAGTGAAACCCCTTCGCAGGTCAACAACCGGTACTACCAGAAGAGCATCGGCGTGCTGCTGACCGTGCCCCTGTTCGACGGCTTCGCGACGCGCTCGCGCGTGCGGCAGGCGCTCGCGGAAGTCGAGCGCGCGGAGGGGCTGCTGCGCGCCGCTTCGCTCGACCTGTCGAATCGCGTGCATCGCGAGTTCCGCGGCGTCACCGAGGGGCTGGCCCGCATCCGCGCGCTGGAGCAGGCGGTGCGATCGAGCGAGCAGCTGGTGCAGTCCAGCCGGCGCTCCTGGCAGGCCGGCGCGCGCACCTTGCTGGACATCCTGAACGCGGAGCAGCAACTGGGCACCGCGCGGCGCGACCTCGCCACCGCGCGCTTCAACTACCTGCTCTCGCTGATCCGCCTGCGGGCGCTGTCCGGCGAGCTGGCGGAGCCGAGCATCGCGGAAGTGAATGGGTGGCTGGTTCCCACGCCTTGAACGCGGGGGTCCCAACGCTGGCGGTGAGCGCCGGGAAGTGCCACGTAGGCTGGCGGTGAGCCCGAAGGCGAACCCCAGCATCGCGCCAAGACCCAGCTGGGGTTCCTGGCGTCACCCCAGCCTACGAATACTGGTCACGGCGCCGTAGGCCGGAGGTGAGCCCGAAGGCGAACCCCGGTGACGCGCCACGGGCCCACCGGGGTTCCTCGCGTCACCCCGGCCTACGGGGAGGCCAGGAGACGGATCAACGCCGCCGTCGAGGCGTCCACCCCCTCCACATCCCCCGTCCCCAACCGCTTCGCGATCTCCCCCGCGAGCACCTTCCCCAGCTCCACCCCCCATTGGTCGAAGCTGTCGATGCCCCACACCGCGCCGCTGGTGAACACGCGATGCTCGTACAGCGCCAGCAAGGCGCCGAGCGAAGCGGGTCGCAGTTCATCCAGCACGAAGAAGGTGCTCGGCCGGTTGCCCGGGAAGTTCCGGTGGCCCCCCGCATCCGCCTTGCCCTGCATCAGCGCCTGCGACTGCGCGATGGCGTTGGCGAGCAGCAGTGCGTGATGGCCATCGAGCGCATGGGCCGGCTGCCGCACGGCAATGAATTCCACCGGCACGCGGTCCGTTCCCTGGTGCAGCATCTGGAAATAGGCGTGCTGCCCATTGGTGCCAGGCTCGCCCCAGAGCACGGGTGAAGTGCCGAAGGCCAGGGGCTGCCCCTGCGCGTCCACGCCCTTGCCGTTGCTTTCCATCTCCAGCTGCTGCAGGTAGGCCGGCAGCCGGCGCAGCGCGCTGTGGTACGGCGCGATGCTGCGGCTGCCGAAGCCGTGGAAGTTGCGGTACCAGACGTCCAGCAGACCCAGCCGCACCGGCAGGTTGCGTTCCAGGGGCTCGGCGCGGAAATGCTCGTCCATCGCATGCGCGCCGGCCAGCAGTTCGCGAAAGCCTTGCGCACCGATGGCGATGGCGATCGGCAGGCCGATCGCCGACCACAGCGAATAGCGGCCGCCCACCCAGTCCCAGAAACCGAAGGTGGTGGTGATGCCGAACTGGCGCGCGGCCTCCACGTTGGTCGTCAGCGCCGCGAAATGGCGCGCCACGTCCGTTCCGCCCTGCGCCTCGAACCATGCGCGAGCGGAGCGCGCATTGGTCATCGTCTCCAGCGTCGTGAACGTCTTCGAGGCGATGAGGAACAGCGTGCCGGCGGGACGCACGCGCTGGAGCACCGCCGCCAGCTCGTGGCCGTCGATGTTGGAGACGAAGTGCAGGCGCTTGCCGGCCGCCGCAAAACCCTCCAGCGCGGCCACCGCCATCTGCGGGCCGAGGTCCGACCCGCCGATGCCGATGTTCACCACGTCCGTGATCGCCGCGTCGCCACGCACCTGCTCCGCATAGCGCAGCATCGCGTCGAGCGTCTCGTGCACCGCCACCGAATCGGGGTCGGCGGCAACGCGCGGCGCGCGCAGCAGCCAGTGCTTGACCGCGCGGTCCTCGGTATTGTTGATGCGCTCGCCGGCGAACATCGCGTCGCGATGTGCCTCCAACCCGGTCTCGCGTGCCAGGGCGAACAGCAGCTGTTCGGTGCCGGCGTCGACGAGGTTCTTGGAGAGGTCCGCGAAAACGTGCGGCGCCTGCTGGCTGAACCGAGCGACGCGGCCGGCGTCGCTCGCCATCGCCTCACGCAAATCGAAGGCGCGGCCGGATTGGCCAAACCGCTGTTGCAGCTGCCCCCAGGCAGCCGTCCGGTCGCAGCGCGTGCGCGTCATCGGTTCACACCGCCTGCATCAGTTGCTCCAGCTTGACCGCATCGGCCCCGAAGGCGCGGATGCCTTCGGCCAGCTTCTCGGTCGCCATCGCGTCCTCGTTGAGCGCCCAGCGGAAGGAAGCCTCGTCGTATTGCACGGCGCGGATGTCGGCGCCTTTCGCCTGCTGCGGATCCAGCGCGCGCTGCAGCGGCGCATCGGACGAGGCCAGTTGCGCCAGCAGCTCGGGGCTGATGGTCAGCAGGTCGCACCCTGCCAGGGCGAGGATCTGGCCGGTGTTGCGGAAGCTCGCGCCCATCACCTCGGTGGCGATGCCGAAGTGCTTGTAGTACTCGTAGATCTGCCGCACCGACTGCACGCCCGGGTCGTTGGGGCCGGCCTTGGCGGCTTCGTCCCAGCCCGCGCCCGCGCTCTTCTTGTACCAGTCGTAAATGCGGCCCACGAAGGGCGAGATCAGCTGCACCTTCGCCTGCCCGCACGCCACCGCCTGGCAGAACGAGAACAGCAGCGTCAGGTTGGTGTTGATGCCGCGCTGCTGCAGCTTCTTCGCCGCCTGGATGCCTTCCCACGTGCTGGCCACCTTGATCAGCACGCGGTCGATCGGCACGCCCTCGGCCTGGTACAGCTCGATGAGGCGCTCGCCGCGGCTGTAGGTGGCCATGGTGTCGAAGCTCAGGCGCGCATCCACCTCGGTGGAGACGCGGCCGGGGATGAGGCCCAGGATCTCGGTGCCGAAGCGCACCAGCAGCCGGTCCATCACCTCGTCGGTGTCCCGGCCGCGGAAGCGCGTGACCGTTTCCTTGAGCAACGGCGCGTACTCGGGCTTCTGCACGGCCTTGAGGATCAGCGACGGGTTGGTGGTGGCGTCCTGCGGCTGGTATTGCGCCAGCTGCTTGAAGTCGCCGGTGTCGGCCACGACGGTGGTGAACTGCTTGAGGGCTTCCAGTTGGTTCATGCCCTGATTATCCCGTCCCCGGGCCGTGCTCAGGCGACCTGGACCACGGACACGCCATGGCCGCCGAGCTGCAGGCCGACGTCGCTGCCAAGGCTGAGCACCGCGCCGACCTCCGGGGAGACGACGAAGATCGACCCGAGTTCCGTCTCGAAGGTGTATTCGTAGTTGCTGCCCAGGTAGGCCAGCTTGGCCAGCCGCCCGTTCAGGCCATGCCCCGGCGGGCCCACGTGCCAGGCTTCGGGGCGCACCGCGACTTTCACCGCGCCTGGCTGTACCGGCTGGCGCGGTTCGATGCGCAGCGGCCCCAGCAGAACCATGCCCGCTTCGTCCGCCATGGCGGGAAACAGCATGGCCTCGCCCATGAACCCGGCGACGAATTCGGTGGCGGGGGACTCGTACAGTTCCTGCGGCGAGCCGGCCTGGGCGATGACGCCGTGGTCCATGACGATGATGCGGTCGCTGACCGCCAGTGCCTCGCTCTGGTCGTGCGTGACGTAGGCCACGGTGAGCTGCAGGCGCTGCTGCAGCGCGCGGATCTCCTCGCGCATCTCGCGCCGCAGCCGCGCGTCCAGGTTGGACAGCGGCTCGTCGAACAGCAGCACTGCCGGCTCCAGCACCAGGGCGCGCGCCAGCGCCACCCGCTGCTGCTGGCCGCCGGAGAGCTCGCTGGGCAGGCGCCGTTCGAAGTCCACCAACCCGACGTTGCGCAACGCATCGGCCGCGCGCCGGCGGGCGGCCTCCTTCGGCTCGCCGGACATGCGCAGGCCGTAGCTCACGTTCTCCAGCACGTCCATGTGCGGAAACAGCGCGTAGCTCTGGAACATCATGCTGACGTTGCGGTCCGACGGGCCCAGCGTGGTGACGTCGCGGCCGTCGATCAGGATCTGACCGCTGGTTGGCGCCTCCAGCCCCGCGATCATGCGCAGCGTCGTCGTCTTGCCGCAGCCGGAAGGACCGAGGATGGTGACCAGCGTGCCGCGCTCCACCGCGAAGCTGATGCCCTGGACGGCCAGCGGCGCCGCCGGGTCGGCGCCGTAGCGCTTGGTGACGTTGCGGAATTCGATGCCAGTGCTCATTCACGCTCCGATGGTGATGGGTGTCGCGGCGCGGCGGCCCAGGCGGCGCTCGCCCACCAGCAGCTGGATCAGCGCGGTGGCGGCGCTCATGAGGAGGATCAGCACGGTGCAGTAGGCCAGGGCCACGCCGTAGTCGCCGTTGCCGACGCGCCCGATGATGTAGGTGGTGGCCAGCTCGTTCTCCGCGGTCACCAGGAAGATGACCGCGGACACCGTGGTGATGGACCGCACGAAGCTGTAGACCAGCGCCGCCACCAGCGCCGGCTTCAGCAGCGGCAACGTGACGTGGCGCAGCGTCTGCACCGTGGAAGCACGCAGCATCAGCGACGCTTCATCGAGCGACTTGTCCAGCTGCTGGAAGGCGGCGGAGCCGGCGCGCACGCCCACCGGCAGGTTGCGGAACAGGAAGCACAGCACGATGATCAGGCCGGTGCCCGTCAGCTCGAAGGGCGGCACGTTGAAGGCCAGGATGTAGCTGACCCCCAGCACCGTGCCGGGGATGGCGAAGGCAAGCAGCGCCGAGAACTCGAACAGGTTCTGGCCGCGGAACTGCGTGCGCGCGAGCAGCCACGCGATCAGCAGCCCCATCGCCGCGGTGAGCGGCGCCGAGATGGCGGCGAGCTTGACGGTGGTGAAGAAGGAGTTCCAGGCGGTGCCGGACCACACGATGCCGAAGGCGCCCCACTCCAGCGAGAACGCGGTGGCGAAGTGGGCCAGCGTGGGCGTGTAGTCGCGGCCCCAGGTCTGCACGAAGCCGCCCACCAGCGCGAACAGGTAGACCACCAGCGTGAACGCCACCCACGGCAGGGCGATGGCGTTGACCAGCCGCCGCACGTTCTTCGGCAGCGGCATCGGCACGCCGGAATCGCCCTTGCCGCTGACGGTGGTGTAGCCGCGCCGGCCCAGCACCCAGCGCTGCAAGGCGAACACCGCCAGCGCGAACAGCGTGAGCAGCCAGGCCAGCGACGCCGCGCGGCCCTGGTCGTACTGGGCGCCGACGATGGCGAAGAAGATCTCGGTGGAGAGCACGGAGAACTGGCCGCCGACGACGATCGGGTTGCCGAAGTCCGCCATGCTCTCGATGAAGCCGACCAGGAAGGCGTTGGCCAGCCCCGGGCGCAGCAGGGGCAGCGTGACGGTGGTGAAGGTGCGCTGCGCATTCGCGCGCAGCGTCTGCGCCGCTTCCTCCAGGCTGGGCGCGATGCCCTGCACCACGCCCCAGACGCCGAAGCCGCCGTAGAACCAGCGGGTGGGCGTGACGCCGAAGACGCTTTCGAGCAACTGGTTGACGATGCCCGCGCGTCCGAACAGCAGGATCAGCCCCAGCCCCACCACGAAGGGCGGCGTGATGATGGGCAGCATCGCCAGGATGTTCAGCGCGCGCGCGCCGCGGCGGCTGCCACGCTCGGCCATCAATGCCATCAGGGTGCCCAGCAGCGTGGTGCTGGCCGCGGTGGCGATGCCCAGGACGATGGTGTTCCATGCCACGCCGCAGCGCACGCCAGCGGACAGGCAGCCGACGCCGAAGTTGCGCTCGTTGAAGATGCGCCCGGCGAAGGAGGCCAGCGCGCCGCTCCCGTCTTCGCCGATGAAGGCGCCGCCGAGCGTCTTGGCCACCGGATACACGATGAACAGGGCCAGCAGGCCGCCGCAGGACACCACCGCCGCGGCCACGAACAGGTCGCCGCGAAAGAGGCCGCGTCGCGCCAGGCCGAAGGCGCCGAGCACGACCAGGGCCGCCAGCGCCAGCGCGCCGCCCCAGCCGATGCCGAACTGCTGCTGCGAGAGATCGCCGAACAGCCTGCCCAGGATGTCGAAGCTCCAGCCCTTGGCGCCGATCGCGAAGCCGCTGGCGAGCAGCGCCAGCGCGCCGCCCAGGCCGCCGGCCAGCAACACCGTGCCCTGCCGGCGCCCCGGCGCCATGCCGGCCGCCACGGCGCACACCAGGAGGCCGGCGAGCCCGCACAGCAGCCACGGCTTGCCGAAGCGCGTGGCCTGCAGCAGGCCGTTGCCGGTCTCCGCTGCGCTCCAGGTGCGCGCGATCGCCAGCAGGCCGTTGGCGTCCTGCAGCGCGTACCAGGGGAAGAGAAGCCAGGCCGCGATGCCCACCGCGACCCACGCCCGCAGGGCGGCGTTCGGGCTCACCGTGGCAGGGAGTTCACTTCCTTCTCCCAGCGGGCGATGAGGCGGCGGCGTTCAGCGCTGGCGCCGTACTTGGCGTAGTCGTAGTTGATCAACTTGATCTTCTTGAAGTCCGGCACCCGCGGGTCGACCTTCGCCGCCTTGTTGCTGGGAAGCTGGAACTGCTTGGCCGCGGCCGCCATCTCCTGCGCCGCCGGCGTCAGCGCCCATTCATAGAACTTCTTCGCGGCCTCCAGGTTGCGCGAGCCCTTGATGATGCTCATGGAGCCGATCTCCGCGCCGGTGCCGTCGGCGGGCGTGATGGTCTCCACCGGGAAGCCCTGCATCTTCTCGCCCGGGCCGTCGTGCACGAAGCTGATGGACACCGCGGTCTCGCCCCGGGCCACTGCCTTGATGGGCGCGGTGCCCGAGCGCGGATAGGCGCCGACGTTGCGGTGCAGCCCCTTCAGGTAGTCGAAGGCTTTGTCCTCTCCCATCAGCTGCACCAGCGTGGCGATCATCGTGTACGAGGTGCCGCTGGACGCCGGGTTCGCCACCTGCACCTCGCCCTTGTAGTCCGCCTTGGTCAGGTCGGCCCAGGTCCTGGGCACCGCCAGCTTCTTCTTGGCCAGCAGCTCGGGGTTGTAGCCGAACCCGAGCGGGCCCGAGTAGATGCCCACCGTCTTGTAGCCGGACTGCCTGGCCTGCTGCTGCGCCCAGTCGTGCAGTTGCGGCATGGATGGCGATTTGTATTCGATGGTCAGGCCCTGCTCAGCGGCCTGCAGGTGCGGATCGCCCGTGCCGCCGAACCAGATGTCGGTCTTGGGGTTCTCCTTCTCCGCGATCAACTGCGCGAGAGCCTCCCCCGAGCCCTTCATCACCACGTTCACCTTGGTGCCAGTCGTGCGTGCGTACACGGTCGAAATCATGTTGCACCATTCCGCCTGCACCGAGCAGATGACGTTGACCTGGCCCTGGGCGGCGGCACCGCCGGCGGCGGCGGCGAGCACCACCGCGATAGACAACTTGCGCATCACATTCGCTCCCGTAAGTAACGAAATTACACGTTCGCAGCTTAGCCGCGCCCGGCGGGATGTTTGTTGGGGGTAAACACCAGCGCCAATGAACACGCAAGTTCGCGCGGGGCCGCCCGCTGGCGCGGCGATGAAACCAAGTTACATTGCCGGAATGCAAATCCAAGGAGAGCCATGAGCTTCGACCTCGTCCTCTTCGGCGGCACCGGCGACCTCGCGTGGCGCAAGCTGATGCCCGCGCTGTTCCAGGCGTTCCGCCACGGCACCCTGCCGGAGGGCGGCCGCATCATCGGCATCGGCCGCGACGACCTGAGCGACGCCCAGTACCGTGAATTGATCCGCGCCCGCTTCGACAACGTCGAACTGGCGAAACGCCCCAAGCCGGAGGAGTTCGAGCGGTTCGCGGGGCTGCTGCACTTCCTGCGGATGGACCTGACGCAGCCGCAGGACTATGGGCGCCTGGCAACGACGCTGCGCGACCGGAACGCCCAGACGGTGGTGATGTACCTCGCGACCGCGCCGGACCTCTTCACGCGCGTGTGCGAGCAGCTGGCCGCCGCCGGCCTGAACCTGCCGAACACGCGGCTGGTGCTGGAGAAACCGCTCGGCCACGACCTCGCGTCCAATCGCGAGATCAACGACGTGGTCCGGGGGGTGCTGGACGAGCGCCAGATCTTCCGCATCGACCACTACCTGGGCAAGCCGGCGGTGCAGAACCTGTTCGCCATGCGCTTCGGCAACGCGCTGTTCGAGCCGCTGTGGCGGCGCGAGCACATCTCCAACATCCAGATCACCATCGCCGAGGACATGGGGGTGGAAAAGCGCGGCGCCTTCTACGACAAGACGGGCGCCCTGCGCGACATGGTGCAGAACCATGCGCTGCAGCTGCTGTGCGCGCTGGCGATGGAGCCGCCGATCAACTCGCACGCCGACGCCATCCGCGACGAGAAGCTGAAGGTGCTGCGCTCGCTGGTGAAGTGGACGCCGGAGACGCTGGACCAGCACGTCGTGCGCGGCCAGTACGCGGCCGGCAACGTCGGCGGCCAGCTGGTCCCCGGCTACCGCGAGGAGAAGGGCGTGGACCCGGAGAGCCGCACCGAGACCTTCGTCGCGCTGCGCGCGGAGATCGCGAGCTGGCGCTGGGCTGGCGTGCCCTTCTACATCCGCACCGGCAAGCGCCTGGCGGCCCGCGAGGCGCACATCCTGGTGAACTTCCGCGAGGCGCCCCACCCGATCTACCAGGCCCCGCGCAACTCCTGGAACCGGCTGGTGATCAACCTGCAACCCCGCGACGGCGTGCAGCTGCACCTGCTGGCCCAGGGACAGGAGAATCGGCGAAACGGCGCGATGCTGGAGCCGGTGCACCTGGACCTGGACTTCGACAAGCGTTTCGGCTCGGAGCGCGTGGGCGCCTACGAGCGGCTGCTGCTGGACGTGATCGCCGGGCGGCTGAACCTGTTCGTGCGCAGCGACGAACAGGAGGCCGCGTGGCGCTGGGTGGAGCCGATCATGGAGCACTGGGCCGCCGACACGCACGGCCCGCGGCCGTACACCGCGGGCACCTGGGGCCCGAGCGCTTCCAGCGCCATGATCGCGCGCGACGGCTTCTGCTGGTCCGAGGAATGCTAGACCGCATCAAGGCCTCCATGGCCTCGCTGGCGCCCGCGGAACAGCGGGTGGCCCGGCTGGTGCTGGGGGACCCGCGCGCCTTCGCCAACCTGCCGATCAGCGAGCTGGCGGACCGGTCGCACGTGAGCAAGCCGACCGTGGTGCGCTTTTGCCGCAGCATGGGCTACGACGGCCTGTCGGACTTCAAGCTCAAGCTCGCCGGCACCGTGAGCGAGGGCGTCCCCTTCATCCACCGCAACGTCGACGCCGACGACAAGACCGGCGACGTGCTGGTGAAGGTGATCGACAATGCGGTCGCCGCTTTCCTGAAGTACCGCAACGACGCCTCGACCTTCGCGATCGACAAGGCCGTGGAAGCCCTGGCCGCGACGTACAAGACCGGGCGCCGCATCGAGTTCTACGGCGCCGGCAACTCCGGGGTGGTGGCGCTCGACGCGCAGCACAAGTTCTTCCGCCTGGGCGTGAACACCATCGCCTACAGCGACGGCCACATGCAGGTGATGAGCGCCACGCTGCTGGGGCCGGGCGACTGCCTGGTGGTGGTTTCGAACTCGGGCCGCACGCGCGACCTGATGGATGCCTGCGACATCGCGCGGCGCAACGGCGCGACCACCATCGTCATCACGGCGACCGCTTCCCCCCTGGCCACCGCCGGCCACATCCACCTGGCCGCCGACCACCCGGAAGGCTATGACCGCTACAGCCCGATGGTGTCGCGGCTGCTGCACCTGATGATCATCGACGTGCTGGCCACCACCGTGGCCCTGCGCATCGGCGGCGGCAAGTTGCAGCCGCTGTTGCGGGAAATGAAGAACAATTTGCGGACCAAGCGGTACGCGTGAGGTGGGTGTCGGGGTCGCTGGCGCGAACCCGACCTACCGTTGCCCTCGTAGCCCTCGTAGGTCGGGTTCGCGCATGCGACCCCGGCGCTCAGATGCGCCCCTCCTCCACCGCATGGCAAGCCACGCGCACGCCATCGATCTCCAGCAGTGCCGGCCGCTCCACGCGGCAACGCTCGTTGGCATGCGGGCAGCGCGGATTGAAGGCGCAGCCCGTCGGCGGGTTCAGCGGGTTGGGCACTTCGCCGGACACGGGCGTGCGGGCCCGCCCGATGTCGTGCATCTTCGGGATGGCATCCAGCAGCATGCGCGAGTACGGATGCCGCGGCCGATCGAACAGCTGGTGCTTGCCCGCCACCTCGACCAGGCGGCCGAGGTACATCACGCCAACCTGGTCGCTGACGTGGCGCACCACGGCCAGGTTGTGCGAGATGAAGAGATAGGTGAGGCCGTGCTTGCGCTGCAGGTCCTTCATGATGTTGAGCACCTGCGCCTGCACGCTCACGTCCAGCGCCGACGTCGGCTCGTCGCACACCAGGAATTCCGGCTGCGTGGCGAGCGCACGCGCGATCGAGATGCGCTGGCGCTGGCCGCCGGAGAACTGGTGCGGGTACTTCACCATGTCCAGCGGGCTCAGGCCCACCGACTTCAGCAGTTCACCCACCCGGTCCTTCAGCTGCGCGGCGTCGGTGATGAGGTCGTGCTCCTTGAGCGGCTCGCCGACGATGTCCTCCACCTTCCAGCGCGGGTTGAGGCTGGCGTACGGGTCCTGGAAGATCATCTGGATGCGGCGGCGCAGCTTGCGCCCCTCGGGCGTGCGGAACGCGGCATGCGCGTCCTGCCCGTCGAAGGTGAAGCCGCCGCGGGTGGGCGCATACAGCCCCACCAGCAGGCGCGCCACCGTGCTCTTGCCGCACCCGGATTCGCCCACCAGGGCCAGCGTCTGGCCTTTCTCGATGCTGAAGCTGACGCCGTCGACCGCATGGAGCAGCTGGCGCGGCCGGCGCTCGATGACGCGGTTCAGCCAGGGAACGGAGACGTCGAAGGTCTTGGCGAGGTCGTCGGCCTGGACGAGGGGCGCCGTGCTCATGCGAGGGCCTCCGCGTTGGCGTCGTGCAGCCAGCAAGCGGCGCGGGTGGCGCCGGCGTCCAGCAGGTCGGGCCGCTCGCGCGTGCAGCGGTCGAACGCGCGCGGGCAGCGCGGGTTGTACGCGCAGCCGGTCGGGATGGCGTTCAGGCGCGGCATCGCGCCGTCGATCTGGTGCAGGCGCTCGCGGTCCACGGTGATGTCGGGAATGGCTGCCATGAGGCCCATCGTGTAGGGATGCGCCGGCTGGTTGATGACTTCGTGCACGGGCCCGATCTCGGCGATGCGGCCGGCGTACATGACCGCGACGCGGTCGCAGGTTTCGGCGATCACGCCCATGTCGTGCGTGATCAGCATGACGGCCGCGCCCCTGTCCTTGCAGACGCGCTTGAGCAGCTGGATGATCTGCGCCTGGATGGACACGTCCAGCGCGGTGGTCGGCTCGTCGGCGACGATCAGCTTGGGCTCGGCCGCCAGCGCCAGGGCGATGACGACGCGCTGGCGCATGCCGCCGGAGAACTGGTGCGGGAAGTGGTCGATGCGTTCGGCGGCCCCCGGGATGCCGGTGTCTTCGAGCAGGCGCACCGCGCGCTGGCGAGCCTCCTCGTTGCTCACCGGCAGGTGCGCCTGGATCGTTTCGGTGAGCTGCCGGCCGATCGTGTACAGCGGGTTCAGCGAGGTCAGCGGGTCCTGGAAGATCGCGCCGATCTTGCGGCCGCGGATGTGGCGCATCTGGTCGGATGAAAGATTGTCGATGCGCTGGCCTTCCAGCACCACCTGGCCGGACGCGATGCGCCCCGGCGGCTCGAGCAGGCCGATGATGGCGGCCCCGGTCAGCGACTTGCCAGCGCCGGACTCGCCGACCACGCCGAGGATTTCGCCGGGCGCGATGTCGAAGGAGATGTGGTCCAGCGCGCGCAGCGTGCCGCGGCGCGTGGGGAATTCGACCACGAGGTCCTGGACTTGAAGGAGGGTCATCTGAGTCGGGGGTTCAATGCGTCACGCAGCCAGTCGCCCAGCAGGTTCACGGACAGGGCGATCAGGACCAGCATGACGCCGGGCCAGACGGTGATCCACCACTCACCCGAGAACAGGTAGTCGTTGCCCACGCGGATCAGCGTGCCGAGCGAAGGAGAGGTGGGCGGCACGCCCACGCCCAGGAACGACAGCGTGGCCTCGGTGATGATGGCCGTGGCGACGTGGATGGTCGCCAGCACCAGCACCGGGCCCATCACGTTGGGCATCACGTGCCGGAACATGATGCGCAGCGGCGCGACGCCGGTGACGCGGGCCGCCTGCACGTATTCCTTGTTGCGCTCCACGAGGGTGGACCCCCGCACGGTGCGCGCGTACTGCACCCAGCCGGTGAGGGTGATGGCGACGATCAGCACGCCGAACGCCACCGTATCGTGCGCGTTCGGGAACATCGCGCGGCCGACGCCGGCGATCAGCAGCGCCACCAGGATGGCCGGGAAGCTGAGCATCACGTCGCACAAGCGCATCAGGAAGGCGTCGATCCATCCTCCGCGGAATCCGGCCAGCAGCCCCAGGCCGACGCCGATCAGCATCGACAGCAGGACCGACACGACACCGACCACCAGCGAGATGCGGGCGCCGTACATCAGGGCCGACAGGATGTCCCGGCCCTGGTCGTCCGTGCCGAGCAGGTACTTGGAGCTGCCTTCGGCCTCCCAGGCGGGCGGCTTGCGCGCGTCGCTGAGCTCCAGCGTGGTCAGGTCGAAGGGATTGTGGGGCGCGACGAAGCCGGCGAAAACGGCGCAGAAGACGCAGATGGCGGCGATGCTCGCCGCCAGGATCGCCATGGGCGACGTGCGGAAGCTGTGGCCGACATCGCTGTCGAACCAGCGGAACAAGGCTTGTTTCATGGGGGGTTGCAATGGCGCCGCGGGGCTTGCCCGCGGCGCGTCCGATGGCTTACTTCTTGACCGAGATCCACTTGAACGGCATGAAGTTGTCGGCGAGCTGGACCAGGTCCACCTTCTTCGACACCCCCCAGGCCAGCGACTGCTGGTGCAGCGGCAGGTGGCCGACGTCGGCCGCGTGCGCGTCGAACGCTTCCTTGATCATGGCGGCGCGCTTGCCCTTGTCCGTTTCGGACTGGATCGCGCGCGTCAGCTGGTCCACCTTGGGATTGCAGTAGCTGCCCAGGTTGAACTGGCCGGTGCCCTTGTCGTCCGGGCAGGCCATGAGCGCGTTCAGCGCGTTGTGCGCGTCGTACGTGCCCGGCGTCCAGCCCAGCAGGTAGAAGCTGGTGTCGCGGCGCAGGATCTTCGGGAAGTAGGTTCCCTTGGTCTCGGCGGCCAGGTTGATCTTGACGCCGACGCGCGACAGGTTCGCCGCCACCGCCTGGCAGATCCGCGCGTCGTTGACGTAGCGGTCGTTCGGGCAGTTCATGGTGACTTCGAAGCCGTTGGGGTAGCCGGCTTCGGCCAGCAGCTTCTTGGAGGCTTCGGGATCATGCGGCAGGCGCTTGTTCTGGCCGTCGTCGAAGCCGTTGATGCCGGGGCCGACCATCAGCGCGGTCGGCTTGGAGGCGCCGCGCATCACGGTCTTCTGGATGCCCTCGATGTCGATGGCCTGGTAGAAGGCCTGGCGCACGCGCTTGTCCTTGAAGGGGTTCTTGCCCTTCACGCTGGAATACAGCAGCTCGTTGCGCGACTGGTCCATGCCCAGGAAGATGGTGCGCAGCTCCGGGCCGACCATCACCCTGGCGTTGGCGGAGCCGTTGACGCGGTCGATGTCCTGCACCGGCACCGGCTCCATCACGTCGACCTCGCCGGACAGCAGCGCGGCCACGCGCGTGGCGTCGTTGCCGATCGGCGTGAAGATGACCTCCTGCACGTTGCCGTCGATCTTGCCCCAGTAGCTGCCGTTGCGCACGAAGGTGGTGCGCACGCTCGGCTGGCGCTCGCGCAGGCGGAACGGGCCGGTGCCGTTGGCGCGGAAGGACGCCGCGTTCTCGATGCCCTTGCGGCGGTCCACGGGGCGCGTGGCCTGGTTGTCCTCCGACCACTTCTTGCTCATGATGTAAACGAGCGAGATCACGTCCGGCAGGATGGGGAACGGCGCCTTGGTCTCGATCTCGACGACGTGGTCATTGACCTTGCGCACTTCCTTCACGTCGTTGGTGTAGCTCTTCATGTCGGAGCCTTCCACCTGCGTGCGCGCGAACGAATACAGCACGTCGTCCGCCGTGAACGGCGTGCCGTCATGGAAACGCACCCCCTTGCGCAGCTCGAACCGCCACACTGTGGGCGAGGTCTGGCGCCAGGAGGTCGCCAGGGCCGGCGCGACCGTCAGGTCCTTGTTGCGGCCGATCAGGCCTTCGTACACGTTCCCGGTGACCGACAGCTGCAGCGACTCGTTGAGCGAGTGCGGATCCATCGAAAGCGAATCGCCCTGGTTGGCGATTCGCACGGTCTGCGCCTGGGCGCCGGCGGCGGCGGCGCACAGCGCGGCAACGAGCAGGTGGGTCTTGAATTGCATGAACGGAACTCCTTTTGGAAGTGTGGTGTCGCGGTGGACCTGGAGACGCCGCGGGTCAATCGCCCGCGAGCGGCATGGCTTGCTCCACCAGGCTCGCGTGCATCGCGGAGCCGAGGGGCAGGATGTCGTCGTTGAAGTCGTAGCGGCTCATGTGCAGCATGCAGCTGCCCTCGCCGCCCTGGCCGATGCGCAGGTAGGCGCCGGGCTTGGCCTGCAGCATGAAGGAGAAGTCCTCGGCGCCCATGCTGGGCTCCATGTCGCGCACGACGTGCTCGGCGCCCACCAGCGACTCGGCGACGTCGGCCGCGAATTCGGTCTCGCGCGGGGTGTTGATGGTGGCCGGGTAGATGCGCTCGTAGTGCACCGTGGCGGTAGCGCCGAAGCCCAGCGCCACCGCGCTGCACAGCTCGTTGAGGCGGCGCTCCACCACGTCCTGCACTTCGGCGCGGAAAGTGCGCACCGTGCCGACCAGCGTGGCCTTGCCGGGGATCACGCTCATCGCGTGCACGTCGCCGGCGTGCATGGCGCACAGGCTGATCACCGCGCCGTCCACCGCCTTGATGTTGCGCGAGACGATGCTCTGCACCGCCGTGATGATGTGCGCCGCGACCAGCACCGGGTCCACGGCCAGGTAGGGATGCGCCCCGTGCCCGCCCTTGCCGGTGATCTCGATGGTCACCCGGTCCGCCGACGCCATCATGGCCTCGTGGCGGATGCCGAAGCGGCCCGGCTTGAGGCCCGGCCAGTTGTGCATGGCATAGACCGCATCGACATCGAAGCGCTGGAACAGGCCGTCCTCGATCATCGCCTTGGCGCCGGCGAAGCCTTCCTCGCCCGGCTGGAAGACCAGCACCGCCGTGCCGTCGAAATTGCGGGTCTCGGCCAGGTAGCGCGCGGCGCCCACCAGCATGGCGGTGTGGCCGTCGTGGCCGCAGCCGTGCATCATCCCCGCCCGCGTCGACTTCCACGGGAAGTCGTTGCTTTCCGTCATCGTCAGCGCATCCATGTCGGCGCGCAGGCCGATCATCCGGCCCGAAGCCGTCGAGCGGCCGCGGATCACCCCGACCACGCCGGTCTTGCCGATGCCGGCGTGCACTTCATCCACGCCGCAGACGCGCAGCGCTTCCTGCACCCGCGCGGCCGTGTAGACCTCCTCGAAACCCAGTTCGGGATGCGCATGCAGGTCGCGCCGGAAGGCCGTGATCTCGGGGTGGTACTGCGCGATCCGCGAGAACGCGCGCCCGTGGACGTTCAGCCGCGACGCATTGCCCGGGGCGAGCATCAGTGGCCTCCAGCGGTGCCGACGCGCAGCCGCGGGTCGACGGCGAAGTACAGCAGGTCCACCACCAGGTTGATGACCACGAAGATCAGCGCGATGAGGCACAGGTACGCGGCCATGACGGGAATGTCGGCGAAGGTCACGGCCTGGATGAAGAGCAGCCCCATGCCGGGCCACTGGAAGACCGTCTCGGTGATGATGGCGAAGGCGATCAGGCCGCCCAGCTGCAGGCCGGTGATCGTCATCACCGGCACCAAGGTGTTCTTCAGGGCGTGCCCGAAGTGGACCGCGCGGTTCGACAGGCCGCGGGCGCGCGCGAACTTGATGTAGTCGGTGCGCAGCACCTCCAGCATCTCCGCGCGCACCAGCCGCATGATCAGCGTGAGCTGGAAGATGGCCAGCGTCACGGCGGGCAGCACGATGTGGTGCCAGCCCTTGGGCGTCAGCAGCCCCGAGCTCCACCAGCCTATCTGCACCGTGTCGCCGCGGCCGAAGCTCGGGAACCAGCCCAGCGAGACGGCGAACACGAGGATCAGCAGGATGCCGATCAGGAACGTGGGCAGCGACACGCCGAGCAGCGAGATCGTCATGAAGACCTGGCTCAGGAAGGTGCCGCGGCGCAATGCCGCGTACACGCCCATCGGGATGCCGATGGCCAGCGCCAGGAAGGCGGCGACCAGGGCGAGCTCGAGGGTGGCGGGAAAGCGCTCGCCGATCAGTCGCGAGACCTTGGCGCCCTGGCGCAGGCTCAGGCCGAATTCGCCCTGGACCGCGTTGGCCAGGAAATGCCAGAACTGCACGAAAAAGGGCTTGTCCAGCCCCAGGTCGGACCGCAGCTCGCGGATCTGCTGCGGCGTGGCGTCCTGCCCGAGCAGGAAGACGACGGGGTCGCCGACGTACTGGAAC
The DNA here is from genome assembly GCA_021323335.1 of Ramlibacter sp. Taxonomy (GTDB): domain Bacteria; phylum Pseudomonadota; class Gammaproteobacteria; order Burkholderiales; family Burkholderiaceae_C; genus Ramlibacter. Next base: position 31,744 of record JAJTCN010000053.1, read on the forward strand.
AGCAGGAAGGCAATGAAGGCGACCGCGACCATGACGACCATGGCCTGGATCAGGCGGCGCAGGATGAAAGCAAACATTCTGTAGGGCGCTAAAGGGCTGCCGATGCTAGCAGAGCAAACTGCGTGCCGACACGGGGGTTTCCTTTAGGCTTAAAGCAAAGGGCGGCCCAAGGACAAGGCCACCGAGCCGAGGTGCCGCCGGAGCGGGATGCCTCGTCGAGGTGGCCTTGTCTTGTCCGTTCAGTTCACTTTGATCAATCGCCAGTCGAGGCGGTTGTCCGGACGGTGGACCAGCTCGATGTTGCGCTTCATCGCCCAGGGGATGACCTGGTTGTGCAGCGGGATGTGCGAGACGTCGTCGTTGCTCATCTGGAGCGCGTCGGTCAGCAGGCGGTTGCGCACCAGCAGGTCCGTCTCCACCTTGGCGCGGTCGATCACGGCGTCGACCTTCGGGTTGCTGTAGCGGCCCACGTTGTAGTTGCCGTCACCGTCGGATCCGGGGGTGCGCACCAGCGACTGCAGGCTGTACATGGCATCGAAGGTGGGCACGCCCCAGCCCAGCATGTAGATGCTGGCTTCGAAGCGCTGGATCATCGGGAAGTAGGTCACCAGCGGCATGGTGCGCAGCTTGGCGCGCACGCCGATGCGCGACCACATGGCGGTCACGGCCTGGCAGATCTCTTCGTCGTTGATGTAGCGGTTGTTGGGGCAGGCGAAGTCCACCTCGAAGCCCTGCGGATAGCCGGCTTCGGCGAGCAGCTTCTTGGCGCCTTCCACGTCGTAGGGCATGCGCTTGTGGATGGACTCCTTCCAGCCATTCACCTGCGGCGCGACCAGCGCGCCGGTGGCCTGGCCCAGGCCGCGCATCGTCACCCGCATCAGCGAATCGATGTCGATCGCCTGGTACAGGGCCTTGCGCACGCGCAGGTCCTTCAGCGGGTTCTTGCCCTTCACGTTGGAGCCGGGCAGCTCGTCGCGGTGCTGGTCCATGCCGAAGAAGATGGTGCGGCTCTCGACGCCGTCCATCACCTTGAGGTTCGGGCTCTGGCGCAGGCGCGGCAGGTCCTGCGGGCTGTTGGCGGCCATCACCATGCGCTGGTCCGGCACCCACTGGCGCAGGATGAACGGGCCGGTGCCCATCGCGTTGCGGTTGGCGAAGGTTTCCAGCGTGACGTTGCGGATGTCCTTGGGCTCGACGGAGTTGTTCTTCTCCGCCCAGGCCTTGCTCATCATGCGCAGCTCGGTCAGCTGGTTCAGCAGCACCATCGAGTACGCGGCGTCGTCGGCGGTGAACGCGCTGCCGTCGTGGAACTTGACGTTCTGGCGCAGGTTCAGGCGCATCTGCGTGGGCGAGACCTGGGTCCACGACGTGGCCAGCACCGGCTCGATCTTGAAGGTGCGGCTGTTGTAGTAGACCAGCGACTCGTAGACCGCGGCATGGATGCCGTTCTGCAGCGCGTTGTTCTGGGAGTGGATGTCCCAGGTGGAGATTTCCCCGGCGCTCGCCCAGCGGAAGGGCTTGGCCTGGAGCGCCGGTGCGGCCAGCGCGGTGGCGGCCGCTGCACAGACCAGTGCGTACTTGATCCTCATCTCGATCCTCGTGAATTTGGAAAGCGGAACTATGCAGTACCCGTGCCGGGGGGTCAAAAGGGCTTTCCCCAGCGGCCTGCCGCCCGCGCGACAGCCGCTTCAGCGCGCCGCGCCGCCGGCGGGCACCAGGCGCACCGGCCCGTACCAGGCCTGGGCATTGGAGCGGGTGTTGTCGCTGTCGGTCATGATCCCGATGCCGACCAGCGCCCCGGGCTTCTCCCCGAAGGCCCGCTCGAAGTCGGCCCGGACGTCGCGCTCGTACTCCAGCCACTGGTTCAGCCGCCGCGGGCCGGACTCCACCACCAGCTTGCGGACGCGATCGGTGCGCGGGTTGACGATGACGCTGCCCGGTTCACGCTGGTTGCACCAGACGTACATCAGGGTGGCATAGGGCATCTCCTCGCCCGTCAGCGCGCGCGCCAGCTCGTTCAGCGCGGCGTTGCGCGGCGAGAAGCGGGAACGGTCGCCCTCGAAGGCGAGCACGACGCGCACCGGCGCATCGTCCTTTTCGCGCAAGGCCATGTCGGCCAGCGGAATCAGCCCGGGGACCTTCCAGGAAAAACGCAACCGTGCGAGGTCGGCGGGTTCGACGCGCACCTGCTGGCGCAACATGCTCGCCGATGCTTCGGCGAGCGCGGAAATCGTGTCGCGCCCGTCCAGGCGCGCATAGCGAAACCGGCTGGCGGCCTTGCCGGGAAAGGTCTTGTGCTGCCAGGGTTGCGGGGCCGCGCGGCCCGGCTCGCCCGACTTCTCGGCCCAGGCCGAGACCGCCACGTCCGCCGGCGGCGCCACGGCGCAGCCCGCCAGCAGGAGCATGGCAGTGGCGGCGGCGGCCACGCGAAGGCGCGGCGGGAGTCCCGGCGACGTCATCTGGAGTTCTCAAAAAAAAAGCCGCCCGAAGGCGGCTTTTCAAGTTTCTTGTTTCCTGCACCGGCCCAGGGGGCCGGTTCGAAAATCAGAAGCTGTGGCGAATGCCGAGGTCGACAGCGGACGACGAGTCGTTCGCGGCGCCGACGGCGTTGCCGTTGACGGCCTGAGCAGCGCCACCGCTGTTCTTCAGGTGAGCCAGCGTGGCGTACACGGCGGTACGCTTGGACAGGTTGTGCACGTAGCCGACAGCCATCTTCTTGACCTTGGGGTCGCCCAGGGGGGTGTCGAACTTGTACTGCGAGTAGGCCAGGCGGATTTCGCCGGCGCCCACGGGCACCAGGCCACCGATCAGGAAGCCCTTGCCGTCGTTGGTGTCGACACCGGCGGTGTTGCGGTCCATCACCAGCTGACCCATCAGCTTGAGGAAGCCGAAGTCCCACGAGCCACCCAGGTTCATCGCCAGGATGTTGTCGGCGCCGACGACGTCCGGCACATCGGTGCGGCCGGCGGCGAAGGCGACGTTGAACGGGCCGGAAGCGTAGCCGACGCGGAAGCCGAGGTAACGGCCGGAGTCGATCAGGGGACCGGTGTTGTTCGGCAGTTCGTTTTCAGCGTACTGGACCTGGCCGTACACGCCGCCGATGTTGGCGGGCATGAAGTAGCCGATGCTGTTGGAAGCGCGGACCGTGTTCACGCCGGTGGCGCCGCCCTGCAGGGTGGCGGTGGTGCCGGAGCCGTTGGTGCCGAACGGGTCGAACACGGTCAGGTTCCAGAAGGACGGCGTGTAGTCACGGCCGATGCGCAGTTCACCCCAGCCGCCCGACAGGCTGACCGTGGAACGACGGTTGAAGGTCAGGCCGCCACCGGACAGGGCGTTGTTCAGGCCGCTGTTGCCGACGGTGTTCTGGCCCGAGCCGTTGTCGTTGTTGACACCGGCTTCCAGCCAGAAGGAGGCAGCCATGCCGCCACCCAGGTCTTCCGTGCCACGGAAGCCGAGGCGCGAGCTGTTGTAGCCGGAGTTGATGACGGCAAAGCGCACGTCGCCAGAGGAGCCCTTGCTCCATTGCAGGCCGGCGTCAACGATACCGAACAGGGTGACCGACGACTGGGCGGAAGCCGCACCGGCGGCAGCCATCACAGCCAGCGCAATCAGGGATTTCTTCATGCAAGTGAAGTTGTCGCTATTGCACCAGACGACCTTTTCCTACGCAAAGGATTTAGTCCTTCACCGGCCCTTTCGTTGTGGACCGACAACAAGGCGGCCACGGCTGAGTGGAATGTGCACAACATCGCCGTTCGTCGTTTCGCATGCCAAAACGAGGCTGTCATCCAGCTGTCAGTCAAGGGCCCCGGGCGCCGTTCGCACGCCCCAACGCGCCGCTCGTAAACTCCGGTGCATGGACCGCTTCCTCGGCGCACTCGACCAGACCCTGCGCACCCTCTTCGCCACCCCGCGCGGCACGCGGCCCTGTCCCGTGGTCCCGAACGAGGCGACGCACCTCGGCGCCGACGAGCGCCGGCACGCCGGCGCGCTGATGCGGGTCAACCACGTCGGCGAGATCTGCGCCCAGGCGCTGTACACGGCCCAGGCCATGGCCACCCGCAACGAAGGGCTGCGGCTGCAGCTGGAACAGGCCGCCCGCGAGGAGACCGACCACCTGGCCTGGACCAAGGCCAGGCTGGACGAACTGGGCGCGCGTCCCTCGCTGCTCAATCCGCTCTGGTATGCCGGCGCCTTCGGGCTGGGGCTGGTGGCGGGCCGCTTCGGCGACCCCGTCAGCCTGGGTTTCCTGGTGGAGACGGAACGCCAGGTGGAAGCCCACCTCCAGGGCCACCTGGACCGCCTGCCGGCCGCCGACCATGCATCGCGGGCGATCGTGGCGCAGATGAAGGACGACGAGGCGGCGCACGCGAACCTGGCGCTGGCCAGCGGCGCGGCGGAACTGCCGGCCGTGGTGAAGGCGGCGATGCGGACGGCGGCCAGGGTGATGACCACCACCGCGCATTACATCTAAGCGTCCTCGACCACCTCGAAGCTGGTCGTCATCTCCGCCGTCTTCGCCAGCATCGCGCTCGCCGAGCAGTACTTCTCGTGGCTCATGGCGATGGCGCGTTCCACCGCCTGCGCGGGCAGCTTGCGTCCGCGCACGGTGAAGTGCATGTGGATCTTCGTGAACACCTTCGGGTCGGTCGTCGCTCGGTCCGACGTGAGCTTGACGGAGCAGCCGCGCACGTCGTGGCGCCCCCGCTTGAGGATCAGCACCACGTCGTAGGCGGTGCAGCCGCCGGTGCCGGCCAGCACCGTCTCCATCGGGCGCGGCGCCAGGTTGCGCCCGCCGTTCTCGGGCTTCGCCTCATCCGGCGCGCCATCCATGACGAGCACGTGCCCACTTCCCGTCTCGGCGACGAACCCCATCCCGGACCGGGCGCCGGTGGCTCCCGTCCAGCTCACTGTGCATTCCATGGCTCTCTTTTCCTTTGACGCAACACGCTTGGTGCAATGCAACAAATAGCGGGCTATACTGGCTTCGCAGCATAGCGATTCCGCTACGCGTGACGATTGTCTCCTCCACCCTCCAACGGTGGATTCAGCCCCTGGATCGCAAGGTCCGGGGGCTTTTTTATAGCCCCCGGACCTTGCGATCCAGGGGCTTTTTTCTGCGCCACTTATGATGCCCGCGCCATGAAGAAACACCTGCAGCCGGAGGATTACCTCAAGAAGATCCTCACCGCGCGCGTCTACGACGTCGCGGTGGAGTCGGCGCTGGAGCCGGCGCGCAACCTCAGCCGGCGCCTGCACAACAAGGTGCTCCTCAAGCGGGAGGACCAGCAGCCGGTGTTCAGTTTCAAGCTGCGCGGCGCGTACAACAAGATGGCGCACCTGTCGCCCGGGCAGCTGGAACGCGGCGTGATCTGCGCCTCCGCCGGCAACCATGCCCAGGGCGTGGCGCTGGCCGCGCACAAGATGGGGGCGCGCGCCGTCATCGTGATGCCGGTCACCACCCCGCAGGTGAAGATCGACGCGGTCAAGGCCCTGGGCGGCGAGGTGGTGCTGCACGGCGACAGCTACTCCGATGCCCATGGCCATGCCACGGAGCTGTGCGAGAAGCAGCAGCTCACCTTCGTCCACCCCTTCGACGACCCCGACGTGATCGCCGGCCAGGGCACCATCGCCATGGAGATCCTGCGCCAGCACCAGGGCCCGCTCGATGCCGTGTTCGTCGCCATCGGCGGCGGCGGCCTGATCGCCGGCGTCGCCAGCTACATCAAGTCGGTGCGCCCGGAGATCAAGGTGATCGGCGTGCAGATGAGCGATTCCGACGCGATGACGCGCTCGGTGGCCGCGAAGAAGCGCGTCACGCTGGGGGACGTGGGCCTGTTTTCCGACGGCACCGCGGTCAAGCTGGTGGGCGAGGAAACCTTCCGCCTGGCGCGCGAGCTGGTCGACGACTACATCCTGGTGGACACCGACGCCGTGTGCGCCGCCATCAAGGACGTGTTCGTGGACACGCGCAGCATCGTCGAGCCCGCCGGCGCGCTGGCCGTGGCCGCCATCAAGCAGTACGTCGCGCAGCACAAGACGCGCGGCGAGACCTATGCCGCGATCCTGTGCGGCGCCAACATGAACTTCGACCGCCTGCGCTTCGTCGCCGAACGGGCCGAGGTGGGCGAGGAACGCGAGGCGCTGTTCGCCGTGACCATCCCCGAGGAGCGCGGCAGCTTCCGCCGCTTCTGCGAGGTGATCGGCACGCTGCCCGGCGGCGCGCGCAACGTGACCGAATTCAACTACCGCATCAGCGACGCGCGGCAGGCCCACGTGTTCGTCGGCCTCACCACGCACGGCAAGGGCGAATCCACGCGCATCGCGGCCAACTTCACGCGGCACGGCTTCGAGGCCCTGGACCTCACGCACGACGAACTCGCCAAGGAGCACGTGCGCCACATGGTGGGCGGCCCCTCCCCGCTGGCGAACGACGAGCGCCTGCTGCGCTTCATCTTCCCCGAGCGGCCCGGCGCGCTGATGAAGTTCCTGTCGCACATGCGGCCGAACTGGAACATCTCCCTGTTCCACTACCGCAACCAGGGCGCCGATTACGGCCGCATCCTGGTCGGCCTGCAGGTGCCCTCCAGCGAGGACAAGGCCTTCCAGTCGTTCCTGGACGAACTCGGCTACCCGCACGTGGACGAGACCGCCAACCCGGTCTACCGGCTGTTCCTGCGCAGCTGAGGGCGAATTCGCATGACCGCCCTGCGCAACACCTTCGAACCCTTCGTGCGCGACTGCGCGCTCGCGCTGGCGCGCTTCACGCGGCTGCGTCCCCCGCTGCCGGACCGGGCGGCGCCCGCCGCCGCGTCCGGCCCCGCGGCCCTGGCGCAGGTGCCCGGCGTGGGCTGGCTGGTCGGCATGGTGGCCTGCCTGGTGTTCGCGCTGGTCTCGGTGCTGCTGCGCGGCAACCCCTGGTCTCCCGCCGTCGCGGCGGTGTTCAGCACCCTGGCGACGGTGATGCTGACGGGCGCGCTGCACGAGGGCGCATTGTTCCGCACCGCCGACCGGCTGGATGCCGCGCAGCCCGGCGCCTCGGGGTCGGCGCTGGGCGTGATCGCTTCGCTGCTGCTGATCGCCGGCAAGCTGGCGCTGCTCGCGGCCCTGGCCGCGGCCTCGGAAATCGCGCTGATGTCGGCGCTGTTCGCGGCCCACGTGGTGTCGCGCTACCTGCCGCTGGTGGTGGCGCACCGGCTCGCGCCCGCCACCCTCGAACCGCGGGCGCTGGGCCTGGCGGCCCTGTGGTGCCTGGTGCCGCTGCTACTGATGGTGCCGGCCGGCGGCGCGGCATTCCTGGGCACCGCATTGCTGTTCTCGGTGGCGGCGGCCTTCGCCATGCTGCACTACGTGCGCCGGCGCGGCGCGCCTTTCGACGACGGCGTGCTCGGCGCCGTGCAGCAGGTCTGCGAAGCCGGCTTCTACCTGGGCGCGGCGATCGCGGCGGGCTGAGCGGGCAGGTCGGCGCGCGCCTGCGGCGGCAATTCGAGCGTGAGCAGCGGCGGCGTCGACATGCTTGCGGCGATCGACGCGGTCCGGCCCCGCACCGACTGCAGCACCAGCCCCTGGTCGAGCGCGGTGCCCACGCGATAGGGCCGCGCCGGCCGGCCGTCGACGGCGATCACCGCAGCGCCGCCGCCCGATCGCTCACCCGCCACGACGCCCACCAGCTGGAAGCGGCTGGCCAGGGTCGGCTGGGGGGCGCCGGCCGACGCCACGGCCGGCGCGCTGCCGAGCAATCGCGCGATCGCGCCGGGATCTGCCGAGAGCACGGGCCGCGCGGGCGGCAGCGGCGCCAGCACCGGCGCCGAGCTGCCGCCGAGCTTGAGCGCCCAGAACGCGGCGCTCGCGGCCGCCAGCCCCCACAGCGCGAAGGTCGCGCCGCGAACCGTCCACGTCGCGGGAGTCGGGCTGAGCATGCGGCGATTATGATGGAACGAATGTGGTCGACCTCCCCCTCCCGCCGCCCCCTTTGCGCCCTGCCGCGCAAGCTGGCACACGCCGGCTTCACGCTGATCGAACTGATGGTGGTGCTCGTCATCATCGGCGTGCTTGCCGCCCTGATCGTCCCCAACGTGCTGGACCGCGCCGATGACGCGCGCGTCACCGCGGCGCGCACCGACGTCAACAACGTGATGCAGGCGCTCAAGCTGTACAAGCTGGACAACCAGCGCTACCCGACCGGCGAGCAAGGCCTGGCGGCGCTGATCGCCCGCCCGACTTCCGGGCCGCCGGCGCCCAACTGGAAGCCGTACCTGGAGAAGCTGCCCAACGATCCCTGGGGCCGGCCCTACCAGTACCTGAACCCCGGCGTGAAGGGCGAGATCGACGTGATGTCCTTCGGCGCGGACGGCCAGGCCGGCGGCACCCGGCCGGGCGCGCCGCACCGCGCGCGCCGCGCGGGCTTCACCCTGATCGAGCTGATGGTGGTGGTGGCGATCATCGCCATCGCCTCCGCCGGCGTGGCCTTCGCCCTGCGCGATGCGGCCGGCGCCCCGCTGGACCGCGACGCGCTGCGGCTGGCGGCGCTGCTCGAATCCGCCCGCGCCCGCTCGCGCCTGAGCGGGCAGCCGGTGCGCTGGGTGGCCACCGAAGCCGGCTTCCGCTTCGAGGGCCTGCCGGGCGAGGCCCTGCCGGATCGCTGGCTGGCCGACGACACCCGCGTGGCCGGCAACGCGGTGCTGGTACTGGGCCCCGAGCCTGTGATCGGCCCGCAGGCGCTGGTGCTGACGAGCGCTTCGCGGCCCGAACTGTTCGTGCGCATCGCCACCGACGGCGTGCGGCCTTTCGGCGTGGCCGCCCCGCCATGACCCGCAGCCGCGGCTTCACGCTGATCGAGGTGCTGGTGTCGCTGGGCATCGTCGCCATCGCGCTGGTCGCCGGCGTGCAGGCCACCGCGTCCCTGACCCTCAATGCGCAGCGCCAGTCCGACGTCCTGCTGGCGCACATCTGCGCCGAGAACGAGCTGGGCCGCCTGCGGCTGGCGCGCCAGTTGCCGCCGGTGGGCGACAGCGACCAGACGTGCGAGCAGGCCGGGCTGGCCTTCCGCGTGCACCTGACGGTGGCGCCGACGCCCAATCCCAGCTTCCGCCGCGTCGACGCGCAGGTGCTCTCGGGCGACTCGCCGATCGTGCGGGTGTCCACCGTGATGGGACGGTACTGATGCGGCGCGCGCGCGGCTTCACCCTGGTCGAACTGCTGGTGTCGCTGTTCGCCATGGCCTTGCTCGCGGGCCTGAGCTGGCGCGGGCTCGACGGCATGATGCGGGCGCGCCAGATCACCGAGGCCCGCGCCGACGAAGTGCTGGCGCTGCAGACCGGCCTGGCCCAGTGGACGGCCGACCTCGACGCGATCGAGGAGTATCCGCCGGCTCGCGCGCTCGAGTGGAACGGCCGCGTGCTGCGCCTCACCCGCCGCAGCAGCCTGTCGCCCACCGACGGCGTGCGCGTGGTGGGCTGGGCGCGGCGCGAAGGCCGCTGGCTGCGCTGGGAGTCCCCGCCCGTGCTGCTGCGCGGCGACCTCGACACCGCGTGGCAGCAGGCCGACCTGTGGGCCCAGAACCCGAGCGACGAGATGCGCGCGCGCGAGGTGGCCATCACGCCGATGATGGACTGGCAGATCTTCTTCTACCGCGGCAACAGCTGGACCAACCCGCTGTCCAGCGCCGATGCGACCGAGGTGGAAGAGGGGCAGACGGGCGAGGTCGCCGGCGCCGGGACCCAGAACGCCAGCACGCTGCCCGACGGCGTGCGGCTGATCCTGCTGCTGCCGCCGGACCGCGCCATCGGCGGGCGCCTGCAGCGCGACTGGGTGCGTCCTACCTTGAGCGGATCGCGGTCATGAAGCGGCGAGTCCACCGGGGCGCGGCGCTGCTGGCCGCCATGCTGACCGTGACCCTGGTGGCGACGTTCGCCGCCGCCTCGCTGTGGCAGCAATGGCGCAGCGTCGAAGTGGAAGGCGCCGACCGCATGCGGGTGCAATCGGGCTGGATCCTCGGCGGCGCGCTGGACTGGGCGCGCCTGATCCTGCGCGAGGATGCCCGGGCCGGCAATGCCGACCACCTGGCCGAACCCTGGGCCGTGCCGCTGCAGGAGGCGCGGCTGGGGACCTTCCTGGCCGCCGACCGCAACGTCAGCGTGGAAGGCAGCGACGCCGACAACATCTTCCTGTCGGGGCAGATCACCGACCTGCAGGCCAAGCTGAACGTGACCAGCCTGGTGCAGGCGGCCGTGGTGCAGCCAAGACAATACGAGGTCTTCCGCCGGCTGTTCGCCGCGCTCGGCCTGCCGGAACAGCAGCTCGCCAGGATGGCCGACACCCTGCGCTTCGCCTCCGACATCAGCACCGAGAACCTGTCGGCCCCCCAGGCTCCCCTGCTGCCGCACCGGCTGGAGCAACTGCAGTGGCTGGGCCTCGCGCCGGAGACGATCGCGGCGCTCGAGCCCCACGTGACGATCCTCCCCAGGGCGACCCCCCTGAACCTCAACACCGCCAGCGCGGAAGCGATCTACGCCGTGGCGCAGGGCATCAACATGGCGGACGCGCAGCTGCTGGTGGCCAGGCGACAGGGACAATACTTCCGCTCCCTGGCCGACGTCCAGGCGCTGCTGCCGGGCGGCGCCGCCTTCCCCAGCGGCACGGTGGCGATGAACTCGCAGTACTTCGAGGTGCGCGGCAAGCTGCGCATCGACAAGGTGGTGATCGAGGAACGCTCGATCGTGCACCGCAACGGCCTGGACATCCGCATCCTGACGCGCGAGCGCGGCGCCGCCGAAAGCCCCGCGCAGGTCGCGGGCAAGCGGTAGCGACACCTACAATGCCCCGCAATCCATGAGCTCCCTCATCGTCTCGCTGCCTCTCGAGCCGGCCACCAGCGCCACGGAATGGGCGTACGCGCTGACGCCGGATGGCCGCACGCTCGCCGACCACGGCAAGTCGCCGGCCGCCCTGCTGCCCATGCCGCGCGGCGCCGGCGCCGAGATCGTGGCGCTGGTGCCGGTGCAGGCGATCGCCTGGCACCGGGTCGACCTGCCCAAGGGCATGACACCCGGCACGCCGCGCCTGCGCTCCGCGCTGGAGGGCCTGCTGGAAGAGCAACTGCTGGACGACACTCAGGCCGTGCACCTGGCGCTGGCGCCGGATGCGCGCGCCGGCGCACCGGCCTGGGTGGCCGCCTGCGACCGTCAATGGCTGCGCAACGCCATGCAGCTGCTGGAAGCGGCGGGCCGGCCCGCCACGCGCATCGTCCCGGAGTTCGCGCCGGAAGGCGCGCTGGCGCTGGTGGTGATGGGCGACGCCGAGCAGCCGGTGGCGGTGGCGAGCAGCGACGACGGCGTGCTGGTCCTGCCGCTGACGGCGGCCGCCCTGCCGCTGCTGCCGGTGCTGCCGGAGGACGCCCAGCGGCTGGCGGAACCCGCCGTCGCCGCGGTGGCGGAGCAGTTGCTGAATGCCAAGGTGGTGCTGCAGCAGGCGCCGCAGCGCTGGATGGAGGCGACCCGCACGCGCTGGGACCTGGCGCAGTTCGACCTGGCGAGCTCGTCGCGCGCCCGGGCGCTGAAGAAGCTGGCCACCGGCTGGGGCGAAGTACTGCACGGCGCGCCCTGGCGGCCGGCGCGCTGGGCAGCCGCGGTGCTCGTCGCCGCCAACCTGCTCGGTCTCAACGCCTGGGCATGGAAGGAACGCGCCGCGCTGGACAGCAAGCGCGAGGCCGTGCGCCAGACGCTCGCCGAGAGCTTCCCGCAGGTCAAGGTGATCGTCGATGCGCCGGTACAGATGGAGCGCGAAGTCGCCACGCTGCGCCAGCAGACCGGCGTGGCGTCGCCGCGCGACCTGGACGCGCTGCTCGGCGCGCTGGCCGCGGCCCTGCCCGCCGACCGCGCGCCCACCGCGCTGGAATACGCCGCAGGCGAGCTGCGGGCCATGGGCCTGGCGCTGTCGCCTGACGAACTGCGCAGCGTCGCGACCCGGCTCAAGACGGTGGGCTACGCCATCGCGGCCCAGGGCCCGGCGCTGGTCGTATCGCCGGAGGACACCCGATGACGGCGCAGGAACTGCGGGCGCGCTGGGCCGGACTGGCGCCGCGCGAACAGGCGCTGGTGGCCGCGGCCGCGGCGCTGGTGCTGCTGGCGCTGCTCTGGTGGGTGGCCATCGGCCCGGCCGTGTCGACGCTGCGCTCTGCCGAAAGCCAGCATCGCGAGCTGGATGTCCAGTTGCAGCAGATGCGCAGGCTGCAGGCGCAGGCCCGCGCGATGCAGGCGCAGCCCAGGCTGAACCATGACGAAGCGATGCGCCAGCTGGAAGCGGCGATCCGCCAGCAGCTGGGCACCAGCGCGCGCTACGCCATCGCCGGCGACCGCGTCACCCTCACCCTCACCAACACGCCGGCGCAGGCGCTGGCGCAATGGCTGTCGCAAGTGCGCACCAATGCGCGGGCGATCCCCGGCGAGGCCAAACTGGCGCGCAATGCCGCCGGCGGCTGGGACGGCAGCCTGGTGCTGACACTGCCCCCGCGGTAGGCCGCGCACCCGTGGCCCGCCCGCCCCGCACACGCCGTCCTGCCCGCGAAGCGCCCTGGTCCTGGGCAGCGGCGGGCGCCGCCTTGGGAATCGTCGGCGCGCTGGTCTTCTTCGCACCGGCGCGGTGGCTCGCCGCCGGCGTCGCGCAGGCCACCGGCGGCCACGTGCTGCTGGCGGAAGCCCGCGGCACCGTCTGGAACGGCTCCGCCCGGCTGGTGCTGACCGGCGGGGCCGGGAGTTCGGACGCGGCGGCCTTGCCGGGCCGCGTGACGTGGACGCTGCGGCCGCGCTGGGACGGCCTGCAGGCGCGCCTGCGGCCGGAATGCTGCAGCCGGGAGCCGATCGACGTGCGGGCGCACTGGCGCGTGGGCGGCATGCGCGCGGTGGTGGGCGACGGCCTGTCGCAGTGGCCGGCCCAGGTGACGGCCGGCCTCGGCACGCCCTGGAACACTTTACAACTCGACGGCGACCTGCAGCTGAGAACGCAGGGCCTTTCAGTAGAATGGGTCGAAGGCCGCCTGGCCGTCGCCGGGCGGGCCGAACTGATGGCGTCGAGCATGGCGTCGCGCCTGTCTACCCTGAGGCCCATGGGCAGCTACCGCATTACCTTGCAAGGTGGGACGCCGGCCACGCTGGCGGTGGACACCGTCGAGGGCAGCCTGCAGCTGTCCGGCACCGGGCAGTGGGTGGGTTCCCGCCTGCGTTTTCGCGGCGAGGCCAGCGCGGCCCCCGAGCGCGAAGCGGCGCTGGCCAACCTCCTGAACATCATCGGGCGCCGCAGCGGCACCCGGTCCCTCATCTCCATTGGCTGACCCATGAATTTCCGTCTCGCCGCCGCCTCGATCGCAGCCAGCATCCTGCTGGCCGGCGCACCCGGCGTGCTGCACGCGCAGCGGGCCAACGAGCCGATCACCCTGAACTTCGTCAACGCCGAGATCGAGGCTGTGGCCCGCACGATGGCGGCCATCACCGGCCGCAACATCGTGGTGGACCCGCGGGTGAAGGGCGCGATCACGCTGTCCACCGACCGCCCGGTGACGCCGGCGGCGGCCTTCAACCAGTTCGTGGCGACGCTGCGCCTGTCCGGCTTCACGGTGGTCGACTCCGGCGGCCTGTGGAAGGTGGTGCCGGAGGCCGAAGCCAAGCTGCAGGGCGGCGCGGTCACGGTGACCGGCGTCGGCGGCAACCAGATCGTCACGCAGATCTTCCGGCTGAATTTCGAGAACGCCGCCAACCTGGTGCCGATCCTGCGGCCCCTGATCAGCCCGAACAACACCATCAACGTCAATCCCGGCAACAACTCGCTGGTGATCACCGACTACGCCGACAACCTGCAGCGCATCGGCCGCATCATCTCGGCGCTGGACATCTCCAACGCCACCGACGTCGAGGTGATCAACCTTCGCAACGCGCTGGCGACCGACCTCGCCCCCATCGTGCAGCGGCTGGTGGACTCCAGTGGCGGCGGCAGCGCCGGCTTGCCGGCCGGGGCGGCGCCGCAGGGGGGCCAGTCCGACACGTCGTTCCGCACCACCGTCATCGCCGAGCCGCGCAGCAACTCGCTGATCGTGCGTGCCGCCAACCCGGCTCGGCTGAACCTGGTGCGCACCGTGGTGGCCCGCCTGGACCAGCCGGCCGCCGCCACGGCGTCGGGCAACATCTACGTCGTCTACCTGCGCAACGCGGACGCCACCAAGCTGGCGACGGTGCTGCGGGCCGCGCTGGCGAGCATGAGCTCCGGCACCGCCGGCGTCGGCGTCGGCGGCACCAGCATCCCGACCACGGCGGGGCTTTCCAGCGCGCCCGCCACCACCAGCGGCCTCAGCGGAGCCGGCACCGGCACGGGCACCAGCGCGTCCACCTCCCCCATCACGCCCTCGGCGCAGCCCTCCACCGGCGGCCAGATCCAGGCCGACCCGTCCACCAACTCGCTGATCATCACGGCGCCGGAGCCGCAGTACCGCCAGTTGCGCGCGGTGATCGACCAGCTCGATGGCCGCCGCGCGCAGGTGATGGTGGAAAGCCTGATCGTCGAAGTGAACGCCGACAAGGCGGCGGAATTCGGCATCCAGTGGCAGAACCTGCTGGGCAGCACCAGCAGCAGCGTCGTGGGTGTCCTGGGCACCAACTTCAGCGCCGGCAGCGGCGCCGGCGCCAACATCATCAGCCTGGCGCTCCAGGCCGCGACCAGCACCGCCGGAACGGCGGCGAGCAGCGCCACCCTGCCCGCGACGGGATTCAATTTCGGCGTTGCGCGCAACATCGGCGGGACCCCCGTGCTGGCCTTCCTGGCGCGCTTCCTGGAGAGCAATGCCGAGGCCAACGTGCTGTCCACGCCCAACCTGCTGACGCTGGACAACGAGGAAGCCAAGATCGTCATCGGCCAGAACGTGCCCTTCATCACGGGGCAGTTCACCAACACCGGCACCACCGGCAGTTCCGTGAGCCCGTTCACGACCGTCGAGCGCCGCGACGTCGGCCTGACGCTGCGCGTGAAGCCCCAGATCAACGAGAACGGCACGGTGCGACTGACGATCTACCAGGAAGCGTCGGCGGTGCAGGCCGGCACGGAGAGGGACCCGAACGGGCCCACCACCAACAAGCGGACCATCGAATCCAACGTGCTGGTGGATGACGGAGCGATCGTGGTGCTCGGCGGGCTGCTGGAAGACCGCTACGGCGGCAGCCAGGAGAAAGTGCCCGGCCTGGGCGACGTGCCGGTGTTCGGCAACCTGTTCCGCAGCGAACAGCGCAGGCGGGTGAAGAGCAACTTGATGGTGTTCCTGCGGCCCATCGTGATCCGCGACGCGGCCCAGAGCGACGCCCTGTCGCTGGACCGCTACGACCTGATGCGCGTCAAGCAGCAGAACACGCAGCCGCTGCCCAGCGCGCTGGTGCCGGTGGAAGGCGCGCCGGTGCTGCCGGAAGCGCCCCGGTCCCTGCTGCCGGCGGAAGGCTGGAAACCGCTGGTCCCCCCGCCCGCCCTGTCCGCGCCCAGCGCGCAGTAACCGCCATGCGCTACCCCCTGCCCTACGCGTTCGCGCGCAGCCAGCAGTTGCTGCTCGAGGACGATGGCGAGCAGCTCGTGCTGTGGCATGCAGGCACCCCCGCGCCGGGCTGGACCGAGGTGATGCGCAAGTACCAGGTGCGCACGCTGCAGCAACTCGAAGCCCCGGCGCTGGCCCAGCGCATCAGCGCGGCCTATGCGCAGGGCGAGTCGAGCGCGGCCACGGTGGTGAGCGAGGTGCAGAACGACGCCGACCTCACCCGCATGATGCAGGAGTTGCCGGCGGTGGAAGACCTGCTGGAAGCCAGCGACGACGCGCCCATCATCCGCATGCTCAACGCGCTGCTCACGCAGGCCGCGCGCGACGGCGCCAGCGACATCCACATCGAGCCCTACGAGCGCCACTCCAGCGTGCGCTTCCGCGTCGACGGCGCGCTGCGCGAAGTGGTGCAGCCCAATCGCGCGCTGCATGCCGCCCTGATCTCGCGCCTGAAGATCATGGCGGAGCTGGACATCGCCGAAAAGCGGATGCCGCAGGACGGGCGCATCTCGCTGCGCATCGGCACCCGCGCGGTGGACGTGCGCGTCTCCACACTGCCCAGCGCGCACGGGGAGCGCGCGGTGCTGCGACTGCTGGACAAGAGCGAAAGCCGCATCAGCCTGGAGTCCGTCGGCATGACGGGCGCCACGCTGGAGCGCTTCCTGAAGCTGATCGAGCAGCCGCACGGGATCATCCTGGTGACGGGGCCGACGGGCTCCGGCAAGACCACCACGCTCTACGCTGCGCTCAGTCGGCTCGACGCATCCACCAGCAACATCATGACGGTGGAAGACCCGATCGAGTACGAGCTGCCCGGCATCGGGCAGACGCAGGTGAACCCGAAGATCGACCTGGACTTCGCCAAGGCCCTGCGCGCGATCCTGCGGCAGGACCCGGACATCATCATGATCGGCGAGATCCGCGACTACGAAACCGCGCAGATCGCCATCCAGGCCTCGCTGACCGGCCACCTCGTGCTGGCGACGCTGCACACCCCCTTTCTCCTGAGTTCGTCGTTGCTCGGAGTGCTCGCGCAACGCCTCGTGCGCAGGTTGTGCGAGCACTGCAAGGCGAACGCGCAAGGCGTCACGCGCGGCTGCGCGCATTGCGGCTATACGGGCTACCAGGGTCGCACGGGCATCTTCGAGCTGATGACGGCGGACGAGAAGACCCGCACGCTGATCCACAACCGCGCCGGCGAGCAGGAACTCCGCGCGACCGCGCTGGCGAGCGGCATGCGGCTGATGCGCGAGGACGGCGAACGTCTGGTGCGCGAAGGCATCACCTCGCGCGAGGAAGTGTTGCGCGTGACGCGGGACTAGCGCTCGTTGGCGCGCTGGGGCTCGCTGGGCGGCCCGGGCAGCTTCACCGGCGCCTGCGGGCCCTGCTCCTTCTCGATGGGCGGGGCCTTTTCGTCTTCCTGCGGTGCCGGCTGCGGGGTCGGCTGCGGCTGCTGCTGTTGCTGCTTCTGCAGCTTGTGCAGCCTGTCGCCGGCGCTGGCGGACGGTTTGTCCGCCCCCATCGGCTTGAACCTGGCCTTGAACATCACCATGGCGTTCAATCCGGTTGCTGCACGAAATCGGCGTTGCCGCCGACGCCGTCCTGTTGCGGCCTGGAGGCGGGCTGGTTCGGCACCAGTTCGCGCTCGTCGTCGTCGGCCTGCGGCTTGGGCTGGGGAATGCGGCCGCGTTCCGGCTGCGGGTGCGCCAGGCCGTGGTCTTGCGGGGTGCGGTCTTCGGGCATGGATCGCTCCTTTCGACACCATCGTGCCGCCGGGGCGTGCCTGGACGGCTAGGAGCGCCGCCCGCGCTGGCCTCAGCCCTGCCCGCGCGCGGCTGTCAGCACCTGACTACAGCTTGCTCAGCAGCCCAGTTGGTCGGCCAGTGCCAGCAGGTCCCTTGCATGCAGGTCGTTCTGCGCGCGCGGGCTCACGTCCTTCGGCCGCGCCGCGCCGAACTCGAGCGGCCGCTCGATGTAGGCGGTGCGCAGGCCGCAGCCGCGGGCGCCTTCCAGGTCGTCGTGGTGCGCCGCCACCAGCATCACCTGCCGCGGCGGCAGGTCGAACACCCTGGCGACGCCGAGATAGGTGGCGGGGTCGGGCTTGTACGCGCGGAAGACTTCCGCCGAGAGGATGCAATCCCATGGGAGCCCTGCCCGCTTGGCCATGCGCGTGAGCAGGCCGATGTTGCCGTTGGACAGCGTGCACAGGATGTACCTGCGCTTCAGCCGCTGCAGTCCTTCCACCGCGTCGGGCCAGGGGTCGAGGCGGTGCCAAACCCGGTTCAATTCCCGGCGCGCACCTTCGTCGAGATGTTCCAGCCCGAACTGCGGCAGGATGCCGTCGAGGATCATCCGGTGCAGGTCGTCGATCAGCGTCCAGCCAAGCTCGCCCGACATGACGCGTGCCATCGCCGGCCGGTAGCCCGCGCGCCAGGCCGTCGCGAAAGCGTCGCCGTCGACTTGCGGATGCGCGCGCGCCATCTCGCGCACGATGCTGCCGTGCCAGTCGACGACGGTGCCGAAGATGTCGAAGGCGAGGACTTCGACGCCGCTGGCGCTGTTCACAGGATCAGGTCGCCGGCTTCGAGGGCGTCCACGCCCGCGAGATAGATCGCGAATTCGGGGTCGAAGTCGTCGTCGGTGTTTCCGTACAGCACGATGCCGGCGGCCAGGACCTCGAAGCGCAGCACGCCATCTCCCGCGGCTCCGACGCCCCAGGACCCCGAACCCGCGAACATGAAGGACTGGTTGCCGTCTTCGAGGGAACTGGCATCCATCGTCGACAGGTCGATCTTGTCGACGCCACTGACGAAATCCTTGACGATGTCCCAGGTGGTGCGCGTCGCGCCGCTGTCCGTGACGGCGTTGTAGTCGAAGCTGTCCGCGCCGGCGCCGCCGGTCAGGGTGTCCCGGCCGGCGCCGCCGCGCAGTTCGTCGTTGCCGCCGCCGCCCAGGACCAGGTCTGCGCCGGCGCCACCCGACAGGACGTTGGCGGCGGAATTGCCGACGAGGGTGTTGTCGCCGCCGTTGCCGGTGCCGTTGATGGCTGCCGTGCCGGTCAGCGTCAGCTTCTCGATGAAGTCGCCGATCTTGAACGTCACGTCGGCACGGACGACGTCGATGCCGCCCGCATCCACGCCGGAATTCCGGGTCGTCGTTTCGTAGACCCGGTCCAGCACGTCGTCAACGACGTAGGAGTCGTTGCCCGCGCCGCCCAGCATGCCGTCGCCACCCGCGCCGCCATTGATCTTGTCGTTGCCGCCGTAGCCGGCCAGGATGTCGGCGCCGCCGCTGCCCGTCACCACGTCGTTGCCGGACAGCACGAAGGCGTAGGTTTCCTGCGTGTCGCCGCTGGTCTCGGCAAAGGTCTGCAAGGCCGCGGCGTCATGGTTCATGCCGGTGACCCGGTAGACCAGCTCGCCGTTCTCGTAGAACGCCGTGGCGGTGGCGGTGCCGTTCACGTCGGGGCCCACGTAGGTGAACTCTCCCGTGAAGGTCTGCTTCTTGCCGGCGCCGACATCCTGGATCACCAGCGAGGTGGCGGTGGCTTCGGTGACCTCCCAGTCCCAATCCTGTGCCTGGAGCATGTTGAAGGCGGTAAAGACGCGGATGGTGGCCATGGGGGTCTCCTGATGAAGCGGAGGCCGAGGTTACGTTCTGATACTTCGGATCGTCAAGGCCTCGGTCCCTGAAGGCGGCGGAGCCGACATGGTGAAGTGCAGCACGGTTTGGCTCATCCGCCGGATGGGCGGTATCCGAATGCAGGCCGAAACGGCACAG
The DNA here is from genome assembly GCA_021323335.1 of Ramlibacter sp. Lineage (GTDB taxonomy): Bacteria > Pseudomonadota > Gammaproteobacteria > Burkholderiales > Burkholderiaceae_C > Ramlibacter. The sequence continues at coordinate 51,086 of JAJTCN010000053.1, forward strand.
TATCCGGCACCCCACACCCCAGGAGCCCTTGCATGGACTTTTCCTTTTCCTCGCTGGCGGATGGCCAGCACGTGGCCTTCGACGCGGCCGCGGACAGGTTGATGTTCGCGGCGGCGGTGAACGCAGGTCTCGTCAAGTTGAACCAGGTCGGCACCGCCGTCACGGCGACCTACCTGGCAAAGACCGTGTTCCTCGACGACACGACGCTCGCGGAACTCCGGATCGATGCCCTGAACTTCGCCAATGGCGGACTGGTTGCCCTGGGCGACGGTGAGGTCGGCCAGCTGGCCGACTGGTACGGACAGAACATCGACCTGTCCACGGCCACGGCAAGCAACCAGCTCCAGGGGTTGGGCGGCGCCGACTACCTGCAGGGTGGCTCGGGCAACGACCTGCTGGTCGGCAACACCGCGGTTACGCCGTTCAACCACATCTCGCGCGTGGGCCAGACCGGCGCCCCGACCGCGACCTTCGACCCCACCCTCTCCGCCGACGGCAACTTTGTCGGCTTCAGGGGCGGCTGGACCAGCTTCGGCAGCGTGAACAACAACGCGACCGACGTGCTGGTGAAGGACCTCTTGAACAACACCGTCAGCAACGAACACAAGAGCGCCACCGGCACCCTGGGCAACAGTGGCTCCGGCGCGCCGGTGGTGAGCGCGGACGGGCGTTCGCTGGTCTTCCTCAGCGCCTCGTCCAACCTGGTCGAAGGATCGCAGCCCGTTTCCTCCTATTCCATCTACCTGGCCAGCATCGACGGCCCCGGCATCGACCTCGTCTCCACCGGCACCGGCGGGGTGCTGGCCACGGACGGCTCGTCCGTGAACCCGGACATTTCCGGCAACGGACGCTGGGTCGTGTTCGAGAGCACCACCAGCAACTGGGCGGCCGGCGGCAGCACCTCCACCAGCGACATCTTCCTGAAGGACTTGAACAACGGGAACCTGACCCGGATCTCCACCAGCACCACCGGAGGGGACGGCAATGGCGACAGCGAGGATGTGCAGATCTCCAACGACGGCCGCCTGGTGGTGTTCGAGAGCGCGGCCAGCAACCTGACGGTCGGGGACACCAACGGGCGCACCGACGTCTTCGTATGGGACCGCGTCGGCGGCGACATCACGAACCTCAGCGACTTGATGGTGGGGCGCGACATGGCGAACGCCGTCCTGAACCCCGACGTCGCCTATGACGCGGGCTGGGGCGGCGTCATCGTCTTCGAAACCGCCAAGGAGCTGGTCGACGCCGACGACAACAACACGACGGATGTCTACGCGTACAACATCTTCGACGAGACCTTTTCGCTGGTGTCGAGCAAGGCCAACGGCGCCGGCGTGGCGCTTTCCAGCGGCAACGCCTCCATCTCCGGCGACGGCCGTTTCGTCGTCTTCACCAGCTTTTCGGACAGCCTGGTGGCCGGCGACAACAACGGCTTCGCCGACGTCTTCGTGAAGGACCTCTTCACCGGGCAGATCGCGCTGGTGTCGCGGACCGCGGGCGGCGGCTCCGCCAACCAGTCCAGCGACATGGGGCAGATCTCGCTGGGTGGCGACTGGATCGTGTTCGAGAGCTCGGCCTCCAACCTGGCGGGTACCGACGACAACGGCGGTTTGTCGGACGTGTTCCGCGTGTCCAATCCGTTCCTGCGCGACACGCTGGAGGGCGGCGGCGGCAACGACACCTACGTGATCAACCGCGACGACCTGATCATCGAGGCGGCCGGGGGCGGCACCGACCTCGTGCAAAGCAGCATCACGTACCGCCTTGTCGCCAACGTCGAAGACCTGGAGCTCACCGGCACGGCCAAGCTCAATGGCACCGGCAACACGGGCAACAACGGGATGACCGGCAACAGCGGCAACAACAAGCTGTCGGGGCTGGGCGGCAACGACTTCCTGTCGGGCGGCCAGGGCAACGACATCCTGGTCGGCGGCACCGGCCGGGACATCCTGCTGGGCGGCGGCGGCAACGACACCTTCGACTTCAACGCGTTGTCGGAGCTGGGGCTCGGCACCGCGCGCGACACCATCCGCGGCTGGGACGGCGGCGACGTGATCGACCTGCGCACGATCGATGCCAACCGCACGCTCGCGGGCGACCAGGCCTTCACGTTCCGCGGCAGCAACGCCTTCACCGCGTCCGGCCAGGTGCGTTACGAAAACGGGGTGCTGCAGTTCAACACCGACGCCGACGCCGCCGCGGACTTCGAGATCGTGATCACGGGCACGCCGCCGGCGAGCCTGGTGGTGGGGAACGACCTGCTGCTTTGAGCGGGTGCCGCCCAAAAGCACCTGTCGGCAAACCGAGGGCCGCCGCAACTACAGCTGGCTATGCAGCAGCGTGGCCAGCCGCTCCAGCACACGCTCGCTCCAGGGCCGGTCCTGCCACTCGGCCAGCGTGATCCGCCGGGACCGCGCCCAGTCCTGGTCGAACACCCGTTGCTGGATGGCCCCGAACTCGGGACTGAGCACGTTGAGGTTGGCCTCGTCGTTCAGGCGGAACGAGCGGTTGTCGAAGTTCGTCGAGCCGACCGACGAGAACATGCCGTCGACGACCAGGCCCTTGACGTGGAACATCGTCGGCTGGTATTCGGCGATCTCGACGCCCGCCTGCAGCAACGGGCCCCAGCTGCCGCGCGAGGCCTTGCGCACGACCTCCGAATCGATGTGGCCGCTGGGCAGGATCACACGGACCTTGACGCCGCGGCGCGCCGCCTCGATCAGCGTGCGGATGGTCATGTCGTCGGGCACGAAGTACGAATTCGCCAGGTCGATCCTGCGCCGGGCCGCGGTGATCGCCAGCTGGTACATCAGCTGCATGCTCTCGCTGCCGCCGCTGGGCGAGCTGCTGAACATCTGCGCCGCGTAATCGCCGGCGGGCTTGAGCGCCGGGAAATAGGCATCGCCGTGCAGCACGGCGCCGGTGGCACGCATCCAGTTGTCCAGGAAGACGGATTGCATCTGCGCCACCACCGGGCCTTCGACGCGGAAGTGGCTGTCGCGCCATTCCTCCGGATTGCGGGCCTGTCCGCGCCATTGGTCGGCGATCCCCACGCCGCCGGTGAAGCCGACGCGGCCGTCCACCACCAGCAGCTTGCGATGGGTGCGATTGTTGAGTTTGTTCCAGTTGGTCCAGTGGGGTTCGTGGAAACGCTCCACCTGGATCCCCGCGGCCTTCATCTCGTCGATCATCGCCTGGTCCATCTTCAGGCTGCCGACCCAGTCCAGCAGGACGTGCACGCGCACCCCCGCGCGGGCGCGCTCGTTGAGGGCGTCGACGAATTCGCGGCCGATGCTGCCCGACCAGTAGATGTAGGTCTCGAAGGTGATGGTCGAACGCGCGGCACGGATCGCGGCCAGCATCGACGGGAAGATCTGGTCGCCGTTCAGCAGCGTCTCGACCTTGTTGCCGTCGACGATCTGCGGGCCGAGCAGGGAGCTCAGGGACCTTCGGAACTCCCGGTCGTCGCTCTCGTACAGGCGGGGCAGCTGCTGCTCGATCTTCTTCTCGGTGCCCACCCAGTTCTGCACCAGCAACACGGCCGCCAGCGTGGCCAGCGCCGTCAACACGACGAGTCCTGCCTTGGACGTCACGACGGACCACACCCTGGATTTTCCTGTCATCGGCAAGCTGCTTTCAGTGTGTGCCCGGGGGCGGGACGGATGCCTGCAGTCTAGGGGCGCGCGCGCTCCCCTGAAGCAAAACGCCCCAGAACCCGAATCGGGCGCTGGGGCGCATGAACACTGGTGGCCTGGGGCGGAATCGAACCACCGACACGCGGATTTTCAATCCGCTGCTCTACCAACTGAGCTACCGGGCCAGAGAGGGGAAATTATAGCAGCGCGGAGGACCGTGCTTGCGGGGGAGCCTCAGCGCCCCCGGCGCCCCCAGCGCCCCCACCCCGGCCCTCCCCCAGTGGGGGAGGGAGGAAGAAAAAACGTCACGCCGCCGGATTGCTGTTGCTGCTGCGCTTGCCGCGCGAGAGGTCCACGCCCAGTTGCTTGAGCTTGCGATACAGGTGCGTACGCTCCAGGCCGGTCTTTTCGGCAACGCGCGTCATCGAGCCGCCTTCCTTGGCGAGGTGGAACTCGAAGTAGCACTTCTCGAACTCGTCGCGCGCATCGCGCAGCGGCTTGTCCAGCTCGAACTCTCCACGGCCGCGGGGATCGTCTGGCCGCCGGTCATGGCGGCTTCGACGGTCAGCTCGATCGGCTGCATGGGCACCACGCCGGCCATGCCGGGCTTGCGCATGGGCACCGACGCGACCGCCGACCCCGAGTTACGCGCCAGCCCCGCCTCCACCGCCTTCAACAGCTTCTGCATGGTGATCGGCTTTTCCAGGAAGGACTGCGCGCCGATCTTGGTGGCCTCCACGGCGGTCTCGATGGTGGCGTGGCCACTCATCATCACCACCGGCATGCTCAGGAGGCCCGTGGTGGACCATTCCTTCAACAGCGTGACGCCGTCCGTGTCCGGCATCCAGATGTCCAGCAGCACCAGGTCGGGCCGCATGCGCTGGCGCGCCGCCCGGGCCTGCGCCGCGTTCTCCGCCAGTTCGACGGTGTGTCCTTCGTCGTTGAGGATTTCGGAAAGCAGGTCCCGGATCCCGAGCTCGTCGTCCACCACCAGTATGTTTGCCATCAGCTCTCTTCTGTGAGGGGCTCTCGGCTAGAGGGCCGTTGTCAATTCGCAACTCCAAATGATAACGACACTTGAGCTCCGTGGAGTACGCCGTTTTCCACCCGGTTCTTCAGGTCAATGCGCGCGCCATGCTCATCCGCGATTTTTTTCACGACCGCCAGCCCCAGCCCCGTTCCCTTGACCTTGGTGGTCACGTAGGGCTCGAAGGCGCGCTTGAGGATGTGCTCCGGGAACCCGGCGCCGCTGTCCTGCACCACCAGCCGCACCCGCCGGGATGCCTCGTTCCACTGGGTGCGCACCAGGACGTCGCGGGTCGGCCGGCCCTCGGTCGCGTCCTGGGCGTTCTGCAGCAGGTTGTGGATCACCTGCCGCAGCTGCTGGGCGTCGCCCAGGATGCGCGGCGCCGCCGGGTCCAGCTCCACCCGCACGGGCACCTGCGCCGCGGTGCGCGCCGGGTCGTCTTCGCGCGCGTAGAGGTGCAGCACGTCGTTGACCAGCCCGTTCAGGTCCACCGGCTTCAGCTCCGCCGCCGGCAGGCGGGCGTAGTCGCGGAACTCGTTGACCAGCCGCTTCATCGCGTCGACCTGGTCGACGATGGTGTGCACCGACTTGGCAAGGATGGCCCGCTCGGGGTCCGCCAGCTTGCCGGCCAGCTTCATCTCCAGCCGTTCGGCCGAGAGCTGGATGGGCGTCAGCGGGTTCTTGATCTCGTGCGCCAGGCGCCGGGCGACCTCGCCCCAGGCCTGCGCGCGCTGGGCCGAGACAATCTCCGAGATGTCGTCGAACACCAGCAGGTGCGCATCCCCCGGCATGGGCGCGCCGCGCGCGACCAGCGTCACGATGTTGGCCTGCGCCTCGCCGGCCTGCGCCGTGTTCAGCTCGAAGGATTGCTGCCAATGGTCCGCGCCCTGCTGCGCGCGCTCGTTCAGCAAGTCGTTGAAGCGCTGCTGCACCGAAGCGCCGAACTCCGCCAGCCCGGGCACCTCGGACAGCGGCCGGCCGCGATACGGCTCCAGCTGCAGCCGCAGGATGCGTTCGGCGCCGGGGTTGGCCGTCTGCAGGCGGCCCTGCGCGTCCAGCACCATGACGCCGGCGGTCAGGTTGTCCAGGATGGTCTGCAGGTTCGCCCGCGCGGCGCTCACCTCGCCCATGCTCTTTTCGACGGTGGCGCGCGCATCCGCGAGCTGCTGCGTCATGTCGGCGAACGAGCGGGTCAGGCCGCCGAGTTCGTCCTTGCCCTGCAGCGCCGGCTTGGGTGACAGGTCGCCCGCCGCCACCTCGCTCACGCCCGCGGCCAGCAGCAGCAGCGGCCGGGCGAGCTGGTTGCCCAGGATGATGGCCAGCAGCACGGCCCCGAACACCGCCAGGAACAGGCTGAGCGTCAGCGTGCCGATGTACATGCGGCGCAGGCCGTCGCGGCCCAGCGCGCGCTCCTGGTACTCGCGGTTGGCCTCCTGCACCGCGATGGCATTGGCCACCAGTGTCGGCGGGATGGTCACGGTGGCCTGCAGGAATCGCGTCTCCGCCAGCAGGCCCAGGCTGGGCTGCGGGACCACCACGATCGCCTTGATGCGCGCCGCCGGCGTGGTGGCCACGCCGAGGTCGTCCAGGCCCTCCACCACGGTGAAGCTGCGCTGGGTGCGCGCGGTGCGCAGCTGCTGCGCGTTGGGCCGGTCGGGATGGAGCTGGAAGCGCGACTGGCCCGCGCTGGCGATCATCTGCCCGTTGCCGCTCCACAGCACCACGTCCACCGCGGACAGCTGTTCGCGGATACGTTCCAGCGCCAGGCCCGCGGACGTTTCGGGCGTCTGCGCCAGCTGGCCGGCGGCGGAGCGCGTCTTGTTGGCCAGGTCGCTGGACAAGGTGTCCAGCGTCGCCCTTCCCAGGTTGAGGCCGGCGTCCAGCGCGCCTTCCACCTTGACGTCGAACCAGCTCTCGATGGAGCGCGACACGAACTGGTAGGACACCACGTAGATCAGCAGGCCCGGCACCAGGCCGGTCAGCGCGAAGATGGCGGCCAGCTTCACCAGCAGCCGGCTGCCGAACTTGCCGCGCCGCAGCCGCGACGCCAGGCGGACGAAGACCCAGAGGATCACCGCGAACAGCACGCCGGCCACCACCATGTTCAGGGCGAACAGGCGGCCGTAGTTGCGCTCGTACAGCTCGCGGTTGTTGGTGGCCTGCGTCAGCAGGAACATCAGCACGATGCCGATGCCGACGATCACCGCGATGGCCACCGCCACGGCCCAGCGCAGGGCGCGCGAGCTCTCGATCAGCTTGCGCGGCGGGCCTTCGGGCGGGCGTGGCAGGTTCACTTGGCCTGCTCGAACGCGAGGCGCTGGTTGCGCACCGCCACGATGTACCAGTCGGCCTGGCCGACCGCGCCGATCTGGAAGGGCCGCGGCAGCTGCGACACGTCCAGCCGGAAGCGGAAGTCCACGTTGTGCACGGCCTCCGGGTCCACGTCGCCGGCCTCGGCGATGCGCCAGCGGGACACGCGCTGCACCGCGGCCAGCGCCTCGTCGCGGCTGTCGAACATCTGCCCGAGCACCAGCCCGGAGTTGCCGATCGGCGCGGACGAAACCTGCAGCCGCCAGCGCCGCGTGAGCGGCTGGAAGGCCAGGCGCATGTGCCGCTCCGCATGGGCCACGCGCTTGTCATACCAGTACCAGCGGTCGCGCAGGATCGTCGCCTCGGCGACGAAGAACATCGGGATGCCCTTGGCGAGCGCGTCGTCCACGGCCTGCGGCAGCTCGAAGCGCACCGTCGCACTCAGCAGGACGCCTTCGTCCGTGCGCTCCACCTGCAGCTGCGTCACCTCGGCCGGCGTGACCTGGGCCCATGCCGCGGCGCTGCTGCCAGACAGCAGCAGGAAGGCGAAAAACCAGGACCAGCCAATCCGCTCAAACATCCGGGCGGGCGGCTGGTGCATCCAGTGCACTCTTTTGCAGCACCGCATAGAAGAACCCGTCGTGGTCACTGGGTTGATTGTCCGGGAGGGCCCCTACGTCCACCTTGCTGCGGGGCCATAAATGGCCGGGGCCGGGCCGCAAAAGGGCCGTGCTGTTGTGTGCAAGAAACGCGACGATCTGGGCCTCGCCCTCGGCGCGGAACACCGAGCAGGTGCAATAGACGAGATGGCCCCCAGGCTTGAGCAGGGGCCATAGCGCAGTGAGCAACCGCTTTTGTTGCGCCGCCAGCTGCGCCACGTCGCTCTCCCGGCGCAGCCAGCGCACGTCCGGGTGCCGCCGAACGATGCCGGAGGCGGTGCACGGCGCATCCAGCAGGATCGCGTCGTAGGGCTTGCCCTCCCACCAGGACGCCGGGTCACCGGCGTCGGCGGCATGCACTTCGGCGTGCAGGTCCAGCCGCTGCAGGTTCTGGTGGATGCGTTCGCAGCGCAGCGGGTCCACGTCCAGCGCCAGCACCTGCGCGTCCGGCTTCAGCTCGCACAGGTGGGCCGTCTTGCCGCCGGGCGCCGCGCACGCGTCCAGCACCCGCGCCCGTGGTGGCAGCCCGGGGACCATCAGCTGCGCGGCCAGCTGGGCGCCGGCATCCTGCACCGACCACAGGCCCTCCCGGAAGCCGGGGATGGACTCCACCGGCAGGCCCCGCTCGAGCATCAGGCCGTGCAACCCAACCGGCTCCGCGGCGATGTGGGCCGCGGCCAGCAGCTCGCGCAGCGGCTCGCGGGAGATGCGGCGCGTGTTCACGCGCAGCGTCATCGGCGCCGGCCGGTTGCTGGCGGCGAGGATCGCCTCCCAGCCTTCCGGATGGTCCTGCCGCAGCCGCTCGATCCACCAGCGCGGGTGGTTCCAGCGCGCCACGAGGTCGGCGTCGGTGGCGGCGACCAGGGCGTCGCGCTCGCGCAGGAAGCGCCGCAGGCAGGCATTGACGAACGCCTGCTGGTTGCGCGTTTCGGGCGACCGCTTCGCGGCCTCCACGGCCTGGTCGACCAGCGTGAAGGGTGGATAGGGCGCGCCCTCCTCCTGCCATGCCAGCGCCAGGGCCGTGCACAGCAGCGCATCGGCCGCCGGGGGCGGCGCCCGCCTGGCCAGCTGCGAGCGCAGGGCCTCCGCGCGCCCGAGCTGGCGCAGCACGTGGAAGGCGAGCGCCTGCGCGGCCGGCCGCAGGTCCGCCGGCACCCGCGCAATCGCCGGCGTGGCCGATTCGCCGCGGCGCACGGCAGCCAAAACGGAAGCGGCAGCCTGCAGCTGCCGCCAGAGTGGAATGACGGATGACAGGATGACCTCGCTACGCTCGATGACGGAATGACCGGGTCATTCTGTCATCCCGTCATTCCGTCATGCGAAGCGATCAGCCGAGCGAGTCGGCCCAGATGTTCTGCGCCCAGTTCCAGGCGTACACGCCCTCGGTCTCGTTCGGCGCGGGGCTGAGGCCACCGGAGCCGGCCACGGTCTTGAAGGTTTTTTCCGCCGCCACGTACTCGTGCACGCTCGCCACGTGGACCACGTTGCGGTTGTCGACGTAGCTGTAGCAGGTGTTGGTGAGCATCGGCGCCGGGTTGACGGGCCAGCCGGCCAGCTGTGCCACCACCGCGGCCGCCGCCACCTTGCCGTGCGCATTGGCCATGTGGCCGCTCTTGGGCATGCCCGGGGCGATCTGGATGGAGTCGCCGATGACGTGCACGTCCCGCGCCGCGGTGGAGGTGAACGTCTGGTAGTCGACGCCGCACCAGCGGTTGTTGGCGACGTTGGCCAGGCCGGCCTGCTGCGCGATCGTGCCGGCGCGCATCGGCGGCAGCACGTTCAGCACGTTGGCCTTCACGTCGTCGTGCACCTCGAACTTGATGACGCCGTTGCGCGCATCGACGGCCTGCACCGCGTGCTGCGGCCGGTACTCGAGGATGCCGGCGTACTGCTCGGCCCACACCTTCTTGAACAGGGCGCCCTTGGACGTGACGTCCTGGTTCGCGTCCAGCACCAGCACCTTGCTGCGCGGCTTGGCGTTCTTGAAGTACCAGGCCACCTGGCAGGCCCGCTCGTAGGGGCCGGGGGGGCAGCGGTAGGGCTGCACGGGGATGGTGATGGCGTAGACGCCGCCGTCCGGCATGGACTCGAGCTGGCGGCGCAGCGCCACCGTCTCGGGGCCGGCCTTCCAGGCCTGCAGGACCTGGCCGCTGGCATTGGCCGCCGCCAGGCCTTCGATGGCACCGAGCTGCAGGTCCACGCCGGGCGAGACGATCAGCTTGTCGTAGCCGATGCTGGCGCCGCGCGCGAGCGTGACCACCTTGCGCTGCGTGTCCACGGAAGTCGCCAGGTCGCGCACGACCTGCACGCCGTGGTTGCGCGCCAGGCCCGAATACGGCGTGGTGATCTCGGCCAGCTGCCGGCTGCCGCCGATCACCAGGTTCGACATCGGACAGGAGACGAAGGCCTCGTTCGGCTCGATCAGAACCACGTTGACCTTGTGGTCGGACAGCAGGCGCACGTACTTGGCCGCGGTCGCGCCGCCATAGCCGCCGCCGATCACGACGACCTGGGCGCGCGCCGGCACGCTGGTGGTGGCGCAGCCGGCCAGGCCCAGCAAGCCCAGCGCGGCGGACGACTGGAGGAAGGAGCGTCTTTGCATGGCGGGCCTCACTTCGGTTGCGCGGCGAAGTAGCCGGCGATCTGCTCGAGCTGGGTGGGCGAGAAGCCCTTGGTGATCTGGTGCATCACCGTGGCGGGCCGGCTGCCGTCGCGGAAAGCCTGCAGCTGGCGCAGCATGTATTCGCGCGGCATGCCGGCCAGCGCCGGCACGGCGGAGGTCGCGACCGCGCGGCCGCTGGTGCCGTGGCAATTGGAGCAGTTCGCAGCGAGGCTGCGGACATACAACGCGTCGGCCGACTGGGCCTGCGCGGCCAGCGGTGCGGCCGCGGCCAAGCCGCCGGCCAAAAGGAAAGTCTGGATCTTCATGGTGCTCCTCATCGCGTCGTGCCTCGACTATACGAACCCCCCGACACCCTCACAACCTACCCGTTGGGGCTATGCACGGGCACGCAGCCCGCGTGCCGGCTGGAAGCCGAACAGCCATGCCAGCAACACGGCGGGAAACTGGGCGATGGCGTGGTTGTAGTTGGCGACGGCCTGGTTGAAGTGTTCGGTGGCCGCCTGCGCCATGCGCACCAGTTGCGCGCGCTCGCCGTTCAGGTTGTCCGGCAGGCGCGGGCCCGCCAGGTCGTGGGCGTCGTCGCGCTCCGCGCGGTCCCAGGCCATGGCCAGCACCTCCTGGGCGGCGCCCAGCGCCGCGATGCGGTCCGGGTCGAGCGGCCGGGTCCTGGCCGAAGCCAGCGAAGCGGCGAGCTGCGCCGCCGCGCCCTGCAGGCCGCCCCAGAAGGCGCTGCCGCCGGCGAACTGCGACTGGCCCTGGTCTTCCTCCGGCGGAATGCAGGCATGCACCAGCTGCACCTGCCGCGACAGCTCGGTTTCCAGCGCCGCGAAGGCGGCGTTGGCGTCCGAGCGCAGGCGCACCAGCCGGTTGTAGGCACCGACCATCCAGAACACCACGACGGCGGCGATGACCCAGGGAAGGAACGACGACGTTTGCATCAGGCTCGCAAAAAGATACGGGCGCCACCCCGTGAAGGGTGGCGCCCGCAGTTTAGGGGCAAACCGGGCTTTCGATGACGTCTTCCTGTCAGCCCGCCACGCGCGCGCATTCCGCGACGTCCTCGCCGCCGACGACCGCAAGGACCGGCACGGGGGACGAGCGCGCCAGCTTGTCGGCCGCCGCACGCAGGACCGGCAGCGTCGGCAGCAGCCGCGCGTCCACCTCCGCCCTGGCGAGGTTCTCGTGCAGGCTCGCGATCATCGCGTCGAGCATCGACCTGCCGACATCGTCGACCAGGCCGATCTCTTCGGCGGAGGAGAACGGCGCGCTCGCGAACAGTTTCGCTGCCCGCTCCTTGTCGAAGCTCGGCTGCCCTACGAGCCGCGCGAGGCGCACCGCATCGCCCGCGCTGGCCATTCGGTTGACCACGCTGACCAGCATGTCCGCCTTGCCGGGCGCCGCGGGCTCAGGGGCTGCCGTCGCTGGAAGGAAGGCGCCGATCTCGCTTTCGCTCACGAAGCGCGTGAGCACGGCGAGCGCGGCGCCCGCGATCGGACGGTTCTTCTCGGAGGCAACGAGCTGCTTGAGGATCGTGACGCCGGCGTCGATCGCGCCCTGCGGCCCCGTAGCCGGGAGCGCGAGCGACAGCGCATACACGGCACCGAGGCGCGCGGCGTTGTCACCCGACCGGGCGGCTGCCGCCGCATGCGCGAGCAGCGGCTTCCTCCGCGCGCCGTCCTTGCTCGCGATCGAGCCGAGGACTTCCCACGCGAACACGCGCACGAGCGGGTCGCGGTCTTCGCGAGCGATGCGCAGCACGAACTCCCAGGCCATGGGGTGGTCGCAGCCGAAGCAAGCGATCACCGCCTGCTTGCGCGCGAACGCGTCGGATGGCGCACCGGCATGGACGCCTTGCCAGAATTCCAGCGCCGCTTCGTTCACCGGGGCCCCGTAGTAGCGCGCGGCGCGCAGGCAGACCTGCCGATAGGCGTCCGGATAGGACTGCTCCTGCCACTGCTCCTGGAAAAACGCGAATGCCGGCCGCACCGCGGCGGGGGCGGTGGCACGGCGAAGCTCCGCAAGCTCCTGCGGCGCCAACGCGCAGTCCGGCTGCTGGAGGAGCGTGGCGAACCGTTCCGTGACCTGGCCGAGCGTCAGCGGGTCCGCCGCCACCAGCCTGGAGGTCGTCACGGGGACCTCGAGGTGCTGCGTCTTCGTGTTCGTTTCGCCGTAGAACCACTCGCCGATGTTGATGAGGATGTTGTCGTCGAGCTCGTCCTGCAGGGCGTTGTTCGCCGCGTCGATCTGTACCTGCGCCCTGATGAAGGCGTCGATGACCTGCTGCAACTGCTGCTGGAACTCCGCCTCCGTCATCCGGCCCGCGGCGCGCGCGGCGCGCAGGCGCCCGATCCCCTGCATGACGACCGTGTTGAGCCTGGCGAGCATCACCTGGAGCTTGCCCTTCTCGCTGAGTGCGCTGATCGCATTGATCAACGAGACGATCTCGATCGCGAGCACTGCGATGGCAGCGACGACCGCCACGTTGATCGCCACTGCGCCCGCGCCCCCGCCTGCCGTCGTGGTGCCGGCGCCGGTGGCGGTGCCGCCCGCACCGCCGGCAGTGCCACCGGCCGCAGTTCCGCCGGCGGCAGTTCCGCCCGCCGCAGTTCCGCCCGCCGCAGTTCCGCCCGCAGTTCCGCCCGCCACCGCGGTGCCCCCGGCGGCATTGGCGGCCGCCAGCGCCTCGGCCTCGGCGAGTGCGCCCGCCAGCACCTCGCCGCTGATCCACCCGAGGCGCGCCATCAGCACGAGGATGCGCTCGATCGCCGCGCGCGGGCCGCCCGCGAGGATGATGGCGGCGATCAAGCGGATGAGTTCCCCGGGTGTCAGGCGGTGCGCCCCGGCCCGCAGCATCCTGATCAGGTCCTGGACGTCGGCGGGAAGTCGCCGGAAGATTTCTTCGAACTCGGACAGGGTGCTCATGGCAACTCCTTTCGTTCGTGACTGGCCTAGCCCAGCGTTGCGCATATTAGTCCTCTGGCGGGGCGAAAAAAAGAGCGCCAACCCTTGCGGGTGGCGCTCTTCGTTGGGCCGGCAGGCTTCTTACTCGGAGGCGGTCGTGCCTTCGTTGGCTTCGGCGCCGCCGCCCGTCTCGGAGACCGCGGCCAGTTCCGCCGCTTCGGCGTCGGCGATGGCGCGGCGCTCGGCGTCGTCCATCTCGTCCTTCGCCTTGCGCGCCTTGTGGTACGCCATGCCGGTGCCCGCCGGGATCAGGCGGCCGACGATGACGTTTTCCTTCAGGCCGCGCAGCTCGTCGCGCTTGCCCATGATGGCCGCCTCGGTCAGCACCCGCGTCGTCTCCTGGAAGGAAGCGGCGGAGATGAACGAGTCGGTCGACAGGGACGCCTTGGTGATGCCCAGCAACAGGTTGCTGAACGTCGGCGGGATCTTGTCCTCGCTGCGCAGGCGGTCGTTGGTGTCCAGGATCTCGGAGCGCTCGACCTGCTCGCCGGCGATGTAGTCGGAGTCGCCCACGTTCTCGATGATCACGCGGCGCAG
>JAJTCN010000140.1 GCA_021323335.1 Ramlibacter sp.
GGGCCTTCGCCCTCCGTGCCCTTGGCGCCGAAGTCGAAGATGCGGTGCGTGTAGTCCCAGTACTCTTCCAGCGACTCGCCCTTCTTGGCGAACACCGGCGTGCCGCCCTCGGCGATGGCGGCGGCGGCGTGGTCCTGGGTGGAGAAGATGTTGCACGAGGCCCAGCGGACCTGCGCGCCCAGCGCCTGCAGCGTCTCGATCAGCACGGCCGTCTGGATGGTCATGTGCAGCGAGCCGGTGATGCGCGCGCCCTTGAGGGGCTGGGTCTTGGCGAATTCCTCGCGGATGGCCATCAGGCCGGGCATCTCGGTCTCGGCGATGCGGATTTCCTTGCGGCCCCAGGCGGCAAGGGAGATGTCGGTGATCGCGCTGTCGGCGGGCGCGGTGGTCTTGAGAACGGCGTTCATGGGTGGCTCCGGATGCGTAGAGGTGGGGAACCCACCCTTCCGGAGGGCTCACCGCACGGAAGAGTGGGTGAGCGTCGTTGCATTCTTGGCCGAGCCTCGCGTCCTGGGTGGACGCTGCAACGCTCCTCGGTTGGCCGCATTTTATCGGATTCCTCGCTCCGGCCCCAAAGCAGCGGTTTCATCCTGTACAAACCCGCCATGGCTACCACCGGACTCCCCACGCCCCCCATCGAACCGATGCTGGCCAAGATCGCCGAATCCCTGCCCACGGAGGAAGGCTACCTGTTCGAGCCCAAATGGGATGGCTTCCGCGCCCTGGTCTTCCGCGGCGCCGAGCAGACCTACCTGCAGAGCCGCGACCTGCGGCCGCTGAACCGCTACTTCCCCGAACTGGAGAAGGCGCTGCACGAGGCGCTGCCCAAGGGCTGCGTGCTGGACGGCGAGATCGTGGTGGCCGGGCCGCGCGGCCTGGACTTCGACGCGTTGCAGCAGCGCATCCATCCTGCACCCTCCCGCATCGCCCGGCTGGCCAAGGAGACCCCGGCCGGCTTCGTGGCCTTCGACCTGCTGGCAGCCGGCGGCAAGTCGACCATGCAACTGCCGCAAGGTGAAAGACGGCTGCGGCTGGAGCGGCTGCTCGGCAAGGCGAAGCCGCCGCTGCACCTGACGCCCATGACGCGCGACCGCGCCGAGGCCGGGAAGTGGCTGGCCGAATTCGAAGGCGCGGGGCTGGACGGCGTGATCGCCAAGCTGGAAAAGGCGCCCTACCAGCCGGGCAAGCGGGCGATGCTGAAGATCAAGCACGTGCGCAGCGCCGACTGCGTGGTGGCCGGTTTCCGCTGGTACAAGGACCGCAACGACGCCGTCGGCTCGCTGCTGCTCGGGCTTTACGACGAGGCCGGCGTGCTGCACCACGTCGGCGTGACCTCGGCCTTCAAGATGGAGATGCGCGAGGAGCTGGCGAAGGAACTGGAGCCCTTGCGCGCCAACATCGAGGACCATCCCTGGCGGGATTGGGCCGGCGCCCAGGTGGGCGATGCGCAGCGCATGCCGGGCGCGCAGAGCCGCTGGAGCGGCGGCAAGGAC
This sequence comes from Ramlibacter sp., assembly GCA_021323335.1. GTDB lineage: Bacteria > Pseudomonadota > Gammaproteobacteria > Burkholderiales > Burkholderiaceae_C > Ramlibacter. The sequence goes on from JAJTCN010000140.1 coordinate 1,494, forward strand.
CTGAGCTGGGTGCCGCTGCGGCCGGAACGGGTGGTGGAAGTGAAGTACGACCACTTGCAGGGCGACCGCTTCCGCCATGCCACGATCTTCCTGCGGTGGCGGCCGGACAAGCCGGCGGAGGAATGCCGGTATGACCAGCTGGAGGTGACGACGCCGTTTGCGCTGGCGAAGGTGTTCGGGGCGTGATTCGTCATTCCCGCGCAGGCGGGAATCCAGGGCGTTCTGCATTCGGGAGCCCTGGATCCCCGCCTCCGCGGGGATGACGGTTAGGCCAACACCGCCAGCTTCTTCCGCTCGACCAGTGCGAAGTCGATCTGGGCCCCGAGTCCCGGCCCGGTGGGCGCATGCACCATGCCTTCCGCATCGATGGCGATGTCCTGCACCAGCCCGTACTTCTGCGACTCCGCCGGCAGCAGCACCTCGAAGAACTCGGTGTTCTTCAGCGCCATGATCACGTGCAGGTTCGCCACGTTGTTCAGCGAGTTGCCGCCGTGGTGCACCTCGAAATTCAGGTGGAAGGCCTCCGCCAGGTGCGCCACCTTCATCAGCCCGGTGATGCCGCCCTTCACCGCGACGTCGCCGCGCAGGTAGTCGGTGGCGCGCTCCTTCACCCAGGGCGTGAACGAATCGAGCCCGCCCGCGGGGTACTCGGTCGCCATGATCGGGATGTGCAGGTGCCGGCGCAGCTCGAGGTAGTTGTAGATGTCGTTGTCCGCCAGCGGGTCCTCGTACCAGTAGTAGCCGAGCTCCTGCGCCGCCAGCCCGACCCGCAGCGCAGCCGGATAGTCGTAGCTCCATGCGGCATCGAGCATCAGCAGGTAGTCGTCGCCGACGGCCTTGCGCACCGCCTTGCAGACGCGGATGTCCTCGCGCCATGCCTGCGGCGGATGGATCTTGTACGCCACGAGGTTCTGCGCCTTGTAGTGCAGCGCCTCCTCGGCGTACGCGGCCGGGCTCGCCAGCACGGCCGAACTCATGTACGCCGGGACCTTGTCGCGGTAGGTGCCCAGCAGGTTGTGGATCGGCAGGCCGGCGGCCTGCCCCGCGATGTCCCACAAAGCGACGTCCACGGCGCCGATGCTGCGCACCGTGGTGGTCCGCACCCGCTTCCACATCGCCTGGTAGAGCCGCTCGCGCTGCAGCGGGTCCTGTCCCAGCAACAGCGGCTTGAGCACCCGGATGAGGCTGCCGCCATCGGAGTCGGCCGGGAAGAAGGCCGACCCGAGGAAGGCGTGGCCGGCGAGGCCCTGGTCCGTCACGATCTTCAGCAGCCCCAGCTTGCTGGCGCCCGAGAACTTGCCCGTGTGGGCGCCGTAGCTGGTGGCGGGAATGTCGTCCCAGGCAAACAGCGTCAGCGTGACGTCGGTGATCTTCATTCGATGCGGATGTTGGCTTCCCGGACCAGTTGCGTCCACTTGGTCACTTCGCTGCGCACCAGCGTGCTGAACTGTTCAGGCGTGCTGGCCACCACCTCGACGCCCTGGTCGTTGAAGCGCTTGACCACGTCCGGCTCCTTGAGCAGCGCCACGATGTCGCGATTGAGCTTTTCGACCACGGGCTTCGGCGTGCCGGCCGGCACCTGCATGCCGAACCACACGTTCACCTCGAAGCCGGGCACGCCGGATTCGGCGACGGTCGGCGCGTCCGGCAGCAGCGCGGAGCGCTTCAAGCCGCTGACGCCGATCACCTTCATCTTGCCCGCCTTGATGTGCTGCACCACGTTGGGCACGTTGTCGAACAGCGCGTCGATCTCGCCGGCCAGCAGCGCGGTGACCGCCGGGGCGCTGCCCTTGTAGGGGATGTGCGCCAGCTTCGTGCCGGTCATCTTCATGAACAGCTCCATCGACAGGTGGTTCGAGGAGCCGGAGCCGGTGGACCCGAAGTTCATCTTGCCGGGATTCTTCTTCGCGTAGTCGATGAACTCGCGCACGTTCGAGACCGGAAGGTCGTTGCGCACCACCAGCGCGTTCATCGTGCTGCCGGCCCACACCAGCGGCTGGAAGTCCTTGAGCGCGTCGTACGCCAGCTTGTCGCCATAGAGGCCCGGCAGCGCCGAGAACGGCAGCGGCGTGATGAGGATGGTGTAGCCGTCGGCCGGGGACTTGGCGACGAACACGTTGCCCAGCGTCGTGTTGCCGCCGGGCTTGTTCTCCACCACCACGCTCTGGTTCCAGGTCTTGGAAAGCTTTTCCGCGGACACGCGCGCGAGCGTGTCGTTGAAGCCGCCCGGCGGATAGGGAACCACGAACTTCACGCCGCGGTCCGGAAAACCTTGCGCCGAAGCGCCGGCCGCCACGATGCCCAGGAACGCCGCCGCCAGCAGGCGGATCAAGCCATTTCGCATGTCTTCTCCTTGTGTCTCAGAATTTCACCACGTAGCCCGGTCCATCGATGGATGGGTACTTGTCGAACAGCGCTTCGTCCACCTCGACGCCGAGGCCGGGACCGGAGGGCGGCTCCACGCAACCGTCGCGGCCGATCTCGAAGATGGTGCCGAACATGTCGCGGAAGGGATTGAACTTCGAGACGCAGGCTTCGAAATAGCCCGAGTTCTCGGTGGCCGCCATGAAGTGCAGCGTCGCCGCGTGGTTCAGGCCCGTGGCCGAACTGTGCGGGTGGATCGGGATGCGCCAGGCCGACGCGATGGCGGCGATGCGCACGCCCTCGGTGATGCCGCCGCACTTGGACAGGTCGGGCTGCCACACCTGCACGGCGCCGGCTTCCAGCAGTTGGGCGAACTCGAAGCGGGTGTAGTGGTTCTCGCCGGCGGCGATGGGCACCAGCGGCGTGATCTTCGCTGCCTCGCGGTAGGACGCGAAATCGTTGCAGGCGAAGGGCTCTTCCAGCCAGCCCGCACGGATGTCGGCCAGCACCGGCAGGACGCGGCGCGCATCGGCCATGGAGTAGACGGTGTTGGCGTCGGCCAGGATGTCGATGCCGTCGCCCAGCGCCTTGCGCACGTGCAGCGCCCGCTCGATGTCGACGCCGGCGCTGTCGCCGAAGCGCAGCTTGATCGCCCGGTAGCCGCGCTCCACGTAGCCCTGCGCCTCGTCGGCGAGCGACTCCTTGGGCTGGTAGCCCAGCGAGATCCCGCCCGCGTACGCCGGCATGCGGCGGCGCGTGCCGCCCAGCAGTTCGTACAGCGGCATGCCGGCGGCCTTGCCGCGGATGTCCCACAGCGCCATGTCGATGCCGGACAGCGCCAGCGCGGCGCCGGCCCCGAGGCCGTGGCTGGACAGCTGCATGCGGTGGACGCGCTGCCACGCGCCCACGACGTCGGTGGCTTCCATGCCCACCAGCATCGGCGCGATGGTGCTGTGGATCAGGCTGGTGATGGCGCCGGGGCTGCGGCCCGGGTGCGCCTCGCCATAGCCGGTGATGCCGGCGTCGGTCTGCACCCGCACGACGATGGCGTCGCGCTTGGTCGTGCTGCCCACGCCCATGGTGACGGTCTTGCCCTCGGGCAGGCGAAAGGAGATGGGGGTCGCCTGGATGGCGGTGATCTTCATGGAACTTCCTTGGCGAGCCAGCCGGCCAGTCTAGCGAGGACGCCCGCCGGCCGGAACGGGGTCTTCCATGAGGGCGGGCGCCTTAGCGGAGCACTTCGGTATTCACCACGTTGGACGGGCGCTCGCCGCGCAGCAAGGCCATCAGCGTGGCGATCGCCTGTTCGCTCATGGCGCGCATGCTGGTGTCGCTGATGCCGGCCACGTGCGGGGTCAGCAGCAGGTTCGGCGCGTCGAACACCGGCTCGTTGCCGGCCAGCGGCTGGCGGTCGTGCACGTCGAGCGCGGCGCCGCCCAGCCGGCCCTCGCCCAAGGCGCGCAGCACGGCCCCGGTGTCGATGACGGGGCCGCGGGAGACGTTGACGAGGATCGCGCCGGGCTTCATCGCGTCCACGGTCGCCGCATCCACCAGGCCGCGGGTCTGCTCCGTGAGCGGGCAACACAGGACCACGACATCCGACTG
>JAJTCN010000141.1 GCA_021323335.1 Ramlibacter sp.
GTAGACCATCTCCAGCTGCGTGAGCTTCTTGAAGTAGTGGCTGCCCAGGTATTCGTCGGTCACGCCGATGCCGCCGTGCAGCTGCACCGAGTTCTGGCCGACGAAGCGCATCGACACGCCCAGCTGGTACTTGGCGCGCGACATCGCGCGGCGCCGTTCTTCGGCCGGGGCATTGAGCTTGAGCGACGCGTAGTAGCTCATGGAGCGCGCCAGTTCCTGCTGCATCTTCATGTCGGCCATGCGATGCCGCAGGGCCTGGAAGGTGGCCAGCGTCACGCCGAACTGCTTGCGCGTGTTCATGTATTCGGCGGTGAGCTGCATGGTCTTGTCGATCACGCCCACCGCTTCGGCGCAGGTGCAGGCGATGCCGATGTCCACGCCGTGCTCCAGCGCCGTCATGCCGTCCTCGGTGACCAGCGTGGCGGCCGCGTCGCGCAGGCTCACCTCGGCGGCGCGGCTGCCATCCAGCGCGGGATAGCCGCGCGTGCTGACGCCTTCCGCCTCGCGCTCCACCAGGAACAGCGCGATCTTGCCGTTGGCGCGCGCCGGCACCAGGAAGGCGTCGGCCTGGTCGCCCGCGGGCACCACGCTCTTGTCGCCGCTGACCTTCCACCCGCCGCCGGCCTGCGTGGCCTGCGCCTCGCACTGGTCCAGGCGATAGCGCGACTTGCGCTCCTGGTAGGCCAGCACCACCAGCGCTTCACCGCCGGCGATCTTGGGCAGCCATTGCGAACGCACGGCGTCCGGCGCATAGCCGCCCAGCACGCCGCTGGCCACCAGCGTCTGCGCCAGCGGCTCCATCACGATGCCCCGGCCCAGTTCTTCCAGCACCACCATCGCCTCGACCGGGCCCATGCCCATGCCGCCGTGCTCCTCCGCCGCGTACAGGCCGGTCAGGCCCAGTTCCGCCAGCTCGCCGTAGGCCGCGCGGTCGAAGCCGCCCGCCTTGGTGATGCCCTGCCGGCGCTCGAAGGTGTAGCTGCGGTCCACCCACTTGCGCACCGCGTCGCGCAGCTGTTCCTGGTCGTCCGAGAAATTGAAGTCCATGTCCTTGTCTCCTCAGCCGAGCACGGTTTGGGCAACGATGTTCCGCTGCACTTCGTTGGAGCCGCCGTAGATGGTGGTCTTGCGCATGTTCAGGTAGGTCGCGGCCAGCGGCGCCACGTAGGCGGCGCCGACGAAGTCGCCCTGGTAGCCCGCTTCCATCGCTTCCTTGATGAAGGGGATGGCGTAGGGGCCGGCCGCCAGCATCATCAGCTCGGTGTAGCGCTGCTGGATCTCGCTGCCCTTGATCTTCAGCAGGCCGGCGATGTCCAGCGGGTTCTTGCCGGACTTCTCGGCCGACAGCACGCGCAGCACCAGCATTTCCAGCGCCACCACGTCCACCTCCAGCCGGGCGATCTCGTCGCGAAAGCGCGTGTCCGTGTACACGCCCTCGGCCTTGGCGATGCGCTTGACGCGCTCCAGTTCGCGCTTGGCGCGGTTGACATCGGCGATGTTGGTGCGCTCGTGCGACAGCAGGTGCTTGGCGTAGGTCCAGCCCTTGTTCTCTTCGCCGATCAGGTTTTCCGCGGGAACTTCGACGTTGTCGAAGAACACCTCGTTCACCTCGTGGCCGCCGTCCAGCATGATGATCGGGCGCACGGTGACGCCGGGCGTCTTCATGTCGATCAGCAGGAAGGAGATGCCGGTCTGCGGCTTGCCCTCGGTGGACGTGCGCACCAGGCAGAAGATCCAGTCGCCGTACTGCGCCAGCGTGGTCCAGGTCTTCTGGCCGTTGACGATGTACTTGTCGCCCTTGCGCTCGGCGCGCGTCTTCAGCGACGCCAGGTCGGAGCCGGAACCCGGCTCGCTGTAGCCCTGGCTCCACCACACCTCGCCGCTGGCGATGCCGGGCAGGAAGCGCTGCTGCTGCTCGGGCGAGCCGAAGGCCATGATGACCGGGGCCACCATCACCGGGCCGAAGGGCACGATGCGTGGCGCGCCGGCCAGCGCGGTCTCTTCCTCGAACAGGTGCTTCTGCACCGCGGTCCAGCCCGGCCCGCCGAACTGCTTGGGCCAGCCGTAGCCCAGCCAGCCCTTCTTGCCGAGGATCTTGGCCCAGCGCTGCATGTCGTCCCGCGTCAGGTGCAGTGCGTTGTGCACCTTGTGCGCGATCTCGCTCGGCAGGTTGCCGCGCACCCAGGCGCGGACCTCATCGCGGAATGCCTGTTCTTCAGGGGTGAAGGCTAAGTCCATGTCATGTCTCCGAGATGTTCGTCATTCCCGCGGAGGCGGGAATCCAGGGCGCCCTGGATCACCGCCTTCGCGGGGATGACGGGGTGGTGAGGATTTAAGCACGGTCGTTCGGTTCGGGGTGTCCAGGTTGCGACAAACCGAGTTGGCTTCGCAGGTCCTCGACGACGGCCCGCAAGGAGGCGACCTCCTCCTCCAGCACGCTCACGCGCGCTGCCAGGCCCATGGGGGTTGCAGGGGAAGCCGCGGCCGGCGCCGGCTCCGCCGCCATCTCCACCGGCCCGCACAGCAGGTGCGCCCAGCGCGTCTCGCGGGCGCCGCTGCCGCGCGGCAGCTGCACCACCAGCGGCCCGCCCTTTTCCTCGGAGCGGTCCCGCATCTCCTCGAGGAAACCCTCGACGGAGGAGATGTCGGCGAAGCGGTACCAGCGCTCGCTGTGGATGCGCAGCTCGCCGGCCGTCTGCGGCCCGCGCAGCATCAACAGCCCCAGCAGCACGGCGGACTGTTCCGGCACCACCATCGCGCGCTGGAAGTTGTGCTCCCAGCGGTCCACGCGCGTGCCGCGCCCGGTGAAGGCGAGCGAGCGGCCCTTCAGGCCATCCAGCGCTTCCTGCACCTGGGATTCGGTCAGGTTGGTGATCGGGTCGCGGCTGCTCTTCTGGTTGCAGCCGGCCACCAGCGCGTTCAGCGTCATGGGGTAGCTGTCCGGCACGGTGCGCGCCTTCTCCATCAGGGTGCCGAGGACACGCGCCTCGGCCAGGGTCAGGGGGTTGAAGATCATGTTGAATCAGGATAGCGCCTGCGTGCAAGCACTCCGGCGCGGCGCGCCCCTTCGGGCGGCCGTGCGGGGCGCGGGATAATCGCGGTCGACATGAAGAACATCGTGATTCTGATCTCCGGCGGGGGCTCCAACATGGCGGCGATCGTACGCGCCGCGCAGCGGGAGCACTGGGCCAAGCTCTACGGCGCGCAGGTCGCCGCGGTGATCAGCAACCGCGCCGACGCCGGCGGCCTGGCCTTCGCGCGCGAGCAGGGCATCGCCGCCGAAGTGGTCGATCACAAGGCCTTTTCCAGCCGCGAAGCCTTCGACGACGCGCTGGCCGCCGCGATCGACCGCCACCAGCCCGCGCTTCTGGTGTTGGCCGGCTTCATGCGCATCCTCACGCCCGGCTTCGTGGCGCGTTACCAGGGACGCATGCTGAACATCCATCCCTCGCTGCTGCCCGCCTTCCCGGGCCTGCACACGCACCAGCGCGCGCTGGAGGCGGGATGCCGCGTCGCCGGCGCCACAGTGCACCAGGTGACGGCCGAACTCGATCACGGGCCGATCCTGGCGCAAGCCGCCGTGCCCGTGCTGCCCGGCGACACGCCCGACACCCTGGCCGCGCGCGTGCTGACGCAGGAGCACCTGGTCTATCCGCGCGCCATCGCCGAACTGCTGCCCAAGCTGTAAGCCATGCATCCCAAAGCCTTGCTGGACGCCAGCGCCGAACTCGTCGCGCAGGTGCTCAAGTTCGACCACCCCGCCGACGCCACGGTGGCGCGCTTCTTCCGCGAGCACCGCTCGCTCGGCCCGCGCGAGCGCACCACGCTCACCGACACGGTGTATGCGGTGGTGCGCCGCAAGCTGCTGTTCGAGCACTTCGCCGGCTCGGGCAGCGGTCCGCGCGAGCGCCGGCTGGCGATCCTGGGCTTCGCGGCGCCGCGCGACTTCCTGAAAAGCGCGCTGACCGAGCAGGAGACGGCCTGGCTCGACGCCTGCGACGCGGTGGACCCGGCCACCCTGTCCGAGCGGCACCGCCACAACCTGCCGGAGTGGCTGGCCACGGCGCTCAAGGAGCAGGTGGGCGAGGACTTCTGGCCGCTGGTGAAAAGCCTGGAGCAGCTCGCGCCGCTGGACCTGCGCGTGAACGCGGTGACCGACCGGCGCGACGACGTGCTCAAGGAGCTCGCGCTCGCCGGCATCGCCGCGCAGCCGACGCCGTATTCGCCCTGGGGCTTGCGGCTGGAGGGCAAGCCAGCGCTGGCCAAGCTCGACGCCTTCGCGCGCGGCGCGGTCGAAGTGCAGGACGAAGGCTCGCAGCTGCTGGCGCTGCTCACGGATGCGCGGCGCGGCCAGATGGTGGTGGATTTCTGCGCGGGCGCCGGCGGCAAGACGCTGGCGCTGGGCGCGGCGATGCGCAACACGGGGCGCCTGTACGCGTTCGACATCTCGGCGCACCGGCTCGACAACCTCAAGCCGCGCCTCGCGCGCAGCAAGCTGTCCAACGTGCACCCGGCCGCCATCGCCCACGAGCGCGACGACCGCATCAAGCGGCTGGCCGGCAAGATCGACCGGGTGATCGTGGATGCGCCTTGCTCGGGCCTCGGCACGCTGCGGCGCAATCCGGACCTGAAGTGGCGCCAGGATCCGAAAGCCCTGCCGGAAGTGACGGCCAGGCAAACCGCCATCCTGGAAAGTGCGGCGCGGCTGTTGAAGCCCGGCGGCCGGATCGTCTATGCCACGTGCAGCCTGTTGCGCGCTGAAAACGAGGACATCGCCGCCGCCTTCACGGCGGCGCACCGCGATTTCAAGCGGCTTTCCGTGCAAGAGCTGCTGGAAGGTCATAAGGTCGCGGGCGCGGCCGACCTCTGCAGTGGGGGCGGGCAGGACCTCCGGCTGTGGCCCCACAGGCATGGAACGGACGCTTTTTATGCCGCTGCCTGGGAAAAAGTCCAGTCCTGACCAGTAGTTAGGCGAAAAGACTCACCAAGGGGGAACCCTCGCCCGTAGAATCCCTCCTACAAGTACGCAGGACGGTTCCTGCGGGTTCCCTGTTGCAAGCGAAAGAGATCTTCCACCCTATGTTGCTCCCTGACTGGGCCGTCCTCAATGCGGCCATCGATTGGCTCGGTAACGGTCTTTGGGACCTCGCCTGGTGGCAGATCGTCCTGTACACGCTGGTGACCACTCACATCACCATCGCCGCCGTCACCATCTTCCTGCACCGCGCCCAGGCGCACCGGGCGATGGACCTGCACGCGATCCCGTCGCACTTCTTCCGCTTCTGGCTCTGGCTGGGCACGGGCATGGTCACCAAGGAATGGGTCGCCATCCACCGCAAGCACCACGCCAAGTGCGAG
>JAJTCN010000142.1 GCA_021323335.1 Ramlibacter sp.
ACGAATCTCGTAGGTCGGGTTCCGCCGCAGGCGGACCCCGACTCCCCACTCACTCCGCCTGCATCTTCGCCGCGTCGATCACGGCCGACCACTTCTTCGTCTCCGCCTCGTTGCGCTTCTGCGCATCCGCCGGACTGCCGCCAATGGGCAGCACGCCCAGGTTGTCCAGGCGATTCGCGACGTCGGGCATCTGCAAGACCGCGTTGATCTCCGTATTGAGCTTCGCGATCACCGCCGGCGGCACGCCCTTCGGCGCGGAGATCTCGTACCAGGGCATCGACGAATAGCCCTTCACCCCCGCCTCGGCCATCGTCGGCACGTCGGGCAGGCTGGCGTTGCGCGTGGTGCTGGTCACCGCCAGCGCGCGCACCTTGCCGGTCTTGATGTACTGGTGCGACGTCCCCACGCTGTCGAACAGGAAGTGCACCTGGCCGCCCAGCAGGTCCGCCATCGCCGGCGCGCCGCCGCGGTAGGGGATGTGAACGTAATGCAGCTTCTCCATGTGCTTGAACAGCTCCGCGGCCATGTGCATCGCGGAGCCGTTGCCCGCCGAGCCGTAGCTGAGCGATCCCGGCTTGGCCCTCGCCAGCGCGACCAGGTCCTTCACCGACTTCACCGGCACGCTGTCATGCACCAGCAGCACGCTGGGACTTTCCGCCAGCAGCGCCACCGGCACCAGCTCGGTCGTCGGGTCGTAGCGCAGGTTCTTGTACAGCTTGGCCGCGCCGTTGTGCGCGATGGTCGTCAGCGCCAGCGTGTAGCCGTCGGGCGCGCTGCGCGCCACCTGCTCGCCGCCCACATGCCCGCCGCTGCCCGGCTTGTTCTCGATCACCACCGGCTGGCCCAGGCGCGGGCCGAGCTTCTCGCCCACGATGCGGGCCAGCAGGTCCGCCGGTCCGCCAGCCGCATACGGCACGACGATGCGCACCGGCTTGGAGGGGAACGCATCCTGCGCCGTGGCGGTGAGGGCGGCGAAGGCGGCAACGCCGGCCGTGAGGGTCTTCTTCCACATGGTCTGTCTCCCGTTCAATCCAGCTGCAGCTTCGACGCTTCGATCACGCGGTTCCACTTCACCGTCTCGGTCCGGAAGTAGTTCGCGGCCTGCTCCGGGCTGTTCGGCGTGATGGTGATGCCCAGCTTCTCGAGCTGCGCCGTGACTTCGGGGGTGGTCATGACGCGCGTCGCGTCCCGGTTCAGCTTCTCGACCAGCGCGGCCGGGGTGCTGCGCGGCGCCGCGAGCGTCCACCAGGAGGTGCCCGCGTAGCCGGGCACGCCGGACTCGGCGATCGTCGGCACGTTGGGCAGGCGCGGGTGGCGCGCCGCGCTGGTGACCGCCAGGGCGCGCAGCTTGCCGGACTGGATGTGCGGCATGCTGGACGACATGTTGTCGAACATCACGGTCACCTGGCCGCCCATCAGGTCGATCAGCGCGGGACCGCTGCCCTTGTACGGAACGTGCGTCATGCGCGTGCCGCCCATCAACTCGTAGAGCGCGGTCACCATGTGCACCGAGCTGCCCGCGCCGGCCGTTGCATAGTTGATCTTGCCGGGGTTCGCCTTCACGTCCGCGTGCAGGTCGGCGAAAGTCCGGTACGGGGAGTTCGCCGGCACCACCACCACGTTCGGCGCTTCACCGAAGATCATCACCGGCTGCAACTCCGCGGCCGGGTCGTAGGCGAGCTTCTTGTAGCTCGCGTAAGCCGCATGGATGCCGATGGTGCCGACCATCAGCGTGTAGCCGTCGCCGGGCGATTTCGCGACGATCTGCGCGCCGACGTGGCCGCTCGCGCCCGGCTTGTTGTCGACGACGATCGTCTGGCCATACACGGCGCCGAGCTTCTCCGAGAGGATGCGGCCGAGGATGTCGGCGGCGCCGGCGGGAGCGAAAGGCACCACCAGCCGGATCGGCTTGTTCGGATAGTCCTGCTGCGCGCCGGCACCGGAGGCGGTACAGGCAACGGCAAGGGCCAGCAAGGCACGGGAAAGCAGCTTCATCGGGTTTGTCTCCATTGTTCGAGGGTCAGCACCGGCCGCTGTTCATACGGCCGGTTCCAGTCCTGGCAGTTGCCGCGGTCCACGATCCGGACCGGCAGGACCACCAGCGCCGTGCCATGCGCGGCGTCCAGTGCCTCCAGCACGCCCACCGCCATGATGTCGTTGGCGACCAGGCACGCATCCGGGCAACCGTTCACCGCGATCCATTCGGCTGCGCGCGCCTTCGCGACCGCGCGCGCGTAGTCGCCGGCGACCTGGCCCGCGATGCGCACCTGCGGATGCGCGGCCGCCGCTGCGCGGAATCCGCGCAGGCGGTCCAGGCTGGTGACCGACTGCTCCGGCCCGGTCACCACGAGCACGCGCGCGCCCGGGCTCAGTCGCTCCATGAGGTAGTCGCCCAGCTCGCGGGCCAGCAGCACGTCGTCCGCGCCGACGTAGGCCACGCTGGGCGCGGCGGTGATCGGGTTGACGAAACCGACCATGGGGATGCCGGCTGCCGCGATGCGCCGGATGGCGGGATCGACGCGCGTCGCATGCACCGGCGACAGCACGATGGCATCGGGGCGGGTCGCCAGCGCGGCGTCGATCAGGGCCGACTGCTCGTCCGGATCGTCCGGCGTGTCGGGAACGTAGTGCGCCACCGAAGCGCCCAGCGCCGCCGCCGCCCGCTCCGCGCCCAGGCGCGCCGCGCCGTAAGCCGGGTTGGTCCGGTTCTTGGTGAAGACCGCCAGCCGCATGCGCTTCAGACCATGCCGCCGTTGGGCTGCACGACCTGTCCCTGCACCCACGAGGCACGGGGCGATGCCAGGAAGGCGACCACGTTGGCGACCTCCTTCGGGTCACCGACGCGGTTGAACGGGCTCATGCCGGCCGAGCGCTGCAACGCCGCCTCGTCCTTGCCGGCGCGGAACAGGTCGGTGTCCACCGGACCCGGCGCCACGCAGTTGACGCGGACCTTGCGCGCCGAGAGTTCCTTGGCCAGCGAACGGGCCATGCCTTCCACCGCGCCCTTGGTGGCGGTGTAGGGACCGCCGCCGGGCACGGCATGGCGGACCATCGACGTGGTCAGGGCGACGATGCTGCCGCCGTCGGCCACCTGGCGCGCGGCTTCGGACAGCACGTTGAAGGCGCCGACGATGTTCACTTCCACCAGCTCGCGAAAGCGCTCGGCGGGAAACTGCGCCAGCGGCGCCGGCGGCACGTTGATGCCGGCGTTGGCCACCACGCAGCTCGGCTTGCCGCCGAAATCCGCCTGCACCGAGGCGAACACCCTCGCCACCTGGGCCGCGTCGCGGATGTCGACCTGGTAGGCGCGCGTGTGCTCGCCCGGCGCGGGCGCGCCGGAGGTGCAGGTGTACGCCACCTCGAAGCCGTCGGCCACCAGGGCCTCCACGCAGGCCGCGCCGATGCCGCGCGAGCCGCCGAAAACGATTGCGATCTTCTTGTCCATGTCTTGTGCCTTATGCGCGCCAGGGCTTGCCGAACGCGGGTTCCTTGTAGGGGATGGGAGGGAGTTGCCAGGTGCCGGTGGACGGCGGCCGCACGTCGGCGTCGACGTGCACGTCGATCACGCAGGGCCGCTTGTTCTTCAAGGCCCGCTCCACCGCCGCGGCCAGCTCCTGCGGCCGCGTCACGGTGTAGCCGTCGGCGCCGCAGGCGCGCGCCCAGGCGGCGAAGTCGGGGTTGTAGCGCTCGCCGGTCTGGCCCTTGTAGAAGGCCGTGCCGATCTCGCGGCCGTCGAACAGGCCGTACTGCAGGTCGCGGATCGCGCCCCAGGCGAAGTTGTTCCAGACGATCCACACCACCGGCAGGTTGTGTTCGACCGCCGTGCACAGCACGTACGGCGCCATCGTGAAGCCGCCGTCGCCGACCACGGCGACGCAGGGCCGGTCGGGCGCCGCCAGCGCCGCGCCCATCACGCCGCAGACGCCGAAGCCCATGCTCGAATAGCCCCAGCTGTTCAACATGCTCTGCGGGCGCTTCGCCTTCCAGAACTGCATGAACCAGTTGTGGTGCACGCCGGAGTCCAGCGCCAGGATCACGTCGTCGGGCAGCACCTTCTGCAGCGTGCCGACCACGAACTCCGGCCGCAGCGGGCTGGTGGAGTCCCCGAAGTGCGGCCGCACGAAGGCTTCCCACTCCGCCTGCCAGCCGCGCACCTGGTCCAGCCAGGGCGCGAACTGCTGCCGGGTGATCCCGGGGCGCGCATCGAGCGCGGTGAGCAGTTGCCGCGTGAACACCTTGATGTCGGCGATGAGCCCCAGCGTCGGCGCGTAGTTCCGGCCCAGCTCCTGCGGATCGATGTCCACGTGAATCAGCTTGGTGCCCGGGAAGTTCCACGAGTAGCCCTCGTGCCAGCTGGACGAGCTGCGGTCGTCGAAGCGCGTGCCGAGCGTGATCACCAGGTCGCTGCGGCGGCCGGCCTCGTTGGCCGGGTAGGCGCCGTTGCGGCCGATGAAGCCCAGCGCCAGCGGATCGTCGCCGGAGATCGCCCCCATGCCGTTGGGCGAGGTGATCACCGGGATCTGCAGGCGGTGCGCCAGCTCCGTGATCTCTTCCCCGGCTTCCGACAACGTGGCACCGTGGCCGATGAAGATCACCGCCTTGCGCGCCTGCGCGATGAGGTCCAGCGCCAGCGCGATGTCCTCGGTGCTGGCGCCGGGGCGGTGCGCGCGGTGGATGTGCGAGGGCGGCGGCAGCTCGACGTCGGCCTCTTCCTGGTACACGTTGTATGGGATGTCGATGTTCACCGGGCCGGGCCGGCCGGTCACCATGGTGTCCATCGCCTGGCGCAGCGCCAGCGGCAGCATGTCCACGCGCGAGGGCTGGAAGGCGCGCTTGACCACCGGCCGCATCACCTGCGCGAAGTCGGCCTGGTTGTGCTTGTACAGCTCCTGGAACGGCGCCCGGTTGTGCTGCGAGGTCGGCACGTTCGAGGTGATGCACAGGAACGCCGAGGAGTCCGACAACGCGGTGGCCAGCGACATCACCATGTTCGCGGAGCCCGGGCCGGTGGACGTCAGCGTCGCCACCGGCTTGTGCTTGACGCGGAAGTACGCATCGGCCATGTGGCCGGCGCACTGCTCGTGGCGCGGCGAGACCAGCTGGATCTTGTCGCGGCGGTCGTACAGCGCATCCAGGATGCCCACGTTGCCGTGGCCGCAGATGCCGAAGATGTACGGCACCTTCTCCTGCACCAGGTAGTCGGCGATGAGTTCGCCACCCTTCATTCTTGCCATGTCTTGTTCCCCTAGGCCGTGATCGACACGACCCGTTCTTCCGTCATTTCATGCACCGCGTAGCGCGGGCCTTCGCGGCCGAAGCCGCTGTCCTTGGAGCCGCCGTACGGCATCACGTCGACGCGCGAGCTGGAGGTCTCGTTGATGTGCACGCCGCCCACCTGCAGTCTGCGCGCCGCCCGCAGCGCGTCGCCCAGCCGGTTGGTAAAGATGCCGGTGGCCAGGCCATACGGCGTGGCGTTCACCCGCGCGATCGCCTCGTCGAGCGACCCGAACGGCAGGATCGACATCACCGGGCCGAAGATCTCGCTGCACCCCACCCGCATGTCGTCGCGGATGCCGGCCAGCAAGGTCGGCGGGACCACCGCGCCCGCGCGCGGGCCGCCGGCGAGCTTGCGCGCGCCGCCGGCCACCGCCTCCTCGACCCAGGCCTCGACGCGGCGCGCGGCCTCCTCGGTGATGACCGGGCCGATCTCGGTGGCTTCGTCGGCCGGGTTGCCGTAGCGCAGCGCCCGCACCTGCTCGGCGAGCTTGCGCTCCACCACCGGGGCGATCTTCTCGTGCACCAGCAGCAGCTGGATGGATGTGCAGACCTGGCCCGCCTTGCGGTAGGCGGCGCCCACCACCTTGGGCAGGGCAGCGTCGAGATTGGCGTCGTCGCACAGGATGGTGAAGGCGATCGAGCCCAGCTCCATCTGCGTGCGGCGCAGGCCGGCCTGCTGGTGGATCACCCGGCCGACTTCGGTGCTGCCGGTGAAGGCGAAGAAGCGGATGCGCTGGTCCTCCTGCAGCAGGCGCACCACGTCGCCGCCGCCATGCACGACGCTCAACCAGCCGCGCGGCACGCCCGCATCGGCCAGCACTTGCGCCAGCAGGCACGCCGTCATGGGCGTGTGCAGCGAGGGCTTCAGGATGACCGCATTGCCGGCCGCGAGCGCCGGCCCGAGCTTGTGCGTCACCGTATTGAGCGGCGAGTTGAAGGGCGTGATGGCGAGCACCACGCCGAGCGGCACGCGCAGGGTGAAGGCGATGCGACCCGACTGGCCCTGCACCCCGTCCATCGGGATCACGTCGCCGGTGAGGCGGCGCGCTTCCTCGGCCGAAAGCCGCAGCGTGTTGATGGTGCGGCGGACTTCGCCCATGGCGTCGCTGCGCGTGAAACCGGCCTCGCGCACCATGGCCCGGACGAAGTCCTCCTGCCGGGCGCCGACGCCCTCGGCGGCGCGGTCCAGCATCGCGCCGCGCTCGAAGCCGGAAGGCGCGCCTTGGTCGAAGGCGGCCTGCGCCGCATCCACGGCCTGGCGCAGCTGCGCCGGGCTGGCCTCGGCCACGCCCGAGAACGCCTCTAGCGTGTACTTGTCCAGGAGGGGGTGCAGCTTGCCCTGCCCCTCCACCCATTCGCCGCCGATGAACTGGCGGCAGTTGCCTTGCGACATCAGCGCGGCTCCTCGTTGTCGTCCGCGGGCGTGGTGATCACCAGGAACACCAGGCTGCCGGTGCCCGTGTTGGTGAAGTCATGCCGCACGCCCGGGGGCACGTACACGTAATCGTGCGGGCGCATCAGGTGGCGCTCGCCGTCGGTGGTGAGCACGCCCTCGCCCTCCAGCACGTAGTACACCTGCTCCTGCACCTTGTGCACGTGCTCCTGCACGTAGGCCATGGGCGCATAGCGCGAGATGCGGAAATCGACGCGGGAGGAGCCGACGGTCTCGGGGCCGGCCAGTTCCTTCGACAGCGCGCCGCCGAAATGGCCCGGGTACTCCCGCCACGGCATCATCGCCATCTTCTCCACCATCGCGGTCGCGCGGCGCTTGTTCCTGTCCATGGGCTGCTCCTGTCTTGGGGTCCGGCTTCAGAGCCAGAGAATCTTCTTGCGGTAGTCGAGGTCGGCGAGCAGCGGCTGCGCGGGCCCCGTGTGGAAGACGCTGCCGCGTTCCAG
>JAJTCN010000143.1 GCA_021323335.1 Ramlibacter sp.
AGAGACCGACAAGATCTACTACCGCCACACCGGCTACCCGGGCGGCATCCGCCAGCAGACCTTCAAGGAAATGCAGGCCAAGCACCCCGGCCGCGCGCTCGAGAAGGCGGTCAAGGGCATGCTGCCCAAGGGCCCGCTGGGCTACGCGATGATCAAGAAGCTGAAGGTCTACGGTGGCGCAGAGCACCCGCATACCGCCCAGCAACCGAAGCCCCTGGAGATCTGAACATGATCGGTGAATGGAACAACGGCACCGGCCGCCGCAAGAGCAGCGTGGCCCGTGTCTTCATGAAAAAGGGCTCCGGCAAGATCACGGTCAACGGCAAGGACATCCAGGAGTTCTTCGGCCGCGAGACCTCGATCATGATCGTGAAGCAGCCGCTGGTGCTGACCACCAATGTCGAAGCCTTCGACATCATGTGCAACGTGCACGGTGGCGGCGAGTCCGGCCAGGCCGGCGCCATCCGCCACGGCATCACGCGCGCGCTGATCGACTACGACGCGGCCCTCAAGCCGCAGCTGTCGCAAGCGGGCTTCGTGACCCGCGACGCACGCGAAGTCGAGCGGAAAAAGGTGGGTCTCCACTCCGCGCGTCGCCGCAAGCAGTTCAGCAAGCGCTAAACGCTTCGCTGTCCAAAAAAGCCCGGCATTGCCGGGCTTTTTTGTTGGCATTCGCCGGAATGCGGTGGCGTCCGACACGAAGCGGCACAAAGTCTCACTTGCTGGCCGAGCAGTCTTTCGGCAGAGTCACAACCCATGCGTTTCAAGCTGCTCAGGCGCCGGCTGACCATCAGCGCCCCCCGGATGAAGGTGCGCAGCGCCATGCCCTGGCCCCTGCGCTGGGCCTCCGCCGCCATCGTGCTGGGTTTCTGCGGCGCCATCAGCCTGTGGGCCTTCGAGCTGGGCAAGGACCTGGCGGGCGTGGACCACGGCGACCGCGAGGAACTGTCCCGACTGCGCGAAGACGTGGTCAAGCTGCGCGAGGAGCGCGACCGCATCCAGTCCATCCTCAACACCTCCGGCAGCGCCATGACCGTGGAACGCGCGGCACAGGAGCGCATGGTGTCCCAGATCCGCATCCTGGAAACCGAGAACCGGGCGCTGCGCGAGGACCTGGGCTTCTTCGAGAAGCTCATGCCGGCCAGCGGCACGGAAGCCGTGGCCATCCGGGGCCTCCAGGCGGAGGTGTTGTCCGGCACCCAGCTCAAGTGGCAGGTCCTGGTCATCCAGGCGGTCAAGAACGCGCCCGAGTTTCGTGGCAAGCTGGAAGTGAGTTTCTCCGGCACCCTCGAAGGGAAGCCCTGGACCATGCAGCTGCCGGGCGGCGCCCAGCCGCTGCAGTTCAGGCAGTACCGCCGCGTGGAGGGCATGGTCGACCTGCCGCCCGACGCGATCGTCAAGAACGTGTCGGCCCGCATCGTCGAAGGCGCGGTGAGCCGCGCCGTCCAGAATGTGTCGTTGTAAGTGATCAAGTCGTCGAGGAGAATCCTTATGTTCGGTAAGAAAGCCCAGCCTCCCATCAAGAGCCTGATCGCGCAGGGCACGCGAATCGAAGGCAACATGAAGTTCAACGAAGGCCTGCGCGTGGACGGCGAGGTCTTCGGCGACATCCAGGCCACCACCGAGGAAGCCGGCAGCCTGCTGGTGATCTCCGAGGCGGCCGTGGTGCAAGGCGGCATCGCCGCGGACCACGTCATCATCAACGGCACCGTGCGCGGCCCGGTCCACGCCCGCGAGCTGCTCGAACTGCAGCCCAAGGCCAGGATCGAGGGCGACGTGTCCTACGTGTCCCTCGAGATGCACCAGGGCGCCACCATCTCCGGACAGCTGCGCCCGCTGACCGCCGCCGCGGCCGAAGACGAAAAGCCCTTACTGAAGCTGGCGACAAAGAACGCGTGATGGACGCGGGCGCCCTGGGGGGCTTACCATCAGGGAGCCATTTGACGAAAGAAAGCCCATGAGCGCCGTTGCCCAATCCGTTGCCTCCAGCGAGATGCCCCAGCCGCTGCTGTTCACCGACAGCGCCGCGGCCAAGGTGGCCGACCTCATTGCCGAAGAAGGCAACCCCGACCTCAAGCTGCGCGTGTTCGTGCAGGGTGGCGGCTGCTCCGGCTTCCAGTACGGCTTCACGTTCGACGAGGTCGCCAACGAGGACGACACCGTCATGACCAAGAACGGGGTGTCGCTGCTGATCGATTCGATGAGCTACCAGTACCTGGTGGGCGCCGAGATCGACTACAAGGAAGACCTGCAGGGCGCCCAGTTCGTCATCAAGAACGCCTCCACCTGCAGCGGCGGCAGGCCGGCCTCGGCGCTCGAAGCCACCTGGGCAGCCGGCAGCAGCGCCTGCAGCCGCCGCATCAGGTGGCCATTGAGGGCGCCGCCGCCGCACACGATCAGGCGCTGCAGGCCGGGGGCATGCGCCAGCGCATCGGCGGCGCAGGCGCGGGCGGTCAGCTCGGTCAAGGTGGCCTGCACGTCGCGCGGCTGCAACGCCGCGAACTTCGACAGATGGGCCAGGAACCAGGGCTGGTTGAACAGGTCGCGGCCGGTGCTCTTGGGCGGCGGCAGGGCGAAGTACGGCTCGGACAGCATCGCGGCCAGCAGGTCCGGCAGCACCGTGCCGCCGGCCGCCCACCGGCCGTCCTCGTCGTAGGGCTTGCCAGTGTGCTGCAGGGCCCACGCATCCATCAGTGCGTTGCCCGGGCCGCAGTCGAAGCCCTGCACCTGGCCGGCCGGCCGCAGCACCGTCAGGTTGGAGATGCCGCCGATGTTCAGCACGCCGGTGGTTTCGCCGGGGCGGGAGAACACGGCCTGGTGGAAGGCGGGCGCCAGCGGGGCGCCCTGGCCGCCGGCGGCGACGTCGCGGCTGCGGAAATCCGCCACCACCGCCAGGCCCGTCAGCTCGGCCAGCAGCGCCGGCTGGGCCAGCTGGATCGTGTAGCCGGTGCCGTCATATTGCTGCGGGCGGTGCCGCACGGTCTGGCCATGGGCGCCGATCGCCTGGACCTGCTTCGCATCGACGCCGGGCGTGGCGAGCAGGGCCCGGGTGACGTCGGCATACACGCGCATCAGCGCATTGCCCGCCAGCCAGCCGCGATGCAGCTCGTCGGGCCCGGAGGCGTTGAGCGCCATGAGTTCGGCGCGCAAGCTGTCGGGGAAGGGGGCGCTGGCGTGGTGGAGGACGCGCACGCCCGAGGAGAAATCGGCCAGCACGCCGTCGACACCGTCCATGGACGTGCCCGACATGAGGCCGATGAAGAGATCCGGCATGGGGCGATCCTATGGCACCCCGGGAAATCCTGGAGGATTTCCCGTCGACCCCGCTATCGCCCCGCTGACCTTAGCGAGCGGAGGCGACCAGGTTGGAGGACGCCGCGGCGGCCAGCTGGGTGCGCATCGCCTGCGCCGCCACCTTGAACTGGGCCCGGGCCTGGGCGGAGAGCTCGATGCTCTTGCTCTGGCGGGCCACTTCGATCGGGTCGCGCTGCGTGCCGTTCTGGTGGAATTCGAAGTGCAGGTGCGGGCCGGTGGCCCAGCCGGTGGAGCCGACGCCGCCGATGCGCTGGCCGCGCTGCACGGGCTGGCCGCGGCGCACGTCCATGCGGCTGAGGTGGGCGTACAGCGTGATGTCGCCCTTGCCGTGGTCGATCTTGACCACGTTGCCGTAGCCGCCCATCTGGCCGGCGAAATCCACGATGCCGTCGCCGACCGCGCGAACCGGGGCGCCGGTGGGCGCGCCGTAGTCCACGCCCTTGTGGGCGCGCCAGTCTTTCAGGATGGGATGCATGCGCATGGAAAAGCCGCTGGTGATGCGGGTCACTTCCATGGGGGAGGCGAGGAACGCGCGCTCCAGGCTCTTGCCGTCCAGGTCGAAGTAGCCGCCGTTGGTGCCCGGCTCCTGGAACCACATCGCCTCGAGCTGGCGGCCGGCGTTGTTGAACTGCGCCGACAGCACGCGGCCGGTGCGCATCGGCTCGCCGTCGGCCTCCAGCGTCTCGTACACCAGCGCGAAGCGGTCACCCACGCGCAGGCGGCGATGGAAGTCGATCTCGCCGGCGAAGATGTCGACCATCTGCACCGTGATGGCGTCGGGGATGCCGGCTTCGTCCGCCGCACCGAACAGGGAGCTGCGGATGCTGCCGCTGCCCACGCGCAGGGACGGGACCAGGGGCGCCGTCTCGATGCGGGAGGTGAACGGGCCGTCGTCCTGGCGCTCGACCACCAGGCGCTTGAAGGTGGTGGGAAGCTGGTTGCCTTCGAGGGTGGTCCAGCGCACCGTCAGGCGTTGCAGCTCGCGGCTGTCGGTGGATTCCACGTGCACCAGGCGGCCGGGCGCGCCCAGCACCTGCTGGCGCGCGACGGGGTCCTGCCGCAGGAAGACGGCGGCGCCGGCGTCGTTGACGCCCAGGCGGCCGAGCAGCGACTCGGCGGTGTCGGTGGGGCGCACGGCCTCGCTGCGGTAAAGATTGAATTGCCAGGTGTCCAGCGCCTCGGACTGCTCCGCGAGCGGCAGGGGCTGCACGTTCTCGAGGATCTGGCGCACCGGCAGGGCGGACGGATCGGGGCCGAGCGAAGCCACGGCGAAGGCGCCGCCGCCGCCGCAAAGGAGCACGGCGGCCAGCAAGGCCGTGACCTGGCGGGGGTGGTGCTCCAGCGCATGGCCGGCACGCGCCACGACTCGCTGACCTGCAGTGATCCAAGATTTCTTCAAGACTCGTCCTTGTGAACCTGTGCCGTAGGTAAGCATCCTACGTGCCGGGTCGTCTTATTCCTGCGTCGCGCTGGGCGGGCGGCTGATGGCGAAAACTGCCGCAACTAGAATCGGCAGGGCACCAGGCGAGCCGCGAGTATAGCCGCGTCAGGCCCCTTCCAGGACAAAAATCCCTTATGAATCAAGACCTTGTTACAAAACCGCCGGCCATGAGCGACCGGGTCCGGGAGGCCCTGGCAGTGACCTTGCGCGGCGCGGAGGAACTGATTCCAGCGGATGAGTGGACGAAAAAACTGGCCAAGTGGGAGGCGACGGGGGTTCCGCTGCGCATCAAGCTGGGGCTCGACCCCACCGCGCCGGACATTCACGTCGGCCATACCGTGGTACTGAACAAATTGCGTCAGCTCCAGGACCTCGGCCATACGGTCATTTTTCTGATCGGCGACTTCACCTCGATGATCGGCGACCCGTCCGGCCGCAACACCACCCGGCCGCCCCTGACGGCCGAGCAGATCAAGGTGAATGCCGAGACCTACCGGGCGCAGGCCGACAAGATCCTGGATCCCGCCCGCACCGAGCTGCGCTACAACAGCGAGTGGAGCGACCCCCTGGGCGCGCGGGGGATGATCCAGCTGGCCGCCAGGTACACCGTGGCCCGGATGATGGAGCGCGACGACTTCCACAAGCGCTTCAAGGAAGGGCGCTCGATCTCCGTCCACGAGTTCCTCTACCCGCTGATGCAGGGCTACGACTCGGTGGCGCTGAAAAGCGACCTGGAGCTCGGCGGCACCGACCAGAAGTTCAACCTGCTGATGGGCCGCCACCTGCAGGCGGAGTACGGGCAGGAGCCGCAATGCATCCTGACCATGCCCCTGCTGGAAGGCCTGGACGGCGTCGAGAAGATGTCGAAGAGCAAGAACAACTACATCGGCATCTCGGAGGACGCGAACACCATGTTCGCCAAGGTCATGTCCATCTCCGACACGCTGATGTGGCGCTGGTTCACGCTGCTGAGCTTCCGCAGCGAGGCCGACATTGCCGCGCTGAAGCGGGAGGTGGAGGGCGGCCGCAATCCCCGCGACGCCAAGGTGGCGCTCGCCAAGGAGATCACCGCGCGCTTCCATTCACCCGCCTCGGCCGATGTGGCGGAGCAGGACTTCGTGAACCGCAGCAAGGGCGGGGTGCCGGACGAGATTCCGGAGGTGGCGCTGTCCGGCGCGCCGCTGGGCATCGCGCAATTGCTGAAGCAGGCGAACCTGGCGCCGTCGACCAGCGAGGCGAACCGGCTGATCGAGGGTGGCGGGGTGCGCATCGACTCGGCGGCGGTCAGCGACAAGGGCCTCAAGCTGGCCGCCGGCACGTACGTCGTGCAGGTGGGGAAGCGGAAGTTCGCGCGGGTGACCCTCGGATAGACGGTGTGGCCGGATTGTGGGTCGAATGTACAATTCGCCCCATGATCACCAACATCGACATCGACGAAGCGCTCGTCGCCGAGGCGATGAAGGTGTCGGGCGCCCGCACCAAGCGGGAAGTGGTGGACCGGGCCTTGCGCGAGATGGTCGCCCGGGCGAGGCGTCCCCGCTTCCGCGACTTCATCGGTGTCGGCGACATCGATCCCGCCTACGACCCCAAGGCCTCCACGCCCGAGGAATTCGGCAAGTACCGTGTGGAGCAACCGCGTGCTTCCTACCGCCATCCCGTTCCTGCCGCGGAAACGCCGCCTTCGCAAGGAAAGAGGAAGCGCTGATGCTGCTGATCGATTCGTCGGTCTGGATCGATCGCACCCGCGGCGCTGAAACCGACGCGACGCGCTATGTGGAAATGCGCGAGGACCACGAGGAGGTCGCGCTCACGGGAGTGATCTACCAGGAGGTCTTGCAGGGTGCCCGAAGCGAACGGGGCTTCGAAGCATTGCGCGACATGCTTTCCGCGATGCTCCTGCTGGAGCCGCGCGAATGGTCCACCTATGAGATCGCAGCCACGCTCTACCGGCGCGCGCGCCAGGCCGGCTTCACCATCCGCAAGCCCAACGACTGCCTGATCGCGGCGGTGGCCCTCGAGCACGGCGCCTTGCTGGTCCACAACGACCGGGACTTCAATGCGCTGGCCCAGGTGGAGCCGGCCTTGCTGGTGTACCCGGGCCGGCCCCACTGAGCACTCAGCGCGCTCCCGCGGCTTCCAGCATCTTCACCATCTCGCCGTAGCCACGCGCCCTGGCCAGCTGCAGCGGCGTGCGGCCTTCGCGATCGGCCAGCTTCAGGTTGGCCCTGGCGTCGACCAGCGCCTTCAGCGTGGCCTGGTGGCGCGGGCCGCCGTCGCCGAGCACGACCGCCTCGATCGCCGCCGTCCAGTGCAGGTTGTTCACGTGGTCCAGCGGCGCGCCGGCGGCGATCAGCTGCTTCACCACGCCGGCGTGGCCCAGGTGCGCCGCGGCGATCAGGGCCGTGCCGTCGTAGCGGCTCGTGACCTGCTTCGCGCTGGCGCCGAGCGAGAGCAGCAGGCGCAGCGTCTCCTCGTCGTTCGCCACCGAAGCGATGGTCACCGCGTCGTAGCGGTCGTTCTCCA
>JAJTCN010000054.1 GCA_021323335.1 Ramlibacter sp.
CGATCATCGACTCCAGCGCGCGCGTGGCGGCGGCCTTGGAGATGTCGGCATGCTTGGCGATGTGCTCGATCAATTCGGTCTTGTTCACAGGGGCCCCTCGAATCAGGTTGAGTTCTTGACGTTGCCGTCCAAAAATTTGTCTCCCGTTCCCGGCTGGCTTGCGCACGCGCGCTACTGGCGGGAAGGGAGACAGTGTCGGCGGCCTGGCGGCCACCGCTCGATTAGAGAGCAGCCCCGCAAGGGGTGTCAATACGCCATGCGGCAATACAACACGCGGACGCGGATTCTAGAGGGAAACGGGCATGGTGCAGTGCGATGCAATACGCCGTTACAGGGCCTCGGCGATCGCCTTGCCGACATCCGTGGTGCTGGCCTTGCCGCCGATGTCGCCGGTGCGCGGCGCGCCCGACTTGGGGTCGAGCACCTTCTCGATGGCCCGCAGGATCGCGTCGTGCGCGTCCTTGTGCCCCAGGAACTCCAGCATCATCGCGCCGCACCAGATCTGCCCGATCGGGTTGGCGATGTTCTTGCCGTAGATGTCCGGCGCCGAGCCGTGCACCGGTTCGAACAGCGAGGGAAACTTGCGGTCCGGGTTCAGGTTGGCGCTGGGGGCGATGCCGATGGTGCCGGTGCAGGCCGGGCCCAGGTCGGAGAGGATGTCGCCGAACAGGTTGCTGGCCACCACCACGTCGAAGAAGTCCGGCCGCTGCACGAAGTGCGCCGTCAGGATGTCGATGTGGAACTTGTCGGTCTTCACGTCCGGGTACTTCGCCGCCATCTCGGCCACGCGCTCGTCCCAGTACGGCATGGTGATCGCGATGCCATTGGACTTGGTGGCGCTGGTCAGGTGCTTCTTCGGCCGCGACTTCGCCAGCTCGAACGCGAATTTCAGCACGCGGTCGACGCCAACGCGGGACATGATCGTCTCCTGCATCACGATCTCGCGCTCGGTGCCGGGGTACATGCGGCCGCCGACGGCGGAGTATTCGCCCTCGGTGTTCTCGCGCACGATGTACATGTCGATCTCGCCCGGCAGGCGCGGGCTGCCGTCCTTGCGCACCACGGGGGCGATGATGCCGGGCATCAACCGCGCCGGGCGCAGGTTGACGTACTGGTCGAACTCGCGGCGGAACAGCAGCAGCGACTGCCACAGCGAGGTGTGGTCGGCGATCTTCTCGGGCCAGCCGACCGCGCCGAAGAAGATGGCGTCGTGGCCGCCGACCTGGTCCTTCCAGTCGTCGGGCAGGTACTTGCCGTGCTTCTCGCAGTAGTCCCAGCTGGAGAAATCGAAGGTATCGAACTGCAGGTCGATGCCGAATTTGCGGGCCGCGGCGTCCACCACGCGCACGCCCTCGGGCATGACTTCCTTGCCGATGCCGTCGCCGGCGATGACTGCGATTCTCTTCTTGCTCACGGGTTGCTCCTTAGGAATGCGAAGGTTTCTTCGAGGAGAAGCTCGGGGGCCTCCTCGGCGATGTAGTGGCCGCACGGCAGGCTGCGGCCGGTGAAGTCGTCGGCGGCCGCGCGCCACAGCGCCGGCACGTCGAAGCAGCGGCCCACCGCGCCGTGCTCGCCCCACAGCACGCGCAGCGGCTGCGCCAGCCTGCGGCCGGCGTCGGCGTCCTGCTGGTCGTGCCGCAGGTCGATGCCGGCGCCGGCGCGATAGTCGGCGCAGACCGCCGCCGCGGTGCCGGGGATGGCGGCGCAGCGCTCGTATTCGGCCAGCGCCTCCGGCGCGAAGGCGGACAGGCCGGCATGGCGCGCGCCCATCACGCTGCGCACGTAGCGGGCGGGATCGGATTCGACCAGCGCCTCCGGCAGCGGCGGCGGCTGGATCAGGAAGAACCAGTGCCAGTACGCACGGGCGAACGCCTCGGTGGTGTTGCGGTACATCGGCAGCGTCGGCGCGATGTCCAGCAGCAGCATCCGCTGCACCGCATCGGCATGGTCCAGCGCGAGCCGGTGCGCGACGCGCGCGCCGCGGTCGTGGGCCAGCACCTGGAAGCGCGGGTGGCCCAGCTCGCGCATGACGTGCAGCGCGTCGCGCGCCATCTCGCGCTTGGAATAGGCGGCGGATGCCTCGCCGGCCGCGGGCCGGCCGGCGTCGCCGTAGCCGCGCAGGTCCATCAGCACCACGCTGAAGCGTTGCGCCAGCTGCGGCGCAACGCGATGCCACATGGCGTGCGTCTGCGGGTGGCCGTGCAGCAGCAGCAGGGGTGCGCCCTGCCCCGCCCGGCGCACGTGCAGCGCCACGCCGTCACGCGCCATCCGCAGGGTTTCGAAGCCTTCCAGCATGGTGGGGATTCTGGCACCGGCGCCCCGCCCGCGACAGCAATAATCAGGCAAGCGATTCTTTCCTTGGTGGCAATGATGAAACCCCAACTCGACCGCGCCGACCTCGAGCTGCTGCTGGCGATCCGCGAGCACGGCAGCCTGGCGGGCGCGGCGGCCGGCGCGAATGTCGTGCCCTCCGTCATCACCAAGCGGCTGGCGGCGCTGGAAGCGCGGCTGGGCCTGAAGCTCTTCCAGCGCACGACGCGCCGCGTGGTGCCCACCGCCGAGGGGGAGACCCTCTGCGCGCGCGCGCAGGGCCTGCTGGCGGGCTTCCAGTCGATGGAGGCGGAGCTGCAGGAGCGGCATCGCGAGCCGGTCGGGCGCATCCGCCTGGCCGCCACCTTCGGTTTCGGCCGCGCCTGGCTGGGGCCGGCCCTCGCGGAGTTCCAGGCGCGGCATCCGCAGCTCGAGCTGCAGCTGCAATTGACGGAGCAGCTGCCCGACCTGGCGGTGGAGGGCTTCGACGGCGCCGTGTGGCTGTGGGCGGTGCGCGGCGGCCGCGCCAGCGAATGGACGGGTCGCCGGCTCGCGCGCAACCAGCGGGTGCTGGTGGCCGCGCCCGCGTACCTGCGGGACCGCGGCGTGCCGTCGACGGTGGAGGACCTGGCCGCGCACGACTGCCTGGTGGCGCGCGAGAACGATCAGTTCGACGTCTGGCGGCTGCAGCGCGAGCGCGATCGCAGCGAGGTGCGCGTGCGCGTCGGCGGCCCGCTGTCCAGCAATTCGGGCGAGCTGGTCCGGGACTGGTGCCTGGCCGGCCACGGCATCATGCTGCGCAGCCTGTGGGACATCGCGGCGGCGCTGGCCAGCGGGGAACTGATGCGCGTGCTGCCAGGCTACGCGATGGTCGATGCCGACATCCACTGGCTGGCGCCGCACACCGCCAGCACGCCCCGGCGGATCCGCCTGCTGGTCGACTTCCTGGCCGAGCGCTTTCGCGCCGAGCCGTGGAAGGTCAAGCCTTCTGCCGCACCACCAGGCTCACGCCCACGGCGGTGAGCGCCATGCCGGCCACGATCAGCAGCGTGATCGGCTCGTCGAACAGCACCCAGGCCATCAGCGCGGTGGCCGGCGGCACCAGGTACATCAGGCTGGTGACGCTGGTCGCGGCGCCGCGCTGGATCAGCAGGTAGAGCAGCGAGCTGCCGCCCAGCGTGAGGCCGAACACCGACCACGCCATCGCCCCGGCCAGTTCACCATTGACGCTGCCGTCGGACATCACCCAGCGCATCGCCTCCGGTTCGAGCAGCGCCAGCGGCAGGGTGACCAGGAACGCGGCGGCCAGCTGCACCAGGTTGGCGGTGCGCACGTCGCACGGCGTCACGAAGCGCTTCTGGTACAGCGTGCCCGCGGTGATGGCCAGCAGCGCGACACCGGCGAACGTGATGTTCAGCGGACCGACTTCACCGAGCCCCAGCTTCTGCCACACCACGAGCACGAGGCCGGCCAGCCCGAGACCCAGGCCGGCCCACTGGCGCATGGCGACCTCGCCGCCGCGGCTGGACACCCACACCGCGGTGAGCACCGGCTGCAGCCCGACCAGCAGCGCCGCCAGGCCCGCGCCCATGCCGGTCTTGACGGCCGCCCAGACGCCGCCCAGGTAGCCGGCGTGCATCAGGATGCCGGTGACGGCCAGGTGGCCCAGCTGCACGCGGTCGCGCGGCCAGGCGGCGCGGGCCGCCAGCGCCCAGAACAGGAAGGCGGTGACGGAGAGGACGTAGCGCAGGGCCAGGAACTTGAACGGCGGCGCATGCGGCATGCCGTAGCGGGCGACGATGAAGCCGGTGCTCCAGATCACCACGAAGACGGCGGGCATGGCCCGGATCCAGGCGCTGGGCCGGGCGGCGTCGGCCATCTACTTCTTCACGCGGCGGCGGATTTCCGGCAGCGCCTTGCGCAGGTAGTAGATCATCGACCAGACCGTGAGGATCGCCGACAGCCAGATCAGCCAGCGGCCCCAGCGGTTGGTGTCGATCACCCCGAACAGCTGGCCGTGGAACAGCAGGAACGGGATGGCGATCATCTGCACGGTGGTCTTGACCTTGCCCACCATGTGGACCGCCACGCTCTTGGACGCGCCGATCTGGGCCATCCATTCGCGCAGCGCCGAGATCGCGATCTCGCGGCCGATGATGATCAGCGCCACGAAGACGTCCACCCGTTGCAGTTCCACCAGCACCAGCAGCGAGGCGCAGACCAGGAACTTGTCCGCCACGGGGTCGAGGAAGGCGCCGAACGCGGAGGTCTGGTTCAACTTGCGCGCCAGGTAGCCGTCCAGCCAGTCGGTGGCCGCGAACACCACGAACATCACCGTGGCGACCAGGTTCTGCAGGCGCTGCTCCAGCCCCAGGTAGAACACCCCCACCAGCAACGGAATGGCAATGATGCGCGTCCAGGTGAGCAGCGTCGGGACCGTGAGGAACATGGGGCGATTGTGCATGACTTGCCCCGCCAGTCCGGCTAATGCAGCGCCCGGTAGATCTCCTCCGCCAGTTCCCGCGAGATGCCTTCCACGTTGGCGATGTCCTCCACGCTCGCCGCCGCGACGCCGCGCACGCCCCCGAAGCGCTGCAGCAGCCGGGCGCGCTTCTTGGCGCCGATGCCGGGGATTTCCTCCAGCTGGCTGCCGCCGACCCGCACCCGGGCGCGGCGCGCGCGCATGCCGGTGATGGCGAAGCGGTGCGCCTCGTCGCGGATCTGGGCGATCAGCATCAGCGCGGCGGACTCGCGCCCCAGGTAGACCTTCTCGCGGCCATCGGCGAACACCAGCTCCTCCAGGCCCACCTTGCGCCCCTCGCCCTTTTCCACCCCCACGATCACCGACAGGTCCAGCCCCAGCTCGGCGAACACCTCGCGCGCCATGCTCACCTGCCCGCGGCCGCCGTCCACCAGCACCAGGTCCGGCAGGCGCTGGGCGCTGCCGCCGCCGCCGACCTTTTCGCGCTTGGGCTTGCCCTCCACCGCGGCTTCCGCGACGGCCTCGGCCACCACCACCGGCGCCGACTCGGCCGAAAGGTCCACTTCCACCGGGCCGCTGTCCTCCACCACCGGTTCTTCCGCCGGCGTGGCGTCCGGCGTGTCGCGCCCGGCCTGCGCCAGCTTGGCGTAGCGGCGCGTCAGCACCTGCCGCATGGCCGCATAGTCGTCGCCGGGCGTGATGTCGTCGATGTTGTAGCGGCGGTATTCGCGGTTCTGCATCTGGTGGCGGTGGAACACCACGCAGGACGCCTGCGTCGCCTCGCCGGCGGTGTGCGAAATGTCGAAGCACTCCACGCGGAAGGTGTCCAGGTGGTCCGGCGCCAGGTCCAGCGCCTCCACCAGCGCCCGCGTGCGGGCCTGCTGCGAGCCTTCTTCGGCCAGCAGGCGCGCCAGCTGCAGCTGCGCGTTCTTCTGCGCCATCTCCAGCCACAGGCGGCGCTGCCCGCGCGGGTTGTGGACGGCGGCGATGCGCGCGCCCGCCTGCACCGACAGCGCCTCGCACAGTTCGGGCGCCACCGCATGGCTGGTGATCAGCGCCGAGGGCACCGGCACCCCCAGGTAGTGCTGCGCGATGAAGGCCTCCAGCACCTGCACTTCCACCGGCTGCGCGGCCACCGCGTCCGCCGCGTCGTCGAACTCCTGCACCGCGCTGGCGTCCTCCACGTGGCTGGGGAAGTAGGCGCGGTCGCCCAGGTGCCGGCCGCCGCGCACCATGGCCAGGTTGACGCAGGCCTTGCCGCCTTGCACCTGCACGGCGAGGATGTCCACGTCCTTGTCCGAAGCCGTTTCCACCGACTGCTGGTGCAGCACCTTGGACAGCGCGCCCATCTGGTTGCGCAGCTCCGCGGCCTGCTCGAACTCCAGCTTCTCGGCGTGGGCCATCATCCGCTGCTCCAGCGCCTGCAGCACCGCCTGCGTGTCGCCGCGCAGGAAGGCCTCGGCGTTGAGCACGTCGCGGTGGTAGTCGTCCGGCGCCACCAGGTTCACGCACGGCCCCGAGCAGCGCTTGATCTGGTACAGCAGGCAGGGCCGCGTGCGGTTGGCGAACACCGTGTCCTCGCAGGTCCGCAGGCGGAAGACCTTCTGCAGCAGCTGGATCGATTCCTTCACCGCCCAGGCGCTGGGGTACGGGCCGAAGTAGCGGTGCTTGCGGTCCACGCTGCCGCGGTAGTACGCGACCCGCGGGAACACCAGCGCGGAAGGCGCGCCGCCGCGGCCGCCGGCCACGCCGGCCTTGTCCGGCGCGCCGGTGATCTTGAGGTAGGGATAGCTCTTGTCGTCGCGGAACAGGATGTTGTAGCGCGGCGCCAGCGTCTTGATCAGGTTGTTCTCGAGCAGCAGCGCCTCGGCTTCCGAGCGCACCACGGTCGTGTCCAGCCGCACGATCTTGCCCACCATGTGGCCGATGCGGGTGCCGCCATGGTTCTTCTGGAAGTAGCTGGAGACGCGCTTCTTCAGGTTGCGGGCCTTGCCCACGTAGAGCACGCCGCCGTCGGCGTCGTAGTAGCGGTAGACCCCGGGCAGCGACGGCAGGGCAGCGACCTGCGCCAGGAGTTCGTCGGAATGCTGCTGCACCATGTCCCCTATTATCCGGGCGCATGCGCTGGGATCTTTTATGCCGGGTGATCGACAACCACGGCGACGCGGGCGTCTGCTGGCGCGTGGCGGCGGCGCTGGGCGCGCGCGGCGGGCAGGTGCGGTTGTGGATCGACGACCCGGCGCTGCTGGCCTGGATGGCGCCGGCCGGCGCGCCCGGGGTGGAGGTCGTGCATTGGGACGCGCACACGCCGGTCACCGAACCCGGCGACGTGGTGGTGGAGGCCTTCGGTTGCGACCCGCCGCCGGCCTTCGTCGCCCGCATGGCCGCGGCCCGGCCCGTCCCCGCGTGGCTGAACCTGGAGTACCTCTCCGCGGAGAGCTACGTGGAACGCAGCCACGGCCTGCCCTCGCCCGTGCTGCAGGGCCCCGGCGCCGGTTTGGTGAAGCGTTTCGTCTATCCGGGCTTCACGCCCCGCACCGCCGGCCTGCTGCGCGAGGCGGACCTGCCCGCGCGCCGCGCTGGCTTCGACCGGAGCGCCTGGCTGCGCCAGTGGGGAGTGGACGACCCGCAGGCCCAGGTCGTCAGCCTGTTCTGCTACGAGCCCGCGGCCTTGCCGGGCCTGCTGTGGCAATTGCGCTCCGGGCCGCGGACGACCGAGCTCCTGGTGACTGCGGGCCGCGCCGCCGCGGCCGTGCGGGCCGCCGGCGTCGAGGCCGGCGGCAAGCTGCGCCTGCGCTTCCTGCCCCTGCTGGACCAGCGGGAATACGACCACCTCCTGTGGTCCTGCGACCTCAATTTCGTGCGCGGCGAGGATTCCCTGGTGCGGGCCCTGCTCGCGGGCGTGCCCTTCGTCTGGCACATCTATCCGCAGGACGACGGCGCCCACCACGCGAAGCTGCAGGCTTTCCTGGACTGGCTGAAGCCGCCGGCGGAGCTGCGTGAATTCTTCCTGGCGTGGAACGGGGTCGGCCAGGGTGCGCTGCCCGCCATCGACATGGAGGGATGGCGCGAAACGGCGCGCATCGCCCGGGAGCGCGCCGAGGCCCTGCCCGAACTCTCCGCCGAGCTGGAGCGCTTCGCCGCCGGTCGCGGTAGAATATAGAGCTTTGCGCCCCACGCCTCCCGGCGGCCGCGCGCGCCCCGCCGCCTTCGCCTGACCAGCGCGCCGCGGCTCCCATCCGAAGACACCGACATGAAAATCGCTCAAGAAATCCGCGCCGGCAACGTGATCATGAACAACGGCCAGCCGTGGGTCGTGCTCAAGACCGAATACTCGCGCGGCGGCCGCAACTCGGCCACCGTCCGCATGAAGCTCAAGTCCCTGCTGAACAACCAGGGCACCGAGACCGTCTTCAAGGCCGACGACAAGATGGACCAGATCGTGCTGGAGAAGAAGGACTGCACGTACTCCTACTTCGCCGACCCCATGTATGTCTGGATGGACGCCGAGTACAACCAGTACGAGGTGGAGAAGGAGAACATGGGCGACGCCCTGAACTACCTCGAGGAGGGCATGCCCGCCGAAGTGGTGTTCTACGAAGGCAAGGCCATCTCGGTCGAGCTGCCCACCAGCGTCGAGCGCGAGATCACCTGGACCGAACCCGCCGTCAAGGGCGACACCTCCGGCAAGGTGCTCAAGCCCGCCAAGCTGGCCACGGGCTTTGAGATCGGCGTGCCGATCTTCGTGGCGCAGGGCGACAAGGTCGAGGTCGACACGCGCACCGGCGAATACCGCCGCCGCGTCTGAGGACCCGGCTCCCGGTACGCCCCCACGAGGCTCCGCAAGGAGCCTTTTTCGTCTCCGCGAGGAGCCTTCGTCCCATGCCCTTCGACCTGTCCCGCGCCGCCGTCCCCTTTCGCATGCAGCCCGGCCTGCAGCGGCTGGACCGCGGCGCGCGGCACCTGACGCCGCTGGCGCCGGGCAGCGTGCTGTGGCAGGAGAAGAAGCGGGTGGTCGACAGCGGGGCCAGCCGGCTGGCCGTGCCCGGCTTCGATGCGCGCGTGCCGGTGCAGGCGATCCTGGCGCAGGCGCGCAGCGAAGGGCTGGCCGCGCAAGAGCCCATCGAGCTGGCCTTCGAGGAAGACTTCGCCCTGCTCGATGGCGCGAGCACCACCCTGCCCTGGCTGTGCGTGTCGGTGCCCTCGCACTGGGCACCGGAAGACAAGCTCGGCCTGGCCTTCGACAGCGTGCATGCGCCCGTGGCCGACAACCAGGCGCTGCTGGCCGCGCACCGCCAGCTGGTGCAGCTGGTCACCGGCGGCGGGCACTTCGAGCGTTTCGTCTGGACCGTCACTCCCAGTGGCCGCTACGACCAGCATCCGCGCCGGCACGGCCGTGAGCCCTGGCCGGTGACGGCGGACCCGGAAGCTTTCGCCCGCCAGTGCTGGCTGCGCTCCGAACGCCAGACCTTCTTCCCGGTGCCGGGGGTGCCGGGGCAAGCCATCTTCACCATCCGCGTCATGCTCGAGCCGCTGCACGACGCGGTGCGCTCGGCGGATGACGCGCGTCGGCTGCACGCTTCGCTGGCCTCGATGAGCGACGCGGTGCTGCAGTACAAGAGCCTGGCGCCCGCGCGGGACCGCCTGCTGGCCTGGCTGGCGCCGCGGAGCGCCTGATGGATTCGGTCGCGCGCATCGCGCAGGTGATCGTGCCGGTGTTCCTGATCGTGGCCATCGGCTACGGTTACGCGCGCCGCGCGCGGCCCGAGATGACGGGCTTCAACCGCATCATGCTGGACGTGCTGTCGCCCGTCATCGTGTACACGGCGCTGGCGGGCAAGGAATTCCAGCTGCGCGAGCACCTGCCGCTGCTGCTGGGCGGGGCGCTGCTGATCCTGCTGACCGGCGTGGTCGGCTGGGGCGTCGCGCGCGTCACGCGCACGCAGCCGCGCACGCTGGTGCCGGTGGTGATGTTCACCAACTGCGGCAACATGGGCCTGCCGCTGGCGCTGCTGGCCTTCGGCCCGCAGGGCTTCGGCGCGGCGGTGGCGCTGTTTTCGCTGAGCAACGTCATCCACTTCTCGCTGGGGGCGCGCATCACCAGCGTCCATGCCCGCACGCGCGACCTGCTGCTCAGCCCGCTGATGATCGCCAGCGCGCTCGGTTTCGCCAGCGCCGTGACCGGCGTGCGGCCGCCCGACATGCTGTTCAGCGGGCTGAAGATGCTGGGCGAGGCGATGGTGCCGCTGATGCTGTTCGCCCTCGGCGTGCGCTTGACGCAGCTGCGGCGGCGCGACGTGCCGCTGGGCCTGATCGGCGCGTTCGCCCGCCCGCTGGTCGGGCTGGCGGTGGCGCTGCCGCTGGCCTGGGCGCTCGACCTCGAAGGCATGGCGCGCGCGCAGCTGATCCTGTTCGCCTCGCTGCCGCCGGCCGTGATGCAGTACTTGCTGGCGGAGCGCTACGAGCAGGAGCCGGAGCGGGTGGCCGCGATGATCCTGCTGGGGAATGCGGTGGCACTGGTGTTCGTGCCGATCGGATTGGCGCTGGGGTTGTAGCCGCTCAGCGCCGGTTCAACAGCACCCACACCAGCACCACCGTCACGAACACCGCGGTTCCCACCACCACGGTCCAAAGCCAAGGATGGAATGCGCTGCCGCCGGCCGGCCGGGCGGCCAGCGGTTCGCTGCCGGGGTAAGGCACCGCATGCGGGAGCGCCCCGGCCAGTTCGCCGGCGGCGTCGCGCGACAGCAGGTCGAGCGAGATGCGCTGCAGGCCCCCCTGCTCCGCCACCCGCACCCACAGGTCGACCACCGTGCCGCCGAGCCGCGCATGCTGGATGTCCTGCAGCGGGAACTTGACGCGGTCTTCCTTCCAGGCCCGGCCTTCGCGGAACCGGCCCGCCAGCCGCAGCACCCTGGTCTGCACGCGCAGCTCGACTTCGTCCTTGAAGGCCGGCACGGCGTAGCCCGCGCCTTCCACCTCCAGCAACCTGGCCGGATAGATGCCCTCGACCACGGAGTAGCTGCCGCCCACGCGCGCGGGCCCGAGCGTCTCGCCCTCCTGGCGCTGCGGAACCTGCGCCAAACCTCCGTGGACGAGCTCGGCCACGGTCATCTCGGCGCCGTCCGGCGCCACCACCACCTGGTCGCTGGACAAGGCCTTCTTGACCCGCATGCCGACGATGGTGCGGCGGTCGTACGGACCCATCCGGCGACCTTCGTACAGCACGTGATACAGCGCGTCGTCCACCTGGTTGCCCCTCCGGCCCTGGTTTGGCGCGAGGATAGCCCTCTCCTCGACGGTCGTGAAGCCTTTCGGCCCCGGGATTCCGGCCACAATGCCGCCTATGTCTTCGACCCGCAACATTCACGACCGACGGTTGGCCGATGCCTGGGCCACCCTCAAGGCCCATTCCGACGCCGGCCTGCCCCTGGACCCGGACGCCGGCCGCCTCGCCTTCGCCGACCCCGAGTTCCTGCTGCGCCGGGAAACCCGCGGCATCCGCTTCCAGCTGGAGATGCTCAAGCCCGACCTGGAGCAGCAGGCCCACGGCATCGAGAACACCATCGTCGTCTTCGGCAGCGCGCGCTTTCGCGACCAGCAGGGCGCCGACGCCCTGGTGCAGAAAGCCGCTGCCGCCGGCACGGTGGTGCAGACACCGGACGCCGGGGGCGAAACCGGCCCCGCGCCGCTCGACGAGCGCCGGGCCCGCGCCTTGGCGCGCAACGCGCACTACTACGAGAAGGCGCGCGAATTCGGGCGCATCGTCGCCGAGTACAGCGCCGGCAAGGAGCCGCGCGACATGCTGTTCGTGTGCACCGGCGGCGGCCCGGGCATCATGGAGGCGGCCAATCGCGGCGCCCACGAAGCGGGCGGCGTCAGCGTCGGCCTGGCCATCGCCCTGCCGATGGAGGAAGCGGCCAACCAGTACGTCACGCCGGCGCTGTCCTTCAAGTTCCACTACTTCGCCCTGCGCAAGATGCACTTCATGATGCGGGCCAAGGCGCTGGTGGCCTTCCCGGGCGGCTTCGGCACGCTGGACGAGCTGTTCGAGGTGATCACGCTGGTGCAGACGCGCAAGGCGCGGCAGGTGCCGATCGTGCTGTTCGGCACCGACTACTGGAAGCGGCTGATCAACTTCGAGATGATGGTGGAAGAAGGCGTCATCTCGGCGGCCGACCTGGACCTGTTCCAGTTCGCGGACGATCCGGAAACCGCCTGGAACCTGATCAAGACCTTCTATCGTCTCTGAGGCCGAAGGCCAGGCGCGAGCCGGCGCCCAGCCACGCCGACACCGCCCAGAACACCGCGCTGACGCCCACCACGGTGCCGGCCACGCCGAACAGGATCGGCATCGCCACGCTGGATGCGTTGATCACCATCAGCCGCATGCCCACCGCCTCGCCGTGGCGGTGGTGCGGCGTGATCTGGTGCAGCATGCTCATGATCATGGGCTGCACCGTTCCCAGCGCGATGCCGAGCAGCACCGAACACACGCCCATCGAGACGGCGGTGTTCATGAAGGGGTACACGGCGTAGATCAGCGCGGTGGCGATCATCGCCCCCGCCACCAGCGCCCATTCGCTGAGCCGCGCCGCGACCACCGGCAGCACCACCCGCACCAGCGCAGCAGCCATGGCGAAGGCGCCGAGGATGGTGCCGATCACCGAGGCGGACAGGCCGCGCTCGTAGCCGAGCACCGGCACCACGAAGGTGTGCACGTCCCAGGCGGAGGAGAGGAACCAGTTCACCAGCAGCAGCCGGCGGAACATCGGCTCCCGCACCAGGTCCCAGGCGCGCCCCGGCTTCGCCCGCGCCGACGCTTCGGGCAGCGCCGCCTCGCGGGTGCCGTGGATGAAGGCCCAGGCCAGCAGCGGCAGCACCGCCATCACGAAGAACGCCCAGCGGAAGCCGGCGTGGTCGATCACCAGCCCCGCCACGAAGGGGCCGAGGAAGTTGGAGAAGGCCGGGCCGATGGCCAGCCACGAGAACACCTGCTTGAGCTGGGTCGGCGTCTGCGCCGCCCGGCCCACGTGGCGCTGCAGCGCGATCACGGCGGCGCCGGTCGCCCCGCCGGTCAGCAGGGCGCTGAAGCACAGCACCGGGAAGACCGGGAAGGCCACCGCCGCTCCCGCGCCCAGCGCCGCCGCCGCCACGCTCCAGGCCACCGGGCGCTTCAGGCCATGCCGGTCGGCGTAGCGGCCGGCGGGCAGCGCCAGGAACACCTGCGTCAGCGCATAGAGCGCCAGCAGCACGCCCACGGCGGCCTCGCTGTAGCCCTCGCGCAGCGCGAGCAGCGGCGAGGCCATGCGCATGCCCGCCATGCAGGCATGCAGGAACACGTGGCCGGTGATGAGTCGGGCGAGCTCGCGCGTCAGCCCGGAGCTGTCAGGTGTCGCTGTCGTCACCGTTCGGGTCGACCATGGGCAGCAGCGCCTGCGACTGGGTGTCGGGCAGCGCCTCGACGTCCTTCAGCGCGCGCCGCATCATCTTGGTTCGCGTCTCCGCCTTGTCGACGGTGTCCGCGGCCTTCTGCACCTGCTCCTTGATGCGCGCCACCCATTCGCCGTAGCGGTCGAATTCGGTCTTGACGGCGCCCAGCACCTTCCAGACTTCCGACGCCTGCTGCTCGAGGGCCAGCGTGCGAAAGCCCATGTGCAGGCTGTTGAGCATCGCCAGCAGCGTCGTGGGCCCGGCCAGCGTGACGCGGTAGTCGCGCTGGAGCTTGTCCATCAGCCCGGGCCGGCGCAGCACTTCCGCGTACAGGCTCTCGATCGGCAGGAACAGGATGGCGAAATCGGTCGTGTGCGGGGGCGCCAGGTAGTACTCGCAGATCGTCTTCGCCTCTTCGCGGATGCGCACTTCCAGCGCGCGGCCCGCGCTGTCCACGCCGGCCTGGTCGGCCCGGTCGTGCGCGTCCAGCAGGCGCTCGTAATCCTCGCGCGGGAACTTGGCGTCGATGGGCAGCCAGACTGGCGAGCCGTCGGCGCTGCGCCCGGGAAACTTGATGGCGAAATCCACCCGCTGGTTGCTG
This sequence comes from Ramlibacter sp., assembly GCA_021323335.1. Lineage (GTDB taxonomy): Bacteria > Pseudomonadota > Gammaproteobacteria > Burkholderiales > Burkholderiaceae_C > Ramlibacter. The sequence continues at coordinate 13,827 of JAJTCN010000054.1, forward strand.
CGCGGCTTGGTTTCCACCTGCTTGCCGTACTGCTCCGGCGTCAGCACCTGCTCCAGCAGGTTCTCCAGCTGCACCTCGCCGAACATGCCGCGCGTCTTGACGTTGGTCAGCACGCGCTGCAGGTCGCCCACGCCCTGCGCCAGCGACTGCATCTGGCCGAGGCCCTTGTGCACCTGCTCCAGCCGCTCGGCGACCTGCTTGAAGCTTTCGCCCAGGCGCGTCTCCAGCGTGGTCTGCAGCTTTTCGTCCACCGTCTTGCGCATTTCCTCCAGCTTCGCCGCGTTGGTCTGCTGCATGGAGGCCAGCTGCGTCTCCAGCGTCATGCGCACTTCGGCCATGCGGCGCGCATTGGCCTCGCTCAGCGACTGCAACTGCACCGCCAGCGTGTCCGCCAGCGTCTTCTGCATCATCGTGAGCTGCTGCGAGAAGGCATCGATCTGCGCGTTCTGGGTGCGGGTGGTCTCCTGCGCCTGCCGGGTCAGCGTTTCCTGGAAGGTGGCCAGCGTGTGCGTGAGCTCGCCGCGCAGGCCGCGCAGGGATTCGCTGATCTCGCGCCGCAGTTCGCGCTCCAGCCGCTCGTTGGCGGCCAGCAGTTCCGCCCGGCCTGTGTCCACCACCGGCGGCTTGCGCACGACCAGCGCCACCAGCAGGACGACGCTGGCGAACGCCAGCGCCATGACGATCCAGATTTCCACTAGGTCAGCACTTCCGGGTTCAGGGGGGTCAGGGGCTTGCCATTCACCAGGAAGCCGATCAGGTTGTCCGCCGCCAGGTCGGCCATCGCGCGGCGCGTCGGCACCGTGGCGCTGGCGATGTGCGGCGTCAGCACGACGTTGGGCACGGTGAGCAGGTCGGGGTGGACCTTGGGCTCGCCCTCGAACACGTCCAGGCCGGCCGCCGCGATGCGCTTGTCGCGCAGGGCTTGCGCCAACGCGGCGTCGTCGACGATGCCGCCGCGCGCGATGTTCACCAGCGTCGCGGTGGGCTTCATCTTCGCCAGTTCCGCCGCGCCGATGGTGTGGTGCGATTCGGCCGAATACGGCAGGACCAGCACCACGTGGTCGGCGGTCATCAGCAGTTCGTCCTTCGACACGTAGCGCGCCCTGCACGCCGCCTCGAGGTCGGGCGAGAGCCACGAACGGTTGTGGTAGATCACGTTCATGCCGAAGCCGTGGGCGCCGCGCCGGGCGATGCCCTGCCCGATGCGGCCCATGCCCAGGATGCCCAGCGTGCTGCCGTGCACCTCGGCGCCGGCGAACATGTCGTAGCTCCACTTGGTCCACTTGCCGGCACGCAGGTAATGCTCGCTCTCCGCGATGCGGCGGGCCGTGGCCATCAGCAGCGCGAAGCCGAAGTCGGCCGTCGTCTCGGTCAGGACGTCGGGCGTGTTGGTCGCCAGCACGCCCTTCGCCGTCATCGCCGGCACGTCGAAGTTGTTGTAGCCCACGGCCATGTTGGCGCAGACCTTCAGCTCGGGGCAGGCGGCCAGCACTTCGGCGTCGATGCGCTCGGTGCCGGTGGTGAAGGCGCCGGCCTTGCCGCGCAGCCGCGCGATCAGGTCCTGCTTGCTCCAGGCGGCGTCGGCCTGGTTGTGCTCCACCTCGAAGTGCTGCTCGAGGCGGGCCAGGGTTTCCGGGAACACGGCCCGGGCGACGAGGAGGCGGGGTTTGCTCATACGAACCAGATGAAGGTCATGACCACGAACAGCGGGACCAGGATGCCTACCGACCACAGCATGTAGCCGAAGAAGCTGGGCATTTTGACACCGCGCTCCTCGGCGATGGCCTTGACCATCAGGTTGGGCGCGTTGCCGATGTAGCTGTTGGCGCCCATGAAGACCGAGCCCGCGGAGATGGCGGCCAGCACCGGCGCCAGCTGGGTCATGAGCACCTGAGGGTCGCCGCCCGCGGTGTTGAAGAAGACCAGGTAGGTCGGCGCGTTGTCGAGGAACGAGCTCAGGACGCCGCTGGCCCAGAAGTACATGGCGGGATCGGGCGTGCCGTCGGGCCGGGTGACCGCCGCGATCACGCCGCCGAAAGGTCCGTCGATGCCGGCCCGCAGCATGGCGATCACCGGGATGATGGTGATGAAGATGCCGGCGAACAGCTTCGCCACCTCCTGCATGGGGCCCCAGGAGAACTGGTTGTCCTCGTGCACCTGCGAGGGCGTGATCCGCAGCGAGACGATGGTCACCACGATCAGTCCGATGTCGCGCAGGAGCCCCGGCAGGCCGACGTCGGTCCCGAAGACGTGGAAGACCACGGGGGATTTCCACATGCCGCTCATGAGCACCAGGGCGATGACGACGCCCAGCAGCCAGAAATTGCGCGCGCCGTCGAAGCCCACGCCGCGCGTATCGGGGGTCGGGTCGGCGGGCTGGATCTCCTCGCGGCGGTGATAGAAGAACCAGTCCAGCGCGTAGAAGACCAGCAGCAGCGAGCCGACCAGGAACAGCGTCTCGGGGAAGATGTGCTTCACCGTCCAGAAGAAGTCCACGCCCTTCAGGAAGCCCAGGAACAGCGGCGGGTCGCCCAGCGGCGTCAGCGAGCCGCCGGCGTTCGACACGATGAAGATGAAGAAGATGACCGTGTGCGCCGTGTGCCTGCGGTTGTCGTTGGCGCGGATCAGCGGCCGGATCAGCAGCATCGACGCGCCCGTGGTGCCCATGAAGCTGGCCAGCACCGCCCCGATCGCCAGGATCGCGGTGTTCAGCCCGGGGCTGCCGTGCAGGTTGCCGCGGATGAAGATGCCGCCGGCCACCGTGAACAGCGCCGTCAGCAGGATGACGAAGGGCAGGTATTCGGCCACCGCCGCATGGACGACGGCGGCTCCCGCGGCCGGGGCACCGAACGCCAGCGCGAACGGCACCAGGAAAGCCAGCGACCAGGCGGCCGCGACCTTGCCGAAGTGGCGGTGCCAGAAGAACGGCGTCAGCAGCGGCATGAGCGCGATCGACAGCAGGATGCCGGCGAACGGCACGCCCCACAGCGGCGAAAAGCGGCTGGCGTCGATCTCGGCGGCGGCGGCCCAGTGCGGCCACAGCAAGGCGCAGGCCAGCAGCAGCGGCCGGACGGATTTCATGGCGGGGTGTCTCCTCCTGGGCGCCGAGCATAACCAATCCGATGCCCGCGCTCCCTCCTGAACGAGCCGGTAGGCGGGCGCCTACCCGGCCAGCGGGGAGCTTCCTACCGGTTGAGCCAGCAGCGGCGGCGAGCATCCGGCGATGAACCAGGATCGCATCCAGGGGCGATGGAAGCAGCTGAAGGGCAAGGTCAAGGAGCAGTGGGGCCGCCTCACGGAGGACGACCTCGACGTCATCGCCGGCCGCCGCGACCAGCTGCTCGGACGCATCCAGCAACGCCACGGGCTGGCCAGGGAAGATGCCGTCCGCGACGCAAGCGACTGGGAAAAGCGCAACCCCGACTTCCGCCTCGACCCCACCGACAAGAGCCGCTAGCTCACTCCACCCAGCGCGTGAACGACGCCGCCGGCTCGCGCGGCGTGTGGAAGGTGTTCACCGGCGCCTGCAGGTCGGCGTACCCCAGCGACATCCCGCACACCAGCATCTCGCCCTCGCCCGCGCCCACGTGCGGCAGGATGATGCGCGAAAAGCCGTTCCAGGCCGCCTGCGGGCAGGTGTGCAGGCCCCGCGCGCGCGCGGCCACCATCACGTTTTCCAGGAACATGCCGTAGTCCATCAGGGAGCCGCGGCCGAGGATGCGGTCCATGGTGAACATCAGGCCGACCGGCGCGTCGAAGAAGCGGAAGTTGCGCTGGTGCTGCGCATGCATCTTGTCCTTCTCGCCCTTGGCGATGCCCAGCAGCCCGTACAGGCCCCAGCCGTTCTCGCGCCGGCGGTCGATGTACGGCGACACCCACTTGGTCGGGTAGTACTCGTATTCCTCGGTGTATTGCGCGGCCACCGCCGGGTCGGCATAGATCGCGTCGTGCGCGGCGCACACCTTGTCCGCCAGCGCGTCGCGCGTGGCGCCCTGCAGCACGTACGCGCGCCAGGGCTGCGTATTGGTGCCGGACGGCGCGCGGCTGGCGACCTCCAGGATCTCCAGGACGGTCTCGCGCGGCACGTCCCGGTCGCGCAGGAAGGCGCGGCAGGAAAAGCGGCTGGTGATGGCGGCGTCGACGCTGGCAGGATCGGCCACGACCGTCGCCACTTGCAAAGGATTCAAAGCAGGGCCTCCAGGACTTTCTTCAGGGGAGCGGGGACGGATGTCGGCCGGCGGGTGGCGCGGTCCACGTACACGTGCACGAAATGGCCCTTGGCCACGGTGAGCGGTTCGCCCTGCAGGAACAGGCCGACCTCGTAGCGCACGCTGGTGTTGCCCAGGCGGGCGACGCGCAGGCCGGCTTCGACGGTCTGCGGAAACTCCACCGGCGCGAAGTAGTTGCACCCGGTCTCCACCACCAGGCCGATGGTTTCGCCGCCGTGGATGTCCAGCACGCCCTGCTCGATCAAGTGCGCATTGACCGCGGTGTCGAACCAGCTGTAGTAGACGACGTTGTTGACGTGGCCGTAGGCGTCGTTGTCCATCCAGCGGGTGTTGATCGTGCGGAAGGCCTTGTAGCCCGCGCGACCCTCGGGCTGCGGCTTCTCGGTGGCGGGATCGGTCATCGCGGGCGATTGTGCCAGCGCTGCGCATAGTCCAAGGCGGCCGCGAAAGTGTTCATCTGCGCCTGCACCGTGTCCTCCATGCGGGTGCCGTAGCCGCCCGCCATCGCGAAGGCCAGCGGCACGCCGCGCTGCCAGGCCCAGTCGAACACGCGCCGGTCGCGCGCCTCCAGGCCGTCCCACGTGAGCTTCAGGCGGCCCAGGCGGTCGCCCTCGTGCGGGTCGGCGCCGGCCAGGTAGATCACCAGGCCCGGGTCGAAGCGGTGCGCCAGTTCCTCCAGCGCGCGTTCCAGTGCGTGCAGGTAGGCGTCGTCGCGGGTGCCATCCGGCAGGTCGACGTCCAGGTCGCCGGCTTCCTTGCGGAAGGGGAAGTTCTTCTGCCCGTGCAGCGACAGCGTGAAGACGGCGGGGTCGTCGCGGAAGATGCGCGCCGTGCCGTTGCCCTGGTGGACGTCCAGGTCGACGATCGCCACCAACAGCTGCGTGCGGCTGCGGCGGGCGTGCTCCGCCTGCATCAGCCGCGTGGCCACGGCGGCATCATTGAAGACGCAGAACCCGCCGCCCTTGTCGGCATACGCGTGGTGCGTGCCGCCGGCGATGTTGGCGGCGACGCCTTCGCGGAAGGCGGCGCGGCAGGCCGCGATGGTGGCGCCCACCGAGCGGCGCGCGCGCTCCGCCATCGCGGTGCTCCAGGGAAAGCCGATCTCCCGCATCACTTTCGGGTCCACCGAGCCGTCGCCGATGGCCTGGATGTACGCGGGGGTGTGGACCAGTGCCAGCTCGCCATCGGTGGCCGGTTCGGCCTGCATCAGGCGGATGCCGGGCAGCTCGGCGGCCAGGCGGTCCCGCAGCAGCTGGTACTTGCCCATGGGAAAGCGGTGGCCGGGCGGCAGGGGCAGCACGAACTGGTTGGCGTAGAACACCTGCATCGCGCCATTGTCCGGTGCCGGTACGGTCGAGCAGGTTTAGGGAAGCGCCACCAGTTTGCTGCGCCGCAACAAAAAACGCTTGCAATCGGGCCGGACGCCCGTATACTTCCATCTATGCTGCACTGCAACATGGCAAGACCCGGTTGAAGCGCAGGCGAAGAAGTCCACCCTCAACCTCATCCGGAGAATCCACATGCTGACCGTCGAACAAATCATGGCCGCCCAGAAGGCCAACGTCGAAACCCTGTTTGGCCTGACCGCCAAGGCCTTCGAAGGCGTCGAGAAGCTCATCGAGCTGAACGTCACCGCCTCCAAGCTGGCCCTGCAGGAAGCCGCCGAATCCACCCAGTCCGCCCTGG